>CACPAS010000042.1 GCA_902632055.1 uncultured OCS116 cluster bacterium | reverse complement strand
ATGAAAAATGTGAAAATCTATGCTTGACTGTCCCAACAACATTCATTTCTTGATACGCCTCTAGATTATTTGATGATAGCTTTTCTTCGCTCCAATCAGTTGTTGGAAATTGGTAAGTTTTTGCCAAGAGTCCGTTTTCAGCTCTCTTTTCAAGGAGATATGATCCATCAGACCTCTCAACCAAATAGACATGCCCGTATTTTTGGGGAATTATTTTTTTTATTTTTTTTAATGCAAACTCAAATGTACCATTTTTATGTGAGTGACAACCCGATTTCAGAGGGCACCAATCACAATTTGGTTTTTTTGGGGTGCATAATGATGACCCTAAATCCATTAAACCTTGGATAGTATCTCTAGGAGAATCATTGCTGGTCAGTAATGCAACATTATCTTGGACGCTCTTTCGATTACTAGTCTGGTTGTGAAAATCTAGTTGAAAATATCGTGTTATTACCCTTTGAATATTAGTATCCACAGCTTTCGAGGGTAAATTATATGCGATGGATGCGATAGCAGATGACATGTACTCCCCTATGCCTGGAAGTGTTTTTAAAATATCAATGTTTTTTGGTATCTGATTTGCGAAATCACGAGAAATGATTTTTGAAGTTTTTAATAAATTTATACCTCTTGAATAATATCCTAATCCAGACCACATCTCCAATACTTCATCTTCTGTTGCATTCGATAGATCCTCATTCCTTGGCCACCTTTCTATAAATCTATCGTAATAATTTAGAACAGTTGCAACAGTTGTTTGCTGGAGCATAAATTCACTTACAAGGATCCTATAAGGAGAATTTTTATGGTTAAACCCATATCTCCAAGGAAGATCTCTCTTATTTGACTTATACCACGAAATTAGTGGGTATGTTATATCGTTTGGTTTGTACATTGCTGTAATTAATAATAATATAATAAATAATAAATAGAAATGGTAACCCAATGTCTAAACAAGATAATATGTATAATCTAGGAGCCAAGCATAACTCAAGATTACATATAAGTAACTTTATTGAGCCAATAATAACACCGCTAAAAAGAAAATATGGGGTTAAAGTTGACGAACTATCAATGATGTGGAATCAAGTTTTTGAAGATGAGTACCAGGACCAAATTAGTCCAAAAAAAATAGCAACTGAATATAGATTGATAGATGGCGAGAAAAAAATATACAGAAAATTACACTTAGAGGTATCCGGATCTAGCGCACTGGAAGTACAATATAGTCGTAATTCTATAATTAAGAGAATAAATGAGATATACGGTCAAAATTTTATTTCAGATCTTGTGATCAAAAAGAAAGCTGACCAAAAAAAAATGAATTATAAAAATAACGCTGTCAATAATTTGGACTCACAACGGATAATCCGAACCACTAATGAAGCTCAATTTGAAAAAAGCGAAACGCTTGAAGACGCAATAGCCAAGCTTGGAAAAAACATCAAGGAGAAAAAAATAAATGAAAAGGAATAAGATAATATTATTATTTTTGGGACTAACTTTTTGTGTTAGCACATTTTATTTTTCTATTAATACCTATACAAATGAATATTCTGAAACACATTACCTATTTATGGAAGATACAGGTATAAATAAATCAAACCTGCCTGTAACAGAAGCATCGCTTCAGGAATTATCAATCGGAGATGATAATGCACCAATAACAATCATAGAGTACGCCTCGATGACCTGCTCGCATTGTGCTGATTTCCATACAGAAACATACCCCGACCTCAAAGAAGATTACATTGAAAAGGGTCAGGTTAAATTTATATTCAGAGAGTTCCCACTAGATAAACTCTCAATGGCAACCTCAATGTTAGCGCGTTGTGTCGATAATAGTATATCTCTCGCCTTTATTGATATTCTATTTCAGAATAGAAATAAATGGTACTCCGATAACGCAATTACTGAATTAAAAAATCTCTCAAAGCAAGCAGGCCTGAGCAGCGAAGATTTTGACCAGTGTCTAAATAATCAAGGATTATTAGACCAACTAATTATGCAAAAAGAAAATGCTGTAAAAGAGTTCCAGATAAACTCTACGCCATCATTTATTATAAATGGTAAGGTGATATCTGGAAACAAACCATATTCATACTTTAAATCAGAAATAGAAAAAATATTAGATTTACACAAAGGCATTTAGGAGGATCTATTCCGAAATGGAATTAAAAAAAATTAAACTGCATGGTTTCAAATCTTTTGAAAAACAAACTGAGTTTGAGATAAAGAATGGGCT
>CACPAS010000041.1 GCA_902632055.1 uncultured OCS116 cluster bacterium | reverse complement strand
GAAGAGTGTTCATAATCTCTCCAGCCATCATGTTTTTGTTAATTGACGAGTAAGAGTTTGCAAGATAGTACAACAATTCAAATTCTTTCTCGCTATCTACTCCGTCACTTATTGCTTTTTGGCATTGTTCTATAGCGGGCGCGTGCAGACCAATACTGCTGAATTCAGTGCATTTTTGTATATTTTTTTCAGCAGGGCTGCTCGTATTACTAAATGAGCACACAGCAAAAAGAATGATCACCAATGATTTGATTATTGGATTTTTCATTTAAAATAGATACCTCCTAAATTTTTCAATTTGTTTATTATAGTTCACTTGGGGTATATTTGAAGAAAAATTAATATTTTAAATTCTCTCGTTTGATTAGGAAATTACATATTTTTTCAATTTCTTTAATGTAAATTGGCCCATCAAGCAGTGCATATTGCATTAAGGGAATGATTTGATAAATATATAATTTGAACTGCCAGAAATCATCACATATTTGGTGAATATGGTTGTAGCTATCATAAAAACCACGGCCAAATGTGCCATTGAGATAAATATAAGCTAGCTCGTACTCATTATCTGCATAGAATAATGCGGGATCAATAATCTTTATTAAGCCATCTGTTTTTATAAGTGTATTTCCAGACCAGATATCACCATGAATAAGTGTTGACTCCGATGGATCATCTAAATTTCTTTCAATATAACCCCTCACGGCTAATATTTTATCAACTAGCTCAGGATAAATTGACATATCCTTTTTGATTTTGCAGAATAGATAATCAAAGCGCTGGTGAAGAAAAAATTCTTTCCATGACTTACTCATTTTATTCTCCTGTAATAATGAGCCAATATAAGTGTCATATTGAAATCCAAATTGAGATTTTCTTTTTGTATGAAATTTAGCGATTTCTTCGCCAAAAATATGCTGGTTAGAAATTTGCTTTTCCAGTTTTTCAGCTTCGAAGTATTCCATCAATATTATCTTTTGATCATAATAATAAATTTCTCTCTTGGTTAAGGAACTGAATTGCGTATCATTGTACATTCTATTGATTACTAAGCACTGGTCATCTTTTTTTTTGTTTATTTTAAGAAAGTATTTCCTTTTTGATGTTTGCAGGAAATAACTTTCAAAGTTATAATTTCTGCTGATAAGAGATGAATTGATTATGGTTTCTCTTGTTGGTAATGCATTTCGGTCATAAATTAAATTTTTCAAAATATTATTCATTTATCCCCACAAAACTGAGTTTGCAATATTCATATTACCCTTTGAATAATCAATTTTATTTCTTCGATCTTGCTCTAGGAAAAGAGGGGCATCATGATCAATGTAATCTGCCTTAGCAGCAATAATTTGTGACGCAGCTATCCCAATAGATGTGCAGAGCATACAGCCACTCATTGTTTTCATTCCTTTACTAATTGCACTTTCCTGCATAATTAGAGCTTCTGTCAAGCCACCAGCTTTATCAAGCTTTATGTTAACCGCATCATAGTACTTCTCAATTGCTTCTATGTCTTTTAGACTGGAGCAAGACTCATCTGCACATAATATAGTTTTTGTTTTTATTGCACTGAGTAAGTTATCAAATTCTGGCCTCATGGGCTGCTCTAAAACTTCAACATTAAATCTCTCGCAGTAATTAATGTATTCACTTATTTTGGACGGCGATATTGACTCATTTGCGTCTATCAGAAGTCTTTTTTTTGGAAATTGCTCTCTAATTTTCACAAGTCTGTCTATATCTGTGCTATCCCCCTTAAACTTTATTTTAAATATCTTGCAATCAATGTATATACGGGCAGTTTTTAGATTGTTCTCAATACTTGATGCATCCAAAGTTATCATGGTAGGTAATACATCTGGCTTTTTGATTTTATTTAACGACCATATAGATTCTCTCATTTTTTTTAATTCAAGATCCCACAGAGCGATATCAATCGCCGATCGGGCTGGGCTTGGGCTGAAGAATTTATTTATAAATACTCTCTCAAAACCATTGCTGGAATTCTCTAATGCTTGCGTCATGGCCTGCAATTTATTCAACTCTCCACTGATAGTCTGTCCATACCGCAAGTTTGGCGCACACTCGCCAATACCGGAATGATTATGATCAGAAATTCGAACCGTTATTACTTCAGCTGATTTTTTTGCGCCTCTGGATATCGTAAAACTATCTTTTAATGAATAACTCTCTGACTTGAAGGATATTTTGAGACTACTCATAAGAAATACAATTAGTTAAATATACAGTATTTTATATTTATTCAATCAAGTTTCCCGATAGAATGTGATACCAAGATGT
>CACPAS010000040.1 GCA_902632055.1 uncultured OCS116 cluster bacterium | reverse complement strand
GGAGTCGAGATCTGATAAATTTTTCTTAGTGCACATTAAATAACTCTTTTGCTGTTTTAAAAGCAATAGCTTCCTGTGTCTCCTTATTTAAACTCCCTATTAAGTGTCTAAGATTGTCAGTATGTTCTGTTAAAGTGATATCATAATACCTATGATTTTCTTTCCAATCAGAACCTAAATAAAATCTACTTGGATATTTTTCAAATAATAATGCCCAATCTTCGAAAAATTCGTTAGAGACGTTATTGGGAGGTTCTAAGTTTACCCAACCAGACGGCTTCATTATTGGTTTTATAGATGAATATATATTGGGGCACGTGGTCATAAGTTCCTCAAGTTTTAGTGAAGTAATCATACCAGTATGAGCAAGAGATAATTTAATGTTTGGGTATTTGCGACAAACATCTTTAAAGTAATCTACCGATTCATTGGTGTTTGGGCTTTCCTGACATCTAGCAGGTTCATAGTGAATGTCCATTAAAAGACTATTTTTGTTGGCATAATCATACATCTTGAGAAATATCTCGTTATTTTTATCCAAAATCAACTCAGACTGTCTGCCAGCAGTATTAATTGTCTTCTCGTTCCCACAAGATTTATCAAAATGTTGGATACCAATCTCACCAAAACCTATACATATTCCTGTTTCTATCTTAGAAATAGTTCTATCTAAGTAATCTTGAGTAAGATCAAATTTACCCTTTTGAATAAGTCCGGGGACATGACCTCCACATAAAACCTTTGTGTTAAAAAGTTTTGTGATTTTTTTAAGTTTTTTTTGACGTTTTTCATCTCCTTTGAGATAGCTTTTGTATCCATTAGGAGTATCCGCAATTACAATAAGCTCATATTTATTGTGCCTCAACTCTTCAGTATATTTATCAATATTTTTAGTACCTTGTGGGTGTATGTGACCATCGTATAATATTCCATTGTATGGTTCAGTCCATTTTCTACTTTGCCGACATTGATCCGTAAGGTTTATATCAGATGCCCTATCACAATTATATCCATCAATTGCTTGATATTGAAGATAATCATGCGCAACGGCATTAAAATTTAGAAAAAAAAGAAATATAAAAACTAAATTGTAAATCATATGATATTTTCCCTACATGCCAACAAGAAATTTACAGCTATGTTGATCTAAAATAATCATGTTATTGAAAAAAAATGGCTCCGGAGGAGGGATTCGAACCCCCGACCAATTGATTAACAGTCAACTGCTCTACCACTGAGCTACTCCGGAATAATGTATTTATAGTTTTTATATCCTATAAATGCAATTACAAATTGGAGGCCACGTCCGGAGTCGAACCGGATTAAAGGGTTTTGCAGACCCGCGCCTAACCGTTCGGCCACGTGGCCCTCAAATCTGATTTCAAACTAATATAAAAATATGTTCTACACAAATAAAAAATCTTTATCAGATCTTCTATTATTCACCTTGTTATTATCTAATTAAATCATATATTTATCATTGTTTAAGATTAAAAAAAAATATATAAATCTTAATTATAATTTTAGCTTACCGGAACTCAATGACAGATTTTAATAGCATGCGCATAAATATGGTTAACAACCAAATAAAGCCATTTGCAGTGACAAACCCTGTAATTTTAGATGCATTTGCATCAGTACCTCGTGAGAACTTCAGCCAATTTATAATAGAATCGACAATTTATGCAGATAATATTTTATTTCTAAATCAGAAGAAAAAATTTGAAAATAGATTTTACTTATCAGCGGCAGTTTTAGCAAAAATGATACAAATTGCTGATATCAAGGAAAACGAAAATGTTCTTGATATTGGGTGTTTGACAGGGTACTCATCTGCGATCTTATCAAAAATTTGTGCAACAGTTGATGCACTTGAGCAGCATGATGAATTGGTTGAAATAGCAAAAGATAATATAAAGAAGCTCGGCATTGAAAATGTGCAAATACATCAAGGA
Organism: uncultured OCS116 cluster bacterium; assembly: GCA_902632055.1. Taxonomy (GTDB): domain Bacteria; phylum Pseudomonadota; class Alphaproteobacteria; order Rhizobiales; family TMED25; genus TMED25. The sequence continues at coordinate 436 of CACPAS010000040.1, read as the reverse complement.
AGCCTCAAAGATGGTCTGAAGAAGAAGGATCCTTTTGACGCAATTTTTATTAATGGATCTGTAGATTTTGTACCCCAATTAATAAATGATCAAGTGAAAGATGGCGGAAGAGTTGTCACAATAAAAAGGGTAGGACAAATTGGTAACATGGTTATTTATAAAAAAGCTGGAGCGTTTATGAACCAAATTAATCACTTTGAAATAACTGTTCCATACATTTCAAAAGACTTTATCCGTAAAAGTGAGTTTGCTTTTTAACCCACTTAAGTGCTATTCCTTTTGTTTAAAATACTGATATATTAAAAATATGAATAATATTTTCAAAAAAACTGTAATATTTATGCTTCTCATCCTGTTGAAGCCGGAAAATACCTATTCATTATCAATCAATGAAATTATAAAAATAACAAATGAAAATAGTCTTATCATTCAGGCT
>CACPAS010000039.1 GCA_902632055.1 uncultured OCS116 cluster bacterium | reverse complement strand
TATTAAAATGAATGCTTATTTCATTAGGACTGACACTTTCAGTAAAAAAGATGACGCTATAGAATGTATTGAGAGGAAGGCTAGGATCATTATAGATGAGCATGGTGATAAAATATTTGATCAGGATTGGCTATAAAACCACACCCTGTTTTAATTACCTAGTAAAGTAAGCTTCATCAATTCCCATAAGTTTTAGTGCGTTTAGGCCGCAAATTTTTTCTCTATCACCTTCGCTGAGATCAGGCACTTGGTAAACATGTTCAACAGGATTAAATTCAGCCATATCAAATGGATAATCGGTACCTAATAAAATATGGTCCGAGCCAAAATTACTGATTAAGTAGGATAGCTGCTCTATTGAAAATACAAGCGTATCAAAATAGAACTTTGATAGATAATAACTTGGCTTACGATGAATATCCTCGCGACAATCCGGTCTTGCGCCATAGGCATGGTCCATTCTTGCAAAATAATGAGATGTGAATGCGCCACCATGACTCAAAACAAATTTCAAATTTGGAAATTTTTCTAAAACTCCACCAAAAATAAGATAATGAACACCCACTGTAGTGTCTAATGGATTTCCTATAATATTCATCATGTGATAGTTTGATAGTCTTGGACTTGAAAATGAGGAGGGGTGTATGAGCATTGGCACATTTAGTTCCTGAACAGCTTCCCAGAATGGATATAATCGTTCGGAGGAAAGCTCTTCATCTTCTTTTATTCTAGCTCCAATTTGAAGACCTTTGAAACCTAATTCATTAATACACCTTTTGAGCTCTTTTATTGCCAAATCTGTATCTTGTAGTGGAACCGTTCCAAGTCCAACATGCGTCGTATTATTTTCAATTACCGCTTTATGTATCCCATCATTGACGATTTGACTTGATTCATGTCCAAGAGATGGTTCGGTAGAATAGTAAAATTGCCTTGGGGCACAGGATAGTGCAGCTATATCCACTTGCATTTTTTTCATATCTGGTAATCTATAATTCATATCAGTCAAAAAAGGCATTCTTTCTGAGTGATGTTTGAGTGTTTGCTCTTTTGAAGCTTTACTTGCAAATCTATATTGAACCTTTGAGTCATCGGGAATTCTATCGCCGACTAATTTATCTGCATCTAGAATTCTCATGTGAATGTGAAAGTCTACCGTTTTTGTTTTTGGTCGTGGTTTATCATCAATATGATCCCTCCCTGCCGTAGGGCCATATGGCTTCATTGGTATGTCATAATCCATTCAAAATCTCCCTAAATATAAAGGTTAAAGTCCCATAATGTGAATAATACATCATTGTTCAAATTTTAAAATATTATTTCACAGGTTAGGAGTATATTATTAGTCCCAATACTTTTGTACACAGGCAAGTAAAATTATCTTGTGACTAGAATGTGACCCAAGATTTAGATATGTGATATCCAAGGTATGACGAAATACCAGTTACAAATGTACCCCATGCTGTATCGATAAGGGATACTTGGAGAGGCCAATCTTTCAAAGTACTATAGTTTGTCATGTCATATGTTAAATATGCAAAAAATCCAAAAAGACATCCATATATCAATGCAGTTGTACCAAGACCATCTTTGAGGGCTGGGATTGTAGAAAAAATAATAATGCCAATAACATATATGGAGTAGAACACTGCTGCAGCGAGAAAGTTTGGTTTGTCAGCTAGGATGTAACCAATGTGATTTACATAAAATTTTCTTGCAATAAATCCAAGCCAGATAGCATCTATGGCAAGAAAAATAATCAGAACGATAAAATATGTTAGAAAGTACTTTGTCATTTCATTATCAATTGTAATCTAAATATTTAACGTATACAACTACCGTTAAGATCATTTTTTTACGTCCTATAGGTGTGACTTTGTCTGAGAAAATAGCGGTTATTGGAGGTGGCATATCTGGCTTGTCCGCAGTGTGGCATCTATCAAAATATAGAGATGTAACTCTATATGAAAAAAATAGTTATCTTGGCGGTCACGCCCATACAATCTCACTAATGGACGTGAATGGAGCGAGCGTATCTGTCGATGTCGGGTTCATGGTTTTCAATAAAGCTAGCTATCCGAATCTAATGAAATTTTTTGAGCAACTAAATGTTGATAGACATACATCTGATATGAGTTTTGCTATGTCAAATGAATTTCTGAATTATGAATATTCAGGCTCGGGATTGAGAGGTTATTTTGGACAAAAATCAAATATTTTGAACAAAAAACACTGGAAGCAATTATTTGCAATAATTAAATTCTACTCAAAAGCTGAGCTATCAATTAAGAAATATAAAAAATCAACTACACTGAATGATTTTCTGAGGTCAGAGAATTACCCAACTTTTTTTATTGATAATCATATTATTCCAATGTGCAGTGCTATTTGGTCTTGCGATCCCAAAAAAATGCTTGAATACCCAGCACATGATTTTGTAAATTTCTTTATTAACCACGGGCTATTCAAGCTAAAAAATCGACCGGTTTGGTCTTCAGTAAACGGTGGCAGTAAAAAATATGTAGATGCGATTATTAAATCATCAACTTTTGAAAAAAAGATTAATTCAGATATTGTGAAAATTGAAAAATTGGGTAATAGATACAAAATCACCGATAATAGTGGCGAAAGCTTAATTTTTAATAAAATTGTTCTTGCAGCGCAGGCCCAAGATAGTAAAGAATTAATAGAAGGTTGTGACAAGAACCTTGCAGACCTCCTAGGAAATTTCAAATACCAGAAAAATATCGGTTATCTTCACTCAGATCCAAATCAGATGCCTCTCAATAAGGAGTTGTGGTCTAGCTGGAATTATACGCGAAAAATAAAATCCAGAAACATGAGCCTTTCAATGACGTATTGGCTTAATAACATCCAAAAACTTAATACCCAAACAAATTTTTTCTTAACTTTAAATCCAGAAAAAAGGATTAAAGATAAGAGTATACATAAAGAGATTACTTTTTCCCATCCGATATTCGATCTCAATAATAA
>CACPAS010000038.1 GCA_902632055.1 uncultured OCS116 cluster bacterium | reverse complement strand
GTAAACTCAAAAAATATCACTGTTGATGTCTCTGCTGAGTCAGCTAAGGATATCACTGTTGATTATACAGTAACAGGAACGGCCACAGGTAGTGGAACGGATTACACCCTTGCCAATGGTACACTCACAATTCCTGCTGGTAGTACAGCAGGCACCATTACCATAGCCAGCATTGTTGATGACGCTTTGGATGAAGCAAACGAAACTGTCATTGTTACATTGTCAAACCCAAGTAACGCAAGTTTGGGCTCTGATGACGCCCATACTTACACCATAACCGATAATGATGACGCACCAATAGTGGATTTCAATGCTGTGACGTCTAACGGTGCTGAGTCTGTCTCTTCTAAGGCATTAACTGTAGATTTATCTTCTGTTTCAGGTCAGGATGTAACTGTAGACTTTGCAGTGACTGGTACAGCTACGGGTAGTGGAACAGATTACACTCTTGCTAATGGCACATTAACGATTAGTGCTGGTAATACATCCGGTACGATCACAATTGCAAGTATTGTCGATGATAATACAGCCGAGAGTAATGAAACAGTTATTGTCACACTATCTAATCCATCTAATGCAACTTTAGGATCGGATGATGTTCATACTTATACAATTACAGATAATGATACCGCTGCTGATAATTCTATTCCAACTGTTGATTTTAATAGCGCATCATCATCAGGTGCTGAGTCAGCGTCTTCTGCTGCTATCACTGTCGACTTATCTTCATCTCATAGCGCTGATGTAACTGTTAACTTTTCAGTAACTGGTACGGCAACAGGTAGTGGTACTGACTATACTCTGGCGAACGGAACCTTGACAATACCAGCGGGTAATACCTCAGGTAATATTACTATTGCAAGTATTGTCGATGATGCCTTAGATGAGGATAATGAAACCGTAATTTTATCACTTTCAAGTCCTTCAAATGCTAACCTTGGTAGTGATGATACACATACATATACGATCACTGATAATGATGATGCACCATCGGTTGAATTACATACAACAAGTTCAACTGACCCTGAGTCTGTATCAATTAAAACAGTAACTATAAAATTATCTGCTGTTTCAGGTAAAGTGATAACCGTTGATTATGCTGTAACGGGAACGGCAACTGGCAATGGCACGGACTATACTCTACCAAACGGAACATTAACAATAAATCCTGGTAACATCTCAGGTACAACAAATATAGCAGGCATAATTGATGATACACTTGATGAAGCAAGTGAAACTGTTATTTTGACTTTATCTAATCCTGCAAATGCCACTTTGGGTAGTGATATTATATACACCCACACGATCACAGATAACGATGATCCACCAGCAATTGACTTTAATACAACTTCCTCATCTGGTGCTGAGTCTGTGAGTTCAGCTGCTTTAACAGTAGATCTTTCAGCAGAATCAGGTCAAGACGTTACAGTTGATTATGCTGTCACTGGCACAGCGACTGGAGGTGGCACTGACTATACTCTAGCCAATGGAACGTTGACCATATCAGCAGGTGATACATCAGGTACGATTACAATTGCAGGTATTGTAAATGATGCTTTAGATGAGGCAAACGAAACCGTAATTGTAACCTTATCAAATCCATCAAACGCAACAATTGGTACAGACGAAGTCCACACATATACAATTACTGATAACGATAGCGCCCCAACAATTGATTTTAATACTACCAGTTCAAATGGAGCTGAGTCAGTAAGCTCAAAAGCCCTAACGGTAGACCTTTCAGCCGCTTCTGGTCAAGACGTAACAGTTGATTATGCTGTAACAGGAACGGCCACAGGTAGTGGCACTGACTATACTCTAGTCAATGGAACGTTGACCATATCAGCAGGTGATACATCAGGTACGATTACAATTGCTAGTATTGTCGACGATGTCTTGGATGAACCAAATGAAACAGTAATTATTACATTGTCAAATCCAAGTAACGCTAGCCTAGGTTCTGATGATACACACACTTACACCATAAATGATAACGATAGCGCCCCAACTGTCGATTTCAATGTGACCGCATCTAGTGGTGCTGAGTCAGTAAGCTCAAAAGCTCTGACGGTTGATTTATCGGCGGCCTCAGGTCAAGACGTCACCGTAGATTATGCTGTCACTGGGACAGCGACGGGTAGTGGTACTGATTATACATTAGCTAATGGAACTTTGACCATACCAGCTGGAAGTACAAGCGCTACGATAACTATAGCGAGCATTATTGACGATACGTTGGATGAAGTAAATGAAACAGTAATTGTTACTTTGTCTAACCCGAGTAATGCAACGCTTGGATCAGATGACGCTCACACCTATACCATTACTGATAATGACGCCGCACCAACCGTTGATTTCAATACCACAAGCTCAAGTGGTGCAGAGTCTGTCAGTTCAAAAGCTGTTACAGTAGACCTATCCGCTGCCTCAGCTAAAGACATAACAGTTGATTTTGCCGTGACAGGGACCGCAACAGGTGGTGGTACCGACTACACACTTGCAAATGGAACATTGACTATATCAGCGGGAAATACATCCGGAACCATTACTATAGCAAGTATTGATGATGACTCATTAGACGAGGCAAATGAGACTGTTATTTTAACACTTTCTAATCCATCGAATGCAACACTTGGATCGGATGATACGCACACTTACACAATTACAGATAATGATGGCTTACCGACCATTGATTTCAATGCAACAAGCTCAAACGGTGCTGAATCTGTCAGCTCAAAGGTCCTCACGGTTGATTTATCAGCAGCTTCAGGGCAGGATGTAACAGTAAGCTACACAGTTACAGGTACAGCAACAGGTAGCGGCACCGATTATACTCTTGCAAATGGCACATTGACAATATCAGCAGGTGACACATCTGGAACAATCACTATTGCAAGCATTGTTGACGATACACTCGATGAAGTTGATGAAACGGTTATTGTTACATTGTCGAGCCCAACAAACGCCTCCTTGGGGTCAGATGACACGCACACTTATACAATTACCGATAACGACAGCGCACCTGTTATAGACTTTAATTTAGCAACATCAAGTGGAGCTGAGTCTGTTTCATCCGCAACAATTGATCTCGATTTATCTGCAGTATCATCTAAGACCGTCACCGTTGATTATGATGTGTCTGGAACAGCAAGTGACTCTGGTGTTGACTACAATTTCATTTTATCCAGCGGGACATTAACAATCAGTCCTGGATCTACGTCAGGGGCACTTACAATTGGTAGTATATCAGACGATAATCTTGACGAAGTAAATGAGACCGTTATTGTTACATTATCAGATCCATCAAATGCCACACTAGGATCTGACGATGTTCACACCTACACTATTATCGATAATGATGATCCGCCGGCCATAGATTTTAATACAACTAGTTCAACAGGGGCAGAGTCCGTGACCTCAAAAGCAATTACCGTTGATTTATCGGAAGTATCAAGCAAGGACATTACTGTTGACTA
>CACPAS010000037.1 GCA_902632055.1 uncultured OCS116 cluster bacterium | reverse complement strand
CTGCGCCAATTACAGCAACGCCCGTCTCTTGCTTATTTGATTTCATTTTGCTTCCCATATTGTATCATTTTGCTTTATTAAAGGAATTTGTGAAAACAAACTCTTCAATTGGGTTCCTAACTCTCTCCTGAAGCTCTCGCTCATTATATGGCTCTGGTAGAATATCTGCTTCCCCCTGATATCCAAGTGCGAAACCACAGATAATATCCACATCGTCTGGCACGTCATATTGTGTCTTGATATCATCAAGCAAGACACCGCCAGCCTGATGTATGTATAAATCATGCTCAAGAGCTTGAAGTGTAAATTGTGACATTGCCATTCCTGTATCATAAAAATATGTTCGGCTTTTCTTATCGCATTTATTTAGGTATATGGCACTAGGAGTTGCACCAATTACAATCGTCGAGCCTATTCAAAGATCTACGATTATATTCCGAGTTATTTTTGGATGGCTATTGAATAGACAACACGAAATAATAAATTCAACAGTTTTATTCGGTATTTTACTATCTGTTATAGGGGTGTATCTTATTATATATCAAATTTAAGCTACTTCCAGAAATCTACGTCTTCAGCCTTAAATTCTAGTGCTTGTGAAGTGTCTTCAGCTGGATTTGCTTTGTCTTGTTGGTACATGAAATACCCACCAATACCCATAACTATTACTAGTAATGCCATTATTATATATTGATTTCTTGTGTTCATCATTTACTCCATATTAGATATTCTATATATATCAAACTACGCACAAAGATAAAGAAAATAAGTTAAAATTATACAAATATAGCTTAATTTATTATTTCCCACATTTTTTCGGATGTAACAGGCATATTCAAATTTTTTCCATCAATGCCATTTGTCTCGAGGGCGTTCACTATAGCATTCATAATAGTAGGCAGTGCGCCGGATATCCCCGCTTCACCGCATCCTTTAATTCCAAGAGGGTTTGTTTTGCATGGTATTGGATGTGATTTAAAGACAAATTCTTTTGGAATATCAATTGCCTTTGGCATTGTATAATCCATGTAGGAACCAGATAATAATTGCCCATAGTCGTCATAGCAGAGATTTTCCATCATAATCTGCCCCTGTGCTTGTATTATACCACCAAGAACTTGACCTTCTACTAATAATGGATTTATTAGGTTACCAAAATCATTGACTGCGGTGTGCCTTATCAGTTTTACGACTCCTGTTTTCGGATTAATTTCTACTTCAGAAATGTGGCAACCGTTCGGGAATGATGAGGGTGGAGTATCTTCAGCAAGCTCGCCATCTAGACCCTGGGGGAGACTAGACGGTAATTTGTTATCTTTTATAAGCTGCTTTATTTCGTTATTCAGCTCAAGTATGTTTATCTTGTGATTTGTATTTGGAATTTCGAAATTACCATCATTAAATTCAACATTTTCATAATCATCATCAAACAAGTGTGCTGCTAATTTTTTCCCATTTGATATCACAATCTTTGAAGCTTTCAAGAGTAGCGTGCCACCACTAATTGCTGTTCGTGAACCGCCGGTTCCGGTACCCGCAACTAATTCTTTGCTATCACCTTGAAGTAATTTGAAGTTTTCCATTGGAATGCCAAGTTTATCGGACATTATTTGAGCGAATGATGTCAAGTGCCCTTGGCCATAGTCTAAATTTCCACTGACGAGTGTTACATGGCCGTTATCTTCGAATCTAATCCTACCCATTTCTTTTCCTGGGGGTGCGGTAACTTCGAGGTAATAAGTAAGGGCACGACCTCTAAAATTACCATCTTTCTTCGACTCCTCAAGCCTTTGATTGTAATTAGTCCAATCAGCAGTTTCTAAAGCATCCTCTAAAACACTGTGGAAGTCACCACTATCGTAATTTAATCCGGCAGCTGAATGATATGGAAATTGTTCTTTCTGTATAAGATTAATTTTTCTGAGCTCTACTGGATCAACCATCATCTCAATCGCAGCTTTTTCAAGAAGCCTTTCCATAATATATACACCTTCTGGTCTTCCAGCGCCACGATACGCCCCAATTGGGGTTGTATTTGTGTAAACAGCTTTTGAATTTACATACATTTTTGGTAAATCGTATGCACCACAAAAATTATTTTTAATATTCATCGATTGTGCCATTGGTCCCATGAGGCCCATAAAAGCACCTGAATTCGCAACCACATGGATTTTTGCAGCAACCATTTTTTTATTATCATCAAATGCTATCGTTGCATCAATCCATGAGTCTCTACCATGGGTATCAGATAGAAATGAGTCAGTTCGTGTATCTTTCCACTTTATTGTTTTACCAGTTTTTTTTGCCGCAACCAAGGAAGCAATATATTCAGGGTATGGGCTAGATTTCATACCGAATGAGCCACCAACGCTAGGTGTATGGCAATGCATTTGATCTCTTTCGACATTAAAAATATTCGCTAAAATATTTGCAAAACCAAATAAGCCTTGAGATGGTGAATGCAAATCGTAGGTATTAGCGTCACGATCGAAGCTTGCCATGCATGCACGAGGTTCCATGGCCGATATGATTAATCTGCTATTTCTTAGTTCAATTGATGTTTTATATTTTGCATTTTTTATTAAGTCATCAACCTCTTTTTGATCACCATACTCCCAATCAAGAGCAATATTATCATTTAAGGTTGGGTGAATAGTGGGGGCGTCACTCGACATTGCATCACGCGGATCAACAATAACATCAAGCTCTTCAACTTCAAGTGAGATTAATTCGGCTGCATCTTTTGCATTGTTGAGTGTGTCGGCGATTACAAACGCAATTGGCTGGCCAACATAGCAAACTCTATCTTTTGCGAGAGAAATGAGAGGTGGCACCTTAATTCCTTTACCATCTTTACCCTTGAGCTTGTCTGCTGTAAGGCATGGTATAGGACCAATTTTTTCGCGGTCCATATCTTCGTAAGTTAGAATATCAACTACACCTTTTTGTGATTTGGCGTCATCTATATCAATGCTTAGAATTTTTCCGTGTGCGTAAGGTGATCTAAAAGCAAACGCTTCCAGTGCTTGACTATCACTTTTTATATCATCCGTGTATGTGCCTTCACCTCGAAGTAGTTCTGGGTCTTCAAATCTTGATACTGATTGCCCGACCGCAAATTTTGTAAAAGTTAGATCATTAAAATCATCCATAACTTATTTCCTTCTTAACTTAAAATCATATCTGCAGCTTTTTCTGCAATCATTATTGTTGGAGCATTTGTATTCCCTGAAACTAAGTTGGGCATAATAGAAGCATCAACCACTCTCAGTGACTCGATACCGTGGACTCGTAGCTCATCATCAACAACTGCCATATTATCGTTTCCCATTTTGCATGTTCCTACCGGATGATAGCTAGTCCTACAATATTGCTTTATATAATCTAATAATTCCTCATCTGTGTTTAAAGTGTTCCCCGGGTATTTTTCTTCAACAACATAATCAGATAATTTTTTATTCTTAAAAATTCCTCTTACAATCTTTATGGACTCTAGGAGTTTTAATCGATCCCTCTCAACGCTGAGGTAGTTTGGTGCAATTTCAGGTGGCTTTGTTGGATCATTAGATATAATTTTTACATAGCCTCTACTTTCCGGTCTTAGCAATGTACATACAACTGTTACACCAGGAAACTTATGTGGCGCTCCCCCGGGGTCTGTCGACGAGAACATTAAAACAAGGCTCTGTATATCTGGTGTTTCAAGTGAATTGTCAGTTTTAAAAAATCCACCAGCATAAGCAACGCCCATATGCAGAAGACCTTTTCGATTGAATATATAATCTAACCCTGCCGCAACTCTTACTGATGTTTTATGAAAGACATCATTCGCAGTGAATGGGCGGTTTAATTGATACATAATTGGAGCGTTGATATGGTCTTGTAGGTTTTCACCAACACCATTTAGTTCATGTACTATCTGG
>CACPAS010000036.1 GCA_902632055.1 uncultured OCS116 cluster bacterium | reverse complement strand
ACTCTCAAAAAACCAAAAAATAATCCTTAAATCACTAAATGAAGTGTTAGAAGTTAATGCAAAAAAAATACAATATTTGCCCGCATATCATTGCAACGCAGAAGGATATTAGGGATTTTATAACAAGGGGTAATAGATTTCCAAAATTTATGAACGGATGGAGAAGTGGTGTATTTGGGAAAGATGCTGAGGCGATACTCAACAGTCATTAATGCCCAATATCACTAAATACCTCCCTAACAAGAGGCACCGTAATCGCTCTTTTTTGTTCCATAGATTTGTTATTAATAATATTAACTAGTTTAATAAGTTCTGAAGCTGATCTACTTGATCTTTTTAATATATATTTTATTACCCTATCATCGATTAATATACGCTTATCGGAAAATAATTTTATAACAATAGTCTCCAGTAAAAAATCGTCTGGTCTGTCAATTTTAATAGGTGTTGCATTCCTAAGCCTTGAGTCTAAGTCTTTTATACCTGTAATTAAACCTACCGGGCTAACCTTCGATGTCATTAGAAGATAGCCATTTATCTCATTAATTAGATTAATAATATGAAATAAGTCATTGTATTTACTGGAATATAATTCAAAATCATCAATTAATATATTTTTTCTCTTTTGTACTTCTTTAAAATCTATATTTTCTAAACTAACTTTAAAAGCATTTGCTTTGTTGCGCCAGATATTGGCCAAATGACTCTTGCCAACCCCTCCTTCGCCAAATAAGACCACACAATTTGAGGCCCAATTGGGCCATTTGTAGATATAATTTGAAGCATTTTGATTAGATGAGGAAATAATGAAATTATCCTCATCAAAAGAAGGGGCGTCTTCAATATCAAAATATAACTGCTTTTCCACTTTTAAATCCAAATTAAGATTGATATCAGCAAAGAACTGTTCAATGCTAAATTCAAATGTAATATAATAATAATCGAATTAATTACGCAAGTCAGAAAATTTTGACTTAATTTATTAATAAATAAATCCCAATGATTAATAAAAATAAAAAAATAACCTATAAATCAAGTGGAGTCGATGTTGATAAGGGAAATAGATTTATTGATAAAATATCTCCCCTCGTAGAAGAAACAAGTCGAGATGGGGCTGATAGCAAGCTTGGCGGGTTTGGCTCTATATTTGATCTGTCTAAATTAGACTACAAAGATCCACTTTTACTATCTGCAACAGACGGTGTAGGCACAAAGCTTAAATTTGCCTTTGACTCTAATATGCATGACACTGTTGGTATTGATTTGGTTGCGATGTGTGTTAACGATATTTTAGCTCAAGGGGGCGAGCCCCTATTCTTCCTAGATTATTTTGCAACAAGCAAATTAGACATAGCGCAAGCCGCAGATGTACTTCGAGGAATTGCTGAGGGTTGTAAAATTGCTGGATGCGCTTTAGTAGGCGGCGAAACTGCCGAACTTCCTGGATTTTATAAAAAAAATCATTATGACCTAGCTGGTTTTTGTGTCGGTGTTGTTGAGAGGGATAGTCTACTTCCGCTTCCCATCAAAGAAGGAGATGTAATCGTTGGGCTTCCATCAAGTGGAATTCACTCAAATGGCTACTCTTTAGTCCACAAGATAATATCAAAAAATAATATAGATCTTAAAAAAGAGAGTCTTGGGGATAATAAACTAATAAAACTACTACTGGAGCCAACAAGAATCTACACAAAAGAAGTACAAACAATAACAAAAAGAACAAGTAGGCTTAAAGCAGTGGCACACATTACTGGGGGCGGTTTAACAGAAAACCTTCCACGGGTAATAAGCGATGAGTTCTCATCTGAGATTTTATTATCCCATTACCCAGCTACCCCTCTCTATTCATGGATTAAGCATAATAGTCAGCTTGAAGATGAGGAGCTCATGAGAACTTTTAATTGTGGGATCGGGCTGGTAATTGTTTTTGATCATGAAAAATTTGAAGATACAAAAAATATCCTAGAAAGTGAGAATATTCCATTCGCGCCTATTGGGAAAGTTATCAAAAAAGAAGCGGAGCCTGTAATTTATCGCGGCAAACTGAATTTATGAGCAAAAAAAAAGTTGCAATTCTAATTTCTGGTCGAGGGTCAAATATGGAAGCGCTAATTAAGGCTTGCCAAGACGCCTCATTTCCAGCCTCAATTGAACTTGTAATCTCAAATAAGAAAGAGGCGCGTGGACTTGAAATTGCACAATCATATGGCATACATACACAATCTGTTAATAGAAAAAATTTCCCAAATGATCATGAGTTTGACAGTAAAATATCTGCCATCCTGAAAGAGAATAATATTGAGATTATATGTACCGCAGGCTATATGAAAATCCTTACAAAAGAGTTTGTTGAATCCTGGCATAATCAAATAATTAACATACACCCCTCTCTATTACCTGACTATAAGGGGTTAAATACACACAAAAGAGCATTAGATGATGGAGTTCAATTAGCGGGGTGTACTACGCATATTGTGGAGAGTGAACTTGACTCAGGCCAAATTCTGATGCAAGCAACCGTTCCAGTATTGAAAGATGATACAGAGGATGCATTAGCAAAACGTATTCTCAGGATGGAACATATTATCTTTCCTGAAACTCTTAAAAGAATTGCAACCAATGAATTTAGATTGAATAAATAAGCCAAGCCTTGAATTAGTCTATTGAATTGGCTAGCCAACTATTTCGTCAGCACCAAAGAAAAAATCAATTTCGATTTTTGCATTTTCAAGACTATCGGAGCCATGAACAGAATTAGCTTCCAAACTTTCTGCATATTCCCTCCTTATGGTCCCAGGTTCTGCCTCTGCAGGATTGGTAGCGCCCATTAATTCTCTATTCCTAAATACCGCATTTTCGCCTTCAAGTACCTGAACGACCACAGGGCCAGATGTCATAAATTGAACCAAGTCATTGTAAAAAGGTCTTTCTTTATGCACGGAGTAGAACTGCTCTGCTTGCTCTTTTGTTAAATGAATTTTTTTTTGAGCAATAATACTTAGACCCCCGCCCTCTAGCTTTGTAATTATTTTTCCAATTAAATTACGTCTCGTGGCATCAGGCTTAATTATGGAAAATGTTCTCTCTTTTGTCATTATTTTAGACCTCTGGTTATTATGTTTTGATTTTTTTTATACTGAAACTATAAAATTTTCAATCATGAAAATTTAATTTTCAATATAGTCTCGAATATATTGATTTAATAACCTAACCCCATAACCCGATGCCCAACTATCATTGATATCACTTTTTGGACTTGTAATAGAGGTACCAGCAATATCAAGATGAGCCCAAGGAATGTCCTCAACAAAATAATGAATGAACTCAGCTGCCGTGATTGCACCAGCATATCTGCCGCCAATATTTTTGATATCAGCAACATTGGATTTGATCATTTTCATATATTTTTTATCAATTGGCATCCTCCACAAAAGCTCACCTGTTTTATTTCCTGAATTTAATAAATTATCTGCTAATTCATCATTATTGCTGAAAAGCCCAGCCATTTCTTGACCTAGCGCAACGAGTATTGCACCCGTTAAGGTTGCAAGGTCGATTATAGCGGAGGGCTTATAATTCTGAATAGCGTAGGTTGCTATGTCAGCAAGCACCAGCCGACCTTCAGCATCCGTATTCAGAACTTCAATAGTTTTTCCTGACATTGATTTTATTACATCACCAGGTCTCATTGCATTACCATCAGTCATGTTTTCAACAAGCCCCACAATACCGACAACATTAGCATTTGCTTTTCTTTTTGATAGCGCACTCATTAAGCCGATAACACTCGCTGAACCCGCCATATCACCCTTCATTTCATCCATTCCACCTGATGGTTTTATTGAAATGCCCCCAGAGTCAAATGTAACCCCTTTACCAAGAACCACCAATGGCTTTTGTCCTTTGTTTGGTAGGTACTCGATAATGGCTGTATATGGCTCATTTCGACTTCCTTTTGCAACAGCCATGAGTGCCCCCA
>CACPAS010000035.1 GCA_902632055.1 uncultured OCS116 cluster bacterium | reverse complement strand
AATTAACATCGGAAGCTTTCTCTCAACAGCTGAGAGTATTGGCTCAACGTGGCTCCAAGTTGATGTGGCGATAATTACTGCATCGACCTCGGGTCTCTCAATTAATTCTCTAAAATTTTGTGTGAAGAAATCAGCTTTTATATCTTCTTTTAACTTTAATCCCAAATCTTCATTAATATCGGAGAGTCCTATCCATCCAATCCCGGGGTATTCTTTCGCGAGCGTTGAACGCATCCTACCAACGACACCACAGCCTACCACAGCTAAACCTAATTTCTTCTCACCTGCCATAATCATACGCCTTTTTATTGATTTTTATTCTACTCAAAAATCTCAATTATTCAATCGATTTAAATTTATTGAGAGCCAGAGTCTTTTATTTTCTTCTGATATTTTTCGTACAAGTCTGGTCTATTCTTTTTTGTGGTTAGAAGTGACTGGCTAAGTCTCCATTTACTTATTGCGCCGTGATCTCCCGATAGAAGTACATTGGGTATTTTTGATCCGTCATAATCTCTTGGCAATGTGTATTGAGGATACTCTAGCAGACCATTCTCGTAACTTTCACTCTCAATGGATGTTTTTGTACTTAATACTCCGTCTAATAATCTCACACAAGAGTCAATAATATTGATCGCAGCAATATCTCCATTTGTAAGGATATAATCCCCAATTGAGATCTCTAAGGCTCCAGTTGATTCAATTATTCTTTGATCAATACCTTCAAACCTTCCACATATAAATATCAGCCCCTCTTTTCTTACTAATTCTTTTGTTATTTCCTGATCGTATTTGACTCCCCTTGCCGCCGGTACAATTAAAGGCCTTGTATCACCATGTTGTCGCATATTGTCAACAATTGGCAGCACGATATCTGCTCTCATAATCATACCCGGTCCACCACCTGCAGGTGGGCTATCGATTTTAACTTTCTTACTGTTCTGCCTCTTTTCGAGGGGTATAATTTCGAGACTCCATTTTCCTTCAGCTAACGACTTACCAATATTACTGTACTCAAGTGGCCCGGGAAATATCTCGGGCGTTGTTGTGATTATAGATATTTTCCATGTGGAGATACTCATCTTAAATTGTTGCACCCTATTCTCTTAGATATAAATCCTACCTATAAAAATACACCTTTGTTGGTGTAATTGATATGATTAATTAACGCGTTTGAGGTAGAGATTATTATTTCTCTTTATCTTCAGCTGGAGCTTCTTCAGCTGGAGCTTCTTCGGCTGGAGCTTCTTCGGCGGCTGGAGCTTCTTCAGTATTCTCCTCTTTATCTTTTTTTGGAATTGCTTTTTTTGGATTATTTCTTGGAGAGCGCTTTGCGATATCTACAGCGTCCAAAAACCTTAAGACTCTATCGGTTGGTTTTGCTCCGACACCAAGCCAATATTTTATCCTGTCAATTTTTAGAGTGACTCTTTCATTGCTATCTTTTGAAAGGAGTGGATTATATGTTCCAAGTTTCTCGATGAACCTACCATCCCTCGGATTTCTGACATCTGTTACCACTATTCTGTAGTATGGACGTTTCTTTGAACCACCTCTTGCTAACCTAATTTTTAATGCCATCACAATTCCTTTGTTTAAAAAAAACCCACTTATAAATAACCATAATCACTTTTTTCGTCCAGTTATATTTAATAAATTTGATAATTTATTTTGGGAACTAGGTAATCCAGGTAATCCAGGTAATTTTGATCCCGCAGAACCACTTTGCAAATCAGATAACATTTTTTTACTCAATTTACTATCATTTAATTTATTTATTTCAGACTTCTCTAAATTTGGCATTTCAACATCTTGATCGAACATGCCTTTTTTACCAAATTTTTTCATCATATCGGATGTCTGCCTGTATAGTTTAATTAGTTTGTTAATTTCAGAAACTTCTGTCCCTGATCCCATCGCAATCCTTCTTTTTCTTGATGCATTCAAAATTTTTGGATTTCTTTTTTCACTTGGAGTCATAGATGAAATTATAGCGATTTGTTTATTAATTACTTGGTCGTTTATATTTGACTCCGCCATCTGCTTTTTCACTTTGTTTATCCCAGGAAGCATGCCAAGTATTCCTGAAATTCCTCCCATCTTTGACATCTGCTTGAGTTGTTGCGCCATATCATCAAGATCAAAGAGGCCCTTAGATATCTTCTTGGCGATCTTATTTGCTTTATCCGCGTCAATTGTTTCCTTTGCTTTCTCAACAAGTGAGACAACATCGCCCATACCCAATATCCTATTTGATATTCTATCAGGGTAGAACTCCTCTAAATTATCAATCTTTTCTCCAATACCAGCAAATAATATTGGCTTTCCAGTTACATGCCGCATTGATAGGGCAGCACCACCCCTTGCATCGCCATCAAGTCTTGTCAGAATTACACCTGTCAAAGGCACTTTTTCTGAAAATGTTTTTGCAACATTGACAGCATCCTGTCCAGTAAGGGAGTCTGCAACAAGGATAACATTGTGGGCACCCGCAATTTTGTTTACACTATCCAATTCATCCATTAAAGCATCATCGACATGCATTCGCCCAGCTGTGTCAAGAATGAGGACATCGAACCCCCCAAGTTTCGCTTCTTTGCAAGCTCTTTTTGTAATCTCGATTGGTTTTTGACCTTTTATGATCTGTAATGTCTCTATCGCATTTTCTTCACCTAAGATTTCAAGTTGCTCTTGGGCTGCCGGCCTACTCACATCAAGTGATGCCATCAAGGTCTTCAATTTTGACTTATTTCTTAAATAATTCGCTAACTTTGCCGAGGTTGTTGTTTTACCTGAGCCCTGAAGACCAACCATCATTATTATTGAAGGTGGGCCAGATTTAAGATTTAACTCAACATTGTCTGATCCAAGTAATTCAGTGAGCTGGTCATTCACAATTTTTATTACAGTCTGACCGGGGGATACTGACTTTATAACCTCTTCACCAATTGCTTTTTCACGAACTTTTTCAAGAAAATCCTTCACAACCTCCAACGCCACATCTGCTTCCAGAAGTGCCCTTCTTACTTCTCTCAACGCATCATCGACATTAGACTCGGTAAGAAGACCTCTTCCTGTTAATTTTGAAAATACTGATGAAAGCCTATCAGAAAGCGTATCAAACATTTATCACCTTTAATTTTATCTGCAGGAGCAGTTGTAAATTATTTATGCAATAATATATTAAAATAGTTCTATTAGTCTAACAATTACTATCATAAAATAATAAAAATAACTATATTGCACATATGTGAGATCAGCCCGAAGTAGTCAAAATTAAAATAAAAAAGTTAAGTTTAATATGGAACCGATAAACTTTGTAGATTTAAAAAAGCAATACACACGAATAGAGAGTGAGGTTAATGAATCCTTGACCGCAATTTTAAAAAGTGGTCAGTTTATACTCGGACCAGTCGTTGAGAGAGCTGAAGAAGCATTATCTAAATACACTAATGCGAACCATACTATTACAGTTTCTAGTGGAACAGATGCGCTTTTTGTGAGTTTATTAGCTCTTGGAATTGGTCCCGGGTCAAAAGTCTTCATTCCAGCCTTCACATACACAGCAACAGCTGAGGTAATAGCACTCCTAGGAGCGGAACCCGCCTTTGTTGACGTTGATGTGGATACTTACAACATATCATGCGATAGTCTAATTGCGAAAATAAACCAATTCCAAAAATCAGAGTTATCAAATTCTGCAATAATTGCCGTTGATTTATTCGGTCTTCCAGCTGATTACAATACAATTCGCGATATTGCGGCGAACAACGGTTTACACCTAATATCTGATGCAGCTCAATCTTTCGGAGCCTCGATTGGGAGTCAAAAAGTTGGAAAATTATCACCAATAACAACTACTAGCTTTTACCCAACCAAGCCGCTATCTTGTTATGGTGATGGGGGAGCTGTATTTACAGACGATGACGAACTTGCAATGAAAATTAAATCAATTAGATCTCATGGCATCACCGATAATCCATATGAGAATGTCCGAATCGGGACGAACGCGCGCTTTGACGCAATGCAGGCTGCAGTTATATTAAGCAAGTTAAATATATTTGATGAGGAGTTAAACAAGAGAGAAAATACCTCCCATATATATAATCAAGAGTTAAAAAGCATAGTCAAAACCCCAATAGCAGCCAATCAAGTAAAATCAGCTTGGGCTCATTACACAATCAGAACAAAAGATAGAGATGGCCTAAGGGAATTCTTAAAAAAAAATAATATTCCTACAATGATATACTACCCGAAAGGTATGCATGAGCAAATTGCTTACCAGAAATATCACAATGGAGATCCCTTAGTGGTAAGTGAGAAGCTTTGTGGTGAAGTTTTGAGCCTCCCTCTACATCCATACATGAGTGAAGATCAAGTTTACTATGTTTCAGGAAAGGTAAGAGAGTTTATAGGGTAAAGATGTTGAGCAACATAAAATATCACAAAATGAATGGCGCTGGTAATGAGTTCATTATAATAGACAATTCAGAAATCGGTTTTGAATACTCATCAGAAATGGTCAAATCAATATGCGCCAATTCCTCTAAAACAAATTGTGACCAACTAATTACCATTGAGAAAAGGGTTGGACAGTACATAGATATAAATATCTGGAATAAAGATGGTAGTGTAGCCGAAGCATGTGGAAATGCGTCGAGATGCCTTGCAAAGTTAATTTTTGATGAAATGGGTT
>CACPAS010000034.1 GCA_902632055.1 uncultured OCS116 cluster bacterium | reverse complement strand
CACTTGTACCGAGAATAACTGACAAATCAAATTTAGCGAATGCGATCGCAGTTCATGGTATCAATTTTAATTCGGCAAGGCTAATAGGGCCTGCACTTGCTGGATTATTGATCCAAATTCTGAATTTTGAAATAACAATATTTATTAATTTTTTATTTCTGATTGCTATGCCATTAACATTAGTTTCCATTACTGTTTCCAAAAAAGATGGCGAGCCAAGTGGAAAAAAAAATATATTATTAGAATTCCTTGATGGAGCAAGATTCGCAATAAATCATAATATAATTTTTGAAGCTTGCGCAATTACGGCTGTTTTTTCTTTATTTGCTAGGGGGACCGTTGAAATCCTTCCCGCGTTAGCCGGCGGAGTTTATAATGTGGGGCCTGAGGGATTGGGTCACCTTATGGCTACTGCGGGAGCGGGAGCACTCTTCGCCGCAATATTTATTGCAATGAGGAGATCAAAGGATCAGGAGAAAGGCATTCCGTTTAGGGTTTATTTCACATCTTTTCTTGGTTTAGTTGCAATAATTACCTTGGGTATGTCAGGTAGCTGGATACTCGCACTTATTTCAGTTTTTATTATAGGTTTCTCGATGACAATTAATGGTATTGATCTTCAGGCAGTAGTCCAGTTAGAGCTCAATGACACATATCGTGGTCGTGTAATGAGTTTATGGGTGGTTCTAGTCATTGGTCTTGCAGCCATAAGTGCGATTTTCATGGGCGCAATTGGGGATATCTTTGGTATTCAAAATACACTTATAATTTTTTCAATACTTGGTATTATATCGTTGATAACACTATTATTGCTGTTGAAGAAGAAATTTTGATTACAAAAGTAAAACTTTCACATGGGGGTGAATATGAGAGCTGCAGTAGTTGGCCTTGGTTGGTGGGGGTAAGGTAATTGTAAAAAATCTCGCAAGGAGCGATAAAATAAATGTTGTTTGTGGTGTTGATAAGGACTTATCGCAGCTTAAACAATTCGGTAATGAATATAATATTGAGCTTCGGGATAGTTATGCATCTGTTTTGTCAGACTCCAGCATAGATAGTATAATTTTAGCAACTCCAAATCGTTTACATCACACCCACATAATTGCAGCAGCTGAAGCGGGTAAATTTATTTTTTGTGAAAAACCGCTGTGCTTGAACACTAAAAATGCAAAGGAAGCTATATCTGTTTGTAGGAAAAATGGAATTATTTTAGGTCTTGGTCACGAAAGACGGTTTGAGCCGGCAATGAAGAGCCTTTTTGATCATGTTGCCCGTGGCGATATTGGGAAGGTGCTGCATGTAGAAACTAACTTTAGTCATGATTTATTTGATACCTTAAGTGAGGATAATTGGAGATTTAATCCAAAAGATGCACCTGGAGGTGGATTTACTGCAAGAGGGATTCATTTGACAGATTTCATGGTTCATATGTTCGGTAGAGCTAAAAGAGTTTATTCGACAATGTCCAGTATTGCTTACGAAAAGCCTCGCGTCGATACAATGTCAGCAAATATTGAATTTATTAATGGTATTACTGGTATAGTCTCGGTTTCAATTGCTACGCCATTTTACGGAAGGTATACTGTATTTGGAGAAGAGGGTTGGATTGAAGCTCGGGAAATTAATAACTTCGAGCATGATGATCCGGGTGAACTAGTCTTCTGTAGAAAAGGTGGCGAGAGGATTATTACAACTCATGCACATACAAATACAGTTTTAGAAAATTTTGAATTATGGCATGATGCTTCTGTTAATGGTCAAGATTACTCTATAACACCGGAGGAGATGCTTGCAAATATCGAGATCTTTGAAGCAATTGTGAAGTCTGGCGATACGGGTGAAATAGTTAATATAAAATAATCCTACTTCAGATCAAGTTCAGCCCTTTTGTTTGCTTCTCTGAATATTTTATGCGAATGCTCAACTTTATATTCCGCCTCCTCAAGCGTTTCTGTGTCCCATTCACTTTTCGGTGTTTCAAAGAAATCTCCACCATATATGTGTAGTGCGCAAGTAAATTTATTTGTAGGATTAATGACAGAGTGAATGATGTCACTACCAAGCGGAACAGCATCATGCTTTTCTAATGATTTTGCTCCAGCAGCTTCAATCTTTCCATGCTCCTTATTATCTAGTTTGCGCCAGAATATATTATCTTCTCTACCAGAATAAACACCAATTGCAGCCCACATATTATGGTTATGTGGCATAATTGTCATGTTTGGTGTCCAAACAACATTAAGTATCGAAAATTTCTCAGACTGATATATTTTTTGAATTCCACCCTGTGTCGGTTCACCAAAATGATTGAAAAGATCTGTAGGGTTCTCCACGGCTCTTGCAAGGATATCAATCACTGCCTTGTGATTATTCTTCTTTTCAATCCTACTATCACAATCTTGAATAAATTTATCAATATCAAACATATGAATATTTTTTCTATTTTTTAATGTAGAATTATTATATCATAAACAACGACGTTGTTAACCCCTATATACCAAAAATTACTCACTGTTTTATGACTGAAAAAAAACCACGTATATTAGATAAAATTTATGCTCTTGAAGATATAGAAGCTTACGCAAAAAAACATTTGCCAAAACCTATTTTTGGATATGTTGCTGGCGGGGCTGAGAGAAATCATACCCTCCGTAATAATACAGAAGATTTTGCTAATTATAAGTTTGTACCAAACATTCTACGAAATGTATCTGAGCGATCCATCAAAACTGAGATATTTGATAGAGAATGGGATGCACCTTTTGGTATTTCACCTATGGGTGTGAGTGCGCTTGCGGCTTATAGAGGCGATATTGTGTTAGCTGAAGCGGCAAAAAAAATGAATATTCCTATGATGATTAGTGGCTCATCCTTGATACCAATGGAGGAAATAATTAAGCTTGCGCCTGGGACATGGTTTCAAGCATATCTTCCAGGAGAGCACGATAAAGTCGAAAATCTTGTTTTACGAGTGAAAAAAGCTGGTTTTGAGACACTTGTATTAACTGTAGATGTTGCGGTTTTGGCAGGTAGGGAAAATAATCTTCGAAATGGTTTTTCCACACCTCTTAGACCCTCATTTAGGTTACTATATCAAGGCTTAACGCATCCAAATTGGTCCATTAATACTTTTCTAAAAACCATATTTAAGCATGGTATGCCTCACTTTGAAAATTTTCTTGCTGACAGGGGAGAGCCGGTATTTTCTGCATCAATCAATAGAGACTTCGGTAAAAGATCAAATTTAAATTGGGAACATTTAAGGCAAATCAGAAAACTCTGGGACGGTAACCTAATTGTGAAAGGTATTTTAAATAAGGGCGACGCTCTCAAGGCTATAAATTTAGGTGCAGACGCTATAATAATCTCAAATCATGGCGGTCGACAGCTAGACTCTGCAATATCTTCAATTAAAGCACTTGAAAATATTAGACCTCATGTAAAAAATGATTGCAAAATATTTGTGGATAGCGGCTTTAGAAGGGGTACAGATGTAATCAAAGCTCTGGCTCTGGGGGCTGATTTTGTTTTTATTGGGAGACCTTTTCTCTTTGCAGCCTCAATTGCTGGTTTGCCAGGCGTTTTGCATGCGATTAATTTATTGAAAGAAGAGATAGACAGAGATATGGCACTTCTTGGAGTGAATGAAATTGGCGATCTGGGCCACGAACTTCTTCAAAAATATTAGTCAATATCAAATAGTCCTGTCCTCACTAAATCTGACTTTAATTCTCTTTTTTTCTCCACTGTCATTGGGATAACTGGAGGGCGAGTGCTACCTCCATTCATACCAATTAGCTCTTGCCAATATTTCATCTCGGCGATAGGCATTCTTCCGCTATTCCAGTATCCCATAATCCATTTAGCATGTAATTCTCTGAGTGGCTGTATCGATTTTGCAATACGCGACGCTTCGTTGAGATCGCCGTTCAAGGCGGCATGGGTGTAATCTTTCAAGGGCAACCAGCCCTTTGACTGATACAAATGAGGATTATAATTAACAAGCCATTGCAACCCAAGCTGTGTCATAGAGGTTAGCCATGGAGCCTCATCCGCAACAGATATAACAATATCATTTCCAACTGAGTCAATTATCGCATGGGTGGAAGCTGGCGAGCCATCAGCCTGCTTATAACCACAGATATTATCTAATTTTGATAATCTTTTTGCCAGATTGGCATTTATTGGATGGCAATTTTGAGGAACATTAAAAAGTATGATCCCGATATCTATCTTTGAGCATATATATTCGTAAAACTGAAAAACTGTTTCATCGTCCCTGGCTGCAACATATGGAGTGAGTATTATTATAAAATCGTACCCAATATTCTGAGCATGCCTCGCAAGAGTGACAACTTGTTTAACTGATTGGTGATGGCAACCTGCAATCATCGGTATTCGTCCTCCTGCCTGATCATACATGACCTCATGCGCGAACATCCTCTCATCATCAGGCATTGACCAAAATTCAGCAATATTTCCTGAGCAGTAATGTCCATCAACCATGATATTATTTATTATGTGATCCATATTTGCTCGATTAGCGAGCTCATCAAAATTATCTTCTTTGTCCCAGCAGTACGGCATTGCTGTCCAAATACCTTTGAGTATTTCCCTTGCCGCTTCTTTTGCTTCTTTTCTGTTGTACTTCATTTTAGTTATGAAAAATTATTTACCAAATGGAACATCATCAATTCCTTCACGCTCATCTAGTCCTGCCATGCCTCTCA
>CACPAS010000033.1 GCA_902632055.1 uncultured OCS116 cluster bacterium | reverse complement strand
TAACACCAAAAATTTTATCACCAGGCACCACCCGGCTATTATCTGCAAATTTAAATGGTATAGCTTTATCAAAACCACGTACAGGAATACTTACCGCGTTAATAGTGGGATCTGCAGTATTTGGATCATTATTATCCTTAATTATTTTTATTTTTAGAAAAGCTTTACGAATAGCCTCTGGGGTAATTTCTCCTCTACCAATTTTACTATACAGATCTGCCGATGACTTTAGACCAAATTTTTTACAAAATTCTTTCATATTTGGTATTTTCTTGGCATCAGTCGATGACTTTAATAACTTATCAAGAATTTGCTTTCCTAATTCTGAATATTGATTTTTTATCTTTTCTTTATTAATTCTCCTGATGGCTAATTTGGCTTTTCCTGTGAGTGCAATTTTTTCCCATGCCATCGGCGGCAGAGACTTATCATCAGTAATAATTTCTATTTCGTCACCATTATCAAGTTCGGCATATAATGGAGAATTTAAGCCATTTACCCTGCAGCCAATACATTTCATTCCGACATCCGTATGAACCTCGAAAGCGAAATCAATTGGAGTCGCTCCAATAGGTAAAGCTATTATTCGTCCTTTTGGCGTGAAACAAAACACCTGATCTTGAAATAACTCTAATTTTGTACTCTCAAAAAAATCTTGTGAGCTTTCTCCCTGCTCGAGCATCTCTAATAAGTCATCAAGCCAAGGGTAATTTTGCTTTTCATTTTCAATAGATTTATCTTTATAGTTTCGATGTGCTGCAACACCTCTCTCAGCAAGATCATTCATTGACGAAGTTCGGATTTGGAGCTCGATCCTATTATTATCAGGACCCAATATTGTTGTATGAATCGATTGATAATCATTTATCTTTGGCGTTGAAATATAATCTTTGAATCTTCCCGGTATTGCGTTCCATTTTTGATGGACAATACCGATTATACGATAGCAGTCGTCTATAGAATTAACAATTATTCTGAAGCCATATATATCAGAGAGTTGTTCAAGAGATATAGACTTTCTATTCATCTTTCTCCATATAGAAAAGGGCTTCTTTTCTCTACCTTCAATCGTAAAATTAATATTGTGCCTACTTATTTCCTTTGATAAGTCGGCTTTTATACTGTTAATAAGTTCGCCTGAGTCTGCGCTGATTGATAACAGCTTACCAAGAATAATCTTCCTGGCTTTTGGATTAATTATATCAAATGCCAGTTCTTCCAGCTCTTCTTTAAGAGAATGTATTCCAAGCCTACCCGATAATGGCGCATAAACTTCAATTGTTTCTTTTGCTATTATTTTTTGTTTTTCTTCAGGCAAGTAATTTATTGTACGCATGTTATGTAGCCTGTCTGCAAGCTTAACAATCAATACACGCACATCATTCGACATTGCTAAAATTAATTTCCGAAAGTTTTCGGCTTGCTCCGCTTCTTTTGAAAATAGATCTAACTTACCAATTTTAGTTAAACCATCTACAAGGCTTGCGATTTCGTCACCAAATTCGCCTCTCACTTCTTTTAGTGTAAGCTTTGTGTCTTCAATTGTATCATGAAGAAGTGCTGTAATTATGGTTGAGTCATCTAATCTGTATTCTGTGAGTATCTTCGCAACCTCGAGCGGGTGTGAAATATAAGGGTCTCCAGATCTTCGCTTTTGATTTTGATGTGCTATCTCGGCGATTACAAATGCCCTGTTAATCAGATCTTTATTAGTCGCAGGATTGTATTTTGTAATAGAGTCAATTAAAAGATTTTCATTTAGCATAATTCACCGTTATATATATTATATTAAGCTAGAATAGTTAATACAATACTCAATTGTCAATTAACTTGATTGGATCTTCTTTAAATTAATATTATTTTATAAAGATTAAATTCTAGGTGGTTTGTATCCACTATCAGCCGCTATAGCTTTTTCCATCCCGCGCAAAAGCTCCTCTTCAGACATTCTCTCGTTGTCTTCTTCTATTTGCTCTATTGTGTCACCAAATATTTTTGTATCAAGGGGCTCGACAGATGGTGCTGCGTCTTCCTCGGGCTCATCTACTTCGACATGTTTTTGAAGTGAGTGAATCAGTTCTTCCCTCAAGTCTTCGGGGGTAACCTGGTTATCTGCAATTTCTCTTAGTGCAACAACTGGATTTTTATCATTATCCCTAGCAACAGTGATTTGTGCTCCGCCAGCAATCATTCTTGCCCTGTGACTTGCAACCAACACAAGATCAAATCTGTTGGCTACTTTTTCAATACAATCTTCAACTGTTACTCTTGCCATTTAGATACTCCTTGAGTATAAGATTTACATTTTTTTTTGATAAATATCAATTTAAAAATAAGGTTTACCCTTCTTTCTTTAGTAGTCTTTGCCTATTTCTATCCCAGTCTCTCTTTTTTTCCGTCTCTCTCTTGTCGTATAACTTCTTGCCCCTTGCCACCGCAATCTCTAGCTTGGCACGACCCTTGGCATTAAAATATATTTTTAGGGGTATAATGGTCAGCCCTTTTTGTTCTACATAACCTTGTATTTTTTTTATCTCTCTTTTATGCAGGAGAAGCGTTCTTATTCTTTTTGGGCTTATAGCCCTGTTAGACGAATTTTTATATTCGTCTATATATAGGTTATGGATTTGAATTTCACCATTGTTTTGCGCAGCATAGGTATCCGTTATATTAATCTTACTCATTCTCAACGATTTTACTTCAGACCCTGTGAGAACTATACCAGCTTCCATGGTATCGATGATTTCGTAATTAAATCTTGCCTTTCTATTTTGGGCAATAATCCTACTATTCTTCTCTGGCATTGAACCTAATTCTATAAAATACCTGCATGGATCATGGCGTCCTTGACAGCGCCCTGTGTTTCCGAAGTGACACCTACCAATGGCAGTCTGACAACATCTTCACAATAACCCAAAAGACTTAACGCATATTTTACTGGAGCCGGGCTAGTTTCCAAGAATAACGCTTTGTGCAATGGTATCAATTTATCTTGTATGGCTAGTGCTTTTTTGAAATCAAAAGATAAACAGGCATGTTGTAAGTCGGCACATAGTCTTGGTGCAACGTTTGATGTTACTGAGATACACCCACTACCTCCATGGGCCATCAATGCTAAGGCTGTCATATCCTCACCGGATAATTGAATAAAATCTTTACCAATCACTTGCCTTTGTAAGCTAGTCCTAGAGATATCAGCAGTTGCGTCTTTGACGCCAATAATCTTATTAAGTTTTGATAATCGTGCCATCGTTTCAACCGACATATCGACAATACACCGTCCCGGTATATTGTATATTATTATTGGTATGCCAGATATGTCATTGAGTTTTTTGAAATGCTGAAACATTCCTTCTTGAGTTGGCTTATTATAGTACGGGGTAACAACAAGAGCCGCATCCGCTCCAACTGATGAAGCGTGCTCAATAAAGTCGATTGCCTCATCTGTATTATTTGATCCTGCACCCGCAATTACTGGTACCTTCTTATTCACAGCCTTGACGCATGTTTCTATGACAATTTTATGCTCTTCATGGGATAATGTTGGTGATTCACCGGTTGTTCCAACAGGCACAAAGCCATTTGTTCCATTTTGTAACTGCCAATTTATGTGTTTTGTAAAATTAGCTTCATCAAATGCTCCGTCCGGTTTGAAGGGTGTAACTAATGCTGTTATTGAGCCACTTAACATAATTTTTTCCGTTATAATTATTTAATAGTATAATATTATTACAATATACAATTTTAATTTTTTAAATCAATGATATCAAATATGGGTCATAAAACTAAAAGATTTGATTTTTTATCTTTAAACCCATGCTATTTTACATGCATATGGCTGATATTTCTATTTATTTTTACGTATCAAAACTCTGCAAAGGCTAATTTAGCCTTACCAGAGCTAAAGCCTTCAATATTTGACCTAACAGGTGAACGCTTCTTAATTCCAAACACAGAGAAATCAGATCTTCTATTGATGGGTTTTAAGCTTCCAGAATATGCCAATTTCTATGACTACTTTACGAATAAGGCACATCTAGTTATTGATAAGGACTCGAATGATACAATCAAAAATCTACATATAAGCAGCGAGTCCGAATTATTAAACAGGATCATCACTTGGTACCACCTACGTTCGCCTCATACAAATCCGAATGTTGCCGAGATGTACAAGTTCATTCAAAATAATCCTTATTGGCCTGATCTTAATATTATTAGAGAAAAAATAGAGGAAAATCTCTACAAAAGTACCCATGATACGGTTTTTATCCGCGATTATTTTGATAAATATCCACCATTAAGTGGAGATGGAAATCTCGCTCTTTCTATCTTAAAATTTCAGCTTGGCGAGTATAAACTTGCAAAAATTCATTATGATAAAGCATGGCATAGAATGAAATTATCGCAGAGATCGAAAGATATTTTTACAGAATTTTGTAAAATCTGTATTTCGAAAAAAGATCAAATAATTAGATTTAATAGGATGTTGTACCTTGGTGAAATGAAAGAGCTTCAAAATACCGCAAAAGAAATTAGTGATGAGTATCTTTTATTAGCAAAAATTGCTCAAAAACTTGACGAAAATAAACGTGTTTCAAGTCAAGATTTCATTAAAATTGAGCCATACCTTGGGAATAATTCATCTTTTCACTACCTAAAAATAAAATGGCTTATAGAAAAAGGATCTAACAAGGATGCCTATGAGTACTTTAATAAGTATAAAAATACAATAAATATCTCAAACCCTACACTCTGGGCAGTGCAATCAGAGATATTAGGACGTCGTTTGATTTCACAAAAAAAATATCGAGAAGCATATGAAGTAATGACAATCGATCCTAAACAAAATAATCAAATATTTGCAAACTTGGAGTTTCTCAAGGGTTGGATCGCGCTTCGAGTATTTAAGGATAGCCCAAGAGCTGTTGAACATTTTCAATCTTTTAGCCAGATTAGCGGTAATGATGAGGATCGATCTTCAGCGCTTTATTGGATGGCAAAAAGTTATCAAGCAATTGATAAAAAAAATGAAACTTTTGAATATTTAAGAGAAGCCTCAA
>CACPAS010000032.1 GCA_902632055.1 uncultured OCS116 cluster bacterium | reverse complement strand
AATATGATACCATCATAGAAACCATCTCTGGCTAATGTCTTTATTCTTTCAACGTGTAGCGGTGCTATGTCACTGTGTAATTCAATTAAAACATCGCCATGCGATAATTCGATTAATAATTTTTCTTTTGTGTTTTCGGCCATTGAGACTCCAGTAAAAATAATTAGGGTTGCTAATATTAGAAATTTTTTTATAAGCATAATATAACTAGGTAATGGAATTGATGTTCTTAATCAAGTATTTATTTATATTATCTGGCACCAAAGAGTCAATCGAGCCACCTAGTTTATAAATTTGCCTTACAAGGCTTGATGTGATGTGATTGAGATCATTGTCAGTCGGGATAAATAATGTTTCAATATTAGGGTCGACTCGTCTATTTGTATTGTACATTCGTAATTCATAATTCAAATCTGAGGTATCTCTTATACCTCGTATTATTAGATTACATTTGTGATCTTTTGCGGCATGCACCAGAAGGCTGTCAAAGGTAATAACCTCAATTTTTGTATTCGGAGCTTCAATAGCTCTGACTGACTCTGACAACAAAGACTCTCTCACATTAATATCAATAAGGGAATTTTTTTCGTGATGCTTACCAATGCCAATTATGATATGATTTGAAAATTTTGATGCTTTTTCAATTATATTCTTATGTCCAAAAGTAAAAGGATCAAAAGACCCAGGGAAAAAACATTTACTCATCAACTTCTCCATCATCCTCATCAGCCTCAAGATCACCCAAGCGTTCCACAGAAACTACTTGCTCTTGGTCATCTACATCAAATATCTTGACACCCTGTGTTGATCTAGATGCAATTCGTATATCGTCAACGGGACATCTTATTAATTTTCCGTTGTTTGTTACAAGTATAATTTGATTTGCTGAGTCAACTGGAAATGAATCCGCAATGTTCCCGTTTCTATCATTTACTACCATGGCAATGATGCCTTTACCACCTCTACCCGTAACCCTATATTCGAATGTTGATGTCCTCTTTCCATATCCATTATTCGAAATAGACAAAATAAATTGTTCAGACGCCCCCATTTCAGCATACTTCTCATCAGAGAGAATTGCAGGTGTAATATTTTCAGTACTTTCCTCATTTTCAGCATTATCCGACTCGATATCGCCACGAACAGCCCTACTCATTTTCAAATATGCAGCTCTTTCTTCGGTTGTCGCATTCATTGATTTAATTATAGCAGATGATATGACTTTATCACCTTGAGCTAGCCTAATTCCCCGAACACCCGTTGATGACCTACCAACAAATAGCCGTACGTCTGAAACTCGGAACCTTATGCATTGACCTTTAAGTGTTGTTATCAATAAATCATCATGGTCCATGCATGTTTCAACTGTTTTTATTTCATCATTATCTTGCAATTTCATAGCTATTTTTCCATTCGCTCGAACATCAACAAAATCGCTTAGCTTATTTTTTCTTACGTTGCCTTTTTCAGTTGTGAACATGATATATAAATTTTCCCATTCTTGTTCGTTCTCAGGCAAAGGCATTATTGTTGTGATATTCTCACCTTCGCTAAGAGGCAATAAATTAATCATTGCCTTCCCTTTTGATTGTGGCGTTCCTTGAGGAAGTTTCCAAACTTTCATCTTGTAAACAATACCAGTCGAAGAGAAGAAAAGTATTGGTGTGTGCGTATTCTCAACGAAAATTTGTGTGACAAAGTCCTCGTCTCTTGTACTCATTCCCGCACGCCCTTTACCACCTCTTCGCTGGCTCCTATACGTGGATAATGGGACTCTCTTTATGTACCCTTTGTGACTAACAGTAACGACAACATCTTGTTTTGGTATGAGGTCTTCATCATCCACATCTAACTCAAGGTCTGTTATTTCTGTTCTTCTTGGAATTCCAAAGGACTCCTTTGCCTCCAAAAGCTCTCTCTCGATAAGGTTATCTAATACCTTTCTATTTGTCAGTATTTCAAGGTATCCTTTAATCTGTTCACCAATAGAATTTAGCTCTTTCTCAATCTCATCACGTCCGATTGCAGTAAGACGTTGTAATCGCAAATCCAATATTGCTTGCACTTGTTCACTGGAGAGCATATATGATCCATCTTTTGCAATTTTATGTCGTGGATCATCGATCAATTTTATGAGCGACTCAACATTCTTTGGAGTCCATTTTTTCTTTAGCATATAGTCACGGGCAGTTGCAGGATCTGGTGACGATCTTATAACCTTGATGATCTCATCTATATTTGCTATTGCTATTGCTAGACCGACAAGAACATGCGCCCTATCCCTTGATTTATTTAGCAGATAGGTCGATCTTTTTACTACAATATCTACACGGAATTCAAGGAAAGCGTCTATTATTTCTCTTATTGATAATAACTCAGGTTTGCCAGAGTTTAAACAAACCATATTACAACCAAACGATGATTGAAGTGGAGTATATTTATATAGTTGGTTCAGTATAACATCGGCCTCCGCATCCTTTTTTAGCTCTATAATTACTCTAATCCCGTGCCTGTCAGATATATCCCTGATATCAGATATACCCTCCACTCGCTTATCTCTGACGACTTCGGCAATTTTTTCAATTAAATTCGACTTATTTACTTGGTATGGTATTTCGGAAATTATAATGGAGCTTCTGTTGTTTTTTTCTTCAATATCTGCTTTACCCCTGAGTACCACAGAACCTCTGCCAGTTTGCTGTGCTGATCTTATTCCGTTCCTTCCTATAATCAAGCCTCCAGTTGGAAAATCTGGTCCCGGAATAATCTCATTCAGCTCCTCTTCTGTTGTAGCTGGATTATTTAGAATGGCAACGCATCCATCGATTACTTCAGATAGGTTATGCGGTGGTATATTTGTTGCCATACCTACGGCAATACCGCCAGCTCCATTAACAAGGAGGTTAGGAAATTTTGAAGGTAAAACGGTTGGTTCACTCTCGGAACCATCATAATTTTCTTGATATTCAATACAATCCTTATCAATGTCTTCTAGCATCAATGTTGTTATTTTTTCTAGTCTACATTCTGTATATCTCATTGCAGCTGGACGATCGCCATCAACCGATCCAAAATTACCTTGCCCTTCAATCAAAGGCGCCATCATCGAAAATGATTGGGCCATTCTTACTAGAGACTCATACACCGCAGAGTCACCATGAGGGTGATACTTACCAATAACATCACCAACTACCCGGGCCGACTTTCTATAAGGTTTGTTATAATCGAGCCCCATCTGACTCATTGAGTAAAGTATTCTCCTATGAACGGGTTTTAGACCGTCTCTAACATCTGGAATAGCTCTTGACACAATTACGCTCATTGCGTAATCGAGGTATGATGAGCTCATTTCGTTTTCTATAGTAACGGGTAAAATACCTGAGCTTGAATCTTTTGATTTATCGTATTCGTTTTCTGACAATTTACTCTAAAAATCCCGAATCATTTAATCTTTCAATTCTACCAGTTTATCCGGTTAGATTGAATTTTTTATTTTGATGCACGTTATCTTTCTGTTGAAGATATAAGCGAGCTAAAATGGTATTTCATCATCAAACTCATCAGCAACTACTTCAGCGCCCTGGGTTACTTCTGGATTCGATTGGCCCAGCGGTTCAGATCGATCATTTGGAATTGAGGATGTTGCGTCGCTGCGACTATCTAATAAGATTAGCGTACCCCTAAAATTTTGCACAACAATTTCAGTTGTGTATCTATCTTGTCCAGATTGATCTTGCCACTTTCTTGTTTGCAAATTGCCCTCAAGATACAGTTTTGAGCCTTTTTTAACATAATCTTCAACGACACGCAGAAGAACCTCATTAAACACAACAATACGATGCCATTCCGTGCTTTCTTTGCGTTCATTTGTTGATTTATCTGTCCAATTTTCTGTAGTCGCAAGACTAAAGGTTGCTACTTTTTTACCATTTCCCATGGTCCGAACTTCGGGATCAGCGCCCAAATTACCAATAAGTGTTACTTTATTTAAGCTACCAGCCATATTAAAACTCCCAATATTAATACTATATTATTAATTTCAACACTTTTATATTTAATAATAATGATTAAATTAATATATTGTTGAAACCTAAACTAAAAACGTAGTACTAAGATCAATAAATTCATAAAAATTGTTAAGGCATCGGAACACAATCTTAAAGATATTTCCTTGGAAATACCAAAGGAGAAATTAGTTCTTTTCACAGGCTTATCTGGTTCCGGTAAATCAAGTTTAGCATTTGATACTATATATGCTGAAGGTCAGAGAAGGTATGTAGAAAGCTTGTCTTCTTACGCAAGGCAATTTCTTGAAATGATGGATAAGCCCAAAGTAGAAAGTATCGAGGGTTTGTCACCTTCAATCTCAATAGAGCAAAAAACAACCTCAAGAAATCCAAGGTCAACAGTTGGTACTGTAACCGAAATATACGATTACTTACGTGTATTGTATGCAAGGGTTGGAACACCATACTCACCTGCGACAGGGCTACCAATTGAAGCCCAAACTGTGTCAAATATGGTTGATAGAATAATGAGTCTAGATGATAATGAAAAAATTATTTTACTGTCGCCGATAGCAAAAGAGAAAAAAGGTGAATTCCAGACTGAATTTCAAAAAATAAGGAAAGATGGCTTTCAAAGGGTAAAAGTAGACGGAAAGTTCTACACGATTGATAAAGTTCCAAAATTAGAAAAGAATTATAAGCATGATATTGATATAGTAATAGACAGATTAATAAGTGGTTCGATAGATCCTGTAAGACTCGCAGACTCAATTGAAACCGCCCTCCAATACTCAGGATCATTATTGATTGTGGAATTTGCAGATAAACAAATAAATAACGAAAGAAAAACTAATACATCGAAAAATGATACACATGAAAGAATGATATTCTCAACTAAATTTGCATGTCCAGTATCTGGATTCAGCCTTGGTGAAATCGAACCTAGGCTTTTCTCATTCAATAGCCCAATTGGAGCCTGCAAAGGCTGTGATGGTATCGGTAATATCTATTCAGCTGATCCAAAAAAAATCATTCCTGATGAATGTTTATCAATAATAAATGGAGCGATAAAGCCTTGGAGGAATCTGAATACATCACTCATATCAGATATGTTGGAACCTCTTCTTCAAGAATATGGATTTAGTGTATCATCCCCATG
>CACPAS010000031.1 GCA_902632055.1 uncultured OCS116 cluster bacterium | reverse complement strand
AAGACTCCGAACGCATAACGGGACTTCCGGCAAAACGCCAAGCTGTTACAAACCCTGAAAACACACTTTTTGCTGTAAAAAGACTAATGGGAAGAAGATTTGACGATCCCCTTGTTAAAAAAGATAAAGACGTTGTCCCCTACAACATATCTAAAGCTGATAATGGGGATGCATGGGTTGAGGCTCGATCTGAAAAATATTCCCCTTCACAAATATCGGCATTCATACTTCAAAAAATGAAAGAAACAGCTGAAAGCTATCTATCTGAGAGTATTACACAAGCGGTCATTACCGTTCCAGCTTATTTTAACGACGCTCAAAGACAAGCAACAAAAGATGCCGGCAAAATTGCAGGGCTGGAAGTTTTAAGAATTATTAATGAACCAACTGCTGCAGCACTAGCTTATGGTCTAGACCGTAAAGATGGACAGACAATAGCTGTGTACGATCTTGGTGGTGGAACATTTGATATCTCTATCCTTGAGATAGGTGACGGTGTATTTGAAGTGAAATCGACAAATGGAGATACATTTCTTGGTGGAGAAGATTTTGATACGAGGCTTGTAAATTATCTTGCCGATGAATTTAAAAAAGACCAGGGTGTAGATTTACTGAAAGACAAACTTGCTCTGCAGAGACTAAAAGAGGCTGCAGAAAAAGCAAAAATCGAGTTATCTTCCACTACACAAACAGAAATAAATCTACCATTTATTACAGCTGATCAATCCGGTCCTAAGCACCTCAACATTAAGCTGACAAGGGCTAAATTTGAAACACTTGTTGCAGATCTCATTGAGAATACAATTACACCGTGTCAAAAGGCTCTCAAGGATGCAGGTCTCAAAGCTGGTGAAATTGACGAAGTTGTTATGGTTGGTGGCATGTCAAGAATGCCAAAAGTTCTCGAAAAAGTACAAAATTTCTTTGGGAAAGAGCCCCACAGAGGAGTTAATCCAGATGAAGTCGTTGCTATTGGCGCCGCCATTCAAGCGGGTGTCTTACAGGGCGATGTGAAAGATGTCCTTCTTTTAGATGTAACACCCCTTTCATTGGGCATTGAGACACTAGGTGGGGTATTTACCAGACTAATTGACAGAAATACGACAATTCCTACAAAAAAAAGCCAGACTTTTTCAACTGCAGAAGATAACCAATCAGCCGTGACAATAAGGGTATTTCAAGGCGAACGAGAAATGGCTGCAGATAATAAATTATTGGGTAATTTTGATCTTATTGGAATATCTCCTGCTCCACGCGGTATCCCACAAATTGAAGTAACATTTGACATTGATGCAAACGGAATAGTAAACGTAAAAGCAGTTGATAAAGCAACGAATAAAGAGCAATCAATTAAGATACAAGCCTCAGGTGGGCTATCCGATGATGATATTGAAAAAATGGTTAAAGACGCAGAAGAACATGCGGAAGAAGACAAGGCTAAAAAAGAGCTTATAGAAACTAAAAACCAAGCGGAGTCATTAATACATGGTACAGAAAAGAGTCTGGCCGAAAATAGCGAGAAAATTAGCGAAGATGATAAAAAATCAATTGAAGATGCCATTGAACAGTTGAAAGCGTCTTTAGAAGGTGACGACTCAGAAAAAATAGCAAGCGATCTGGAAGCACTGACTCAGGAAGCCATGAAACTAGGAGAAGCGATCTATAAAGCACAAGAAAATGCTCAAAATAGTGAGACTGAAAACTCAGAGCCCGAGGATAGTACAATTGTGGATGCTGATTTTGAAGAAGTTGATGAAGAAAAAAATACCTAATCAATAGCCTTCCTAGTTAAAGGATGACTCATATGGCAAAAAAAGATTACTATGACGTATTAGGAGTCGAAAAAAATTGTGACGATAAGTCACTAAAAAGTGCCTTTAGGAAACTCGCAAAAGAATACCATCCAGACCATAATTCGGGCAATCCCGAAGCAGAAGCAAAGTTCAAGGAAATATCAGAAGCCTACGAAAGACTAAAAGACCCTGAAAGTAGGGCCGCCTATGATAGATATGGCCATTCTGCATTTGATGGGTCTGGTGGAAGGAGTTATTCATCGAGCGGATTTGATGGTAATTTCTCTTCAGCATTTTCTGATATATTTAATGACTTTTTTGGTGACTTTTCATCATCATCAAGATCACAAGAAACCTCGAACAGAGGCTCTGATTTAAGATATAACATGGAAATAACACTTGAAGATGCATACCTTGGGAAATCAGATACTATTAATGTCCCAATGAATTCAGCTTGTACAAATTGTAATGGTAATGGCAGTGAAAAGGGGGAAGCACCGATTATATGTCCAAATTGTCAAGGTTCAGGTAAAACACGCGCAAGCCAAGGTTTTTTTACAATAGAAAGAACTTGCGCATCTTGCCAAGGCAGAGGGCAGATTATCGTAAACCCATGTAAATCATGCAGTGGCGAAGGAAGGGTCAAAAAACCCAAGAAATTAAGCGTTAACATACCAGCGGGTGTTGAAGACGGTAATAGGATCCGATTGAGTGGTCAAGGAGAGGCTGGAATTAGAGGTGGGAGAACTGGTGATTTGTATATATTTGTGTCAATCAAGCCCCACAAGCTCTTCCAAAGAGATGGATCTGATCTATACCTAAATATTCCAGTTTCAATGGTTAAAGCCACCTTAGGAGGTCAAATTGACATACCAACAATTGATGGAGGCAAACTTAAGCTTATTTTCAGAGATCTTAACTTCGACATCGCCGTCATTTTCAAGCGTTAATTTCTGTATTTCTGAGATTGTTTTTCTGGGTATAATGATGCCAGGCATCCCCAGTGCTCCATCGGGTAGAGTTAACTCAGCTTGTGCTAGGCGATGACCGTCTGTTGACACAGTTCTCAAAGTTGGTATTTTGTCAGCATCTACTGGTTTTGACTCATGAAAATAAATACCATTCAGGTAATATCGCGTTTCTTCATTTGAAATTGCAAACCTTGTCTTCTCGATCAATCTATTCAATTCCCCGCTTACAATTGTAAATGAATGTGAAAATTCGTTATCTGTTATTTCGGGAAAGTCTGATCTTGGAAGTGTTTGTAATTTGAAGTTCGATTTGCCGGATCTTATTGTTAAATGGTCTTGACTGTCATCTTTTGACAGTGTTATTTCAGATGAGTCTGGCAGTTTTCTTATGATATCATAAACAAGGTGAGCTGGGGCGGTTAAGCTTCCACCTTTTTCAATTTTTGCCTCAATCTCCTCAATTAGCTCAATGTCTAAATCAGTCGCAATTAATTTCAATCCAACACCCTCAGCAACAATTAAAATGTTTGCAAGTATGGGTATTGTGTTCCTTCTTTCAACAACATTTTGTACGTGGGTAAGTGCTTTTAGGAACTGATTTTTTTGAAGTATTGCTTCCATCAGAGCTTTCGATTAATTACTTATACTATATCTAGAATATAAAAATATCGGTCTAGATACCAATATTTATTGTAATAATTGACAGAAAATATCAGTAATTCACTCTTTTAAGGAGTTTTCAAGTGTAGTAATAGATTCTTTGATGCTTGGATTTGTTTTTATTAATTTTTCAATTTTCCTAACTGCATGAAGTACAGTTGTGTGATCCCTACCACCAAATTTTCTTCCAATCTCAGGAAGAGAGCGAGTAGTTAAAACTTTCGCTAAATACATTCCAATTTGTCTTGGGTAGACAATTGTTTTGTGTCTTCTAGATGATAAAATATCCTGTTTGGTAACATTAAAATGACCGCTAATTGTTCTAAGAACGTCTTCGATCATAATTTGCCTATTTTGTTCTTCACTTATTAAGTCCTGAATTGATAGCGCGGCCTCTTCAACTGTAATTGGTCTTTTGTTGAGGCTGTGTGCGGCAATAATCCTGTTCATGGCTCCTTCGAGCTCTCTACCAGAGCTCTGTATTCGGCGTGCAAGAAAATCTAGCACAGAAGGTGATATCTCAATTCGCGTATTGCCACGTAAAGTTTGAGCAAGTTTTTTTTCAAGTATGCCCCTTCTTATATCAAAGTCTGTAGGTCCTATCTGTGCAACCAATCCACCTGACAATCTTGACCTCATTCTATCGTCAAGCATCTCAAGCTTTGAGGGGGCCGAGTCACCGGCAATCACAATCTGATGCTTTGAGGTGTCAAGAGCATTGAATATATGACAGAATTCCTGCTGAACAGACTTACCTTGAAGAAATTGCATATCATCAATTAGGAGTAAGTCAACGTCTGCGAATAGTTTTTTAAAACTGATAGTGTCTTTTGATTTTACGGCTTCTACAAAAGAACTCATGAACCTTACAGCAGACAGGAATAAGATTTTTCTTTCGGGATGCCTAGCTTTTGATTCCCATGCAATTGCGTTCAATAAATGGGTTTTTCCAGTTCCTACAGGTCCGTGTATATATAAAGGATTAAATTCAACAGGTATATTTTTTTGGGGCTGCGAGACTCTCATTGCTGCAGCATGTGCTAGTGCATTTGATCTACCAACTACATAATTATTAAATGTATATCTTCTATCAAGAGGTGAACTTGTATTTACCAGAGAGGTTTCATCTGCATTATCAAGCATTGTTGTGTTTTGTGGTCCCTGAAGTGAGGTATCATTATCATTTGCAGAATTTTTAATCTTCTCACCGTGGGTTCTGACCCGTAACTCGATATGGTTTATCTCAGGAATTTCGTGTTTCCAGACTTCAGTCAGTTTTTCAGAGTACCTTGATTTGATCCAGCTTTTTAAAAAAAGCGTTGGCAATGATAGCGTTAAGGTGCCATTTTCAATGCTATGCACTTCCATCCTGGCAAACCAACTATTATATAAATCGTCACCTATTTGAATACGTAGGTTATTACTTACCTTATTCCAGCTGTCGTTAATATTTACTTTTTTATTAGGGTTATTTATTGCTGTATCCATGGTAACCCCTCATACTTCCATCCATTAACTGTGGCCCGATGATGAAAAACATCTGGGTCACCCTCGAAACCTGAAGCAATATTATAACAATTGACCCATCCATTTTGTGTCATCATTGCTGCAGCTTTGGCGCTTCTTGCGCCGGATCGACATAAAAATAAAATATGGTGTTCTTTATTTGAGAGCTCATCTTTAATATACTCTTCAAGTTCAGCTACAAAATTCTCATTTAGTTTACCATCGGGAAAAAATTGTTGTTCAACGTTGATAAGTGATTTTTTTAGTGATGAGAGGTCTGGGTATCCAACATAACTTAACTCAGCTTTTGTTCGAACATCAACAAGCAGACTTTCGTTAAAATTTTCAAGTATAGACCAAGCAGTTTTTGGATTTATATCTCCAGCGTAGTCCGTATTTGTAGTAATTTTATCGATTTGCATTCGAGTCTTCATCCCTATCCTGAGTGGTGGATATGCTTACACCTTCACAAGTAATTCATTGAAATTACCTAGATTACTATATGTAAATAAAAATTTATTGGAAAGTCTAT
>CACPAS010000030.1 GCA_902632055.1 uncultured OCS116 cluster bacterium | reverse complement strand
GATCTGCATCTCAAGAAAAATGGCTCGAAGTTCATGGGATCGAGCATTGGACAGAGTTTTATACTGACTATGGTTTAAAAATACAAAAACAGTTCTTTGATTATTATCTCAAAGGTTCAAAGAATGGATGGCAGGATCGACCAAGAATTAATCTTTTAACTCGTTACCCCAATGAAATTTTCAAAGAAAGTTACTATTCATGCTGGCCTTTGGAGGTTACGGATTGGAGAAAAGCCTACTTAAATGCATCGGATCTCTCCTTAAATACAACCTGCCCAACTCAAGCAGAAATTAAATATAAGGGGTTTTCGGAGGGTGTGACATTCTTGGCGCCTCCTGTTGATCAGGAAACAGAAATTACTGGGCCCATTGGGCTAAAGATTTATATTTCCTCAGATACGAATGATGCGGACATATTTGCGGTACTCAGGGTGTTTGACGAAGAATTAAAAGAGGTAACCTTTCAAGGCGCAATAGATCCGCACACACCGGTATCACAAGGCTGGTTGAGAGCTTCGCATCGTAAACTAGATAAAAAATTATCTAAAGATTACCAGCCATACCATACGCATGATGAGATAGAGCCTTTAAGCCCCGGTGATATATATAAATTAGACATTGAAATATGGCCAACATCTATTGTTCTGCCAAAAAACTACCGACTCGCTCTATCTATACGTGGAAAGGACTATGCGTGGCCCGGAGGTGTCGTAAAAGGATTAGGCAACCTTGATGATGTATTTACAGGCGTCGGTCCTTTCAAGCATCAAAATAAGATTGATAGACCTGAGGAGATCTTTAACGGAAATATTACTATTTATACTGGCGGTAAATACGAGTCATATTTACTGCTACCATACATAAACTAGTTTCTTATTTCTTGGCTTTTTTACCCTCTTCGGTTTCTGGTTCCCAAATTTTCTTGTGAGAATTATGGGTATCTTCATCCCAAATATGTTCTGTGCCTTCACCAAGAAAAACAACAAAAGCTTCAGCTCCATCTGGGTATTCATAAGGTCCATGAAGTTTATCCCATCCAAAGATATAATCTCCTGGCCTTAAATCCTTTCCGTCTACGCACATCCTGCCCTTTAGGACTAATATTGAGTGCCAGCTCTTGTGTTTGTGTGCTGGTTCTACATAACCTGGAGGAAATTTGACCTTCATATCAATTCTGCCCATTTTCTTATCATGGGCAAAAACTTTAGCTTTAACTCCTTTGGGTAAAGTCAAAAGCTCATTCGCAAGATCTTCTTCCCACTCAATATCAGAGTCATGGATCGTTAAAAATTCATGGTTGCAACCATCATTGAATTGATCAGACATATGAGACCTCTTTATTTATTTATATCAATAATTTATAAAAAAAATTTAAATTAAGAAATTACCTGCATTCTTCTTCAGTCATATGCATTAATCTCAATGCATTACCGCCACAAATTAAATCCCGATTTGCAGAGCTCAATCCTGGAACTTGATACACATGCTCAACTGGGTCATATTCACCCATATCAAAAGGGTAATCTGTGCCAATTAGCACGTGATCGGCTCCAAATCTATTAATTAAATACTGAAGCTGCTCAATCGTGAAAACAAGTGAGTCTGGGTAGAATTTTTCTAGGTAATAGCTTGGTGGCATTGAGATATTTTCTCTGCAATCCGGCCTTGCCCCATAAGCGTGATCCATTCGGCCAGCATATGCAGCCGCGAATGCACCGCCATGAGATAAAACAAATTTTAAATCTGGATAACGCTCAAGCACACCTCCGAATATTAGATAATGCATGGCAACGGTAGTATCTAGCGGGTTACCAATGATATTTGTTAAGTAATGAGCTGAAAACCTATCACTCGCAAATGAAGTCGGATGAATGAATATTGGAATATCATGTTCTTGGCATCTTGCCCAGAATGGATCTAGTCTTCTAACATCTAACTCTTCATTACCCATTTTTGCAGCGATTTCAATCCCCTTAAAGCATGGCTTTGCAAGAATCCGGTCTAATTCTTTGATTGCATTATCAGCATCTTGTAGAGGAACTGCACCAAGCCCTACTAGCCTTTTCGGGTGTTCAGCACACTTCTTTTCTATTTCATTGTTGATAATTTCAGACACTTCTGCGCCTAGTGTGGGCTCGACCGGTGGATATAGTTGGGGAGGCCAAGGTGATATTGCCATAACATCAACAAGCATTCTATCCATTTCCGCGATTCTTTCATCTAAACCAAAAAGAGGGCCTTTTCTGTCTTCAGTTTGTTTGGCGTTTATCTCACGTGTTTTTGGTGGGGCGTATTTAAAGCCGGCGTGACCGTCAGCTGGTAGATGTTTTGCAACAAGGTCCGCGGCCTCTTGGACACCTATATGACCGTGAATATCAACTGTAATTTGACTTGATCGTTCGTAGTCACCCAGATGTTCCCGTGCGGTTGTCGATTTGTATGGTTGTAGTGGCATTTTTAATGGTGGCATTTTTTTCTCCCTAATCCCTTTTTTAAATAATTTAATTTATTTATTTTTTTTACAAATAAATAGAAGTATAAATGTATATTAAATTAGTATAACAATTTTACGCAAAATAAAAATTATTTTTGATATTAAAGGAAAAAATCATGATTAGAGCAGCTTCAGTTGGTTTGGGCTGGTGGGGAAAGACACTGGCTAATTCAATACAAGATAGTAACAAAATTAATGTTGTAATGGCAACAACAAGAACTCTCAATAATATTGAAGAGTATTGTAAAGAAATTAATGCAGAAGTTGCGTCAAGTTATGAGGATATTATAAAATCAGATAAAGTAGATGCTGTTATTTTGGCTACTCCGCATTCGAAGCATCTTGAACAAATAGTCGCTGCAGTGAATAACGGTAAACACGTTTTCGTTGAAAAACCAATTACACTAACAGCAGATGATGCTAAAATTGCATATGATGAAGCGAAAAAAAATAACAAGGTATTAGCTGTTGGGTTCAATCGTAGGTTTCATCCAAATTTTATTAAAATTGTCGATATGATCCAGTCAAATGAACTTGGTAAAATACTGCATATTGAGGGAACAATTAATGCCCCTGGTCTTTGGATGTATAAACCTGAGAGTTGGAGATCAAATGCAGCAGAGACGCCAGCAGGTGGTATGACTGGAATGGGCATACATATTATTGATCAAATGATTGCATCGAATGGTAATATTACAAGCGCATACGCTCAAACTGCCAAGGTTATCAAGAGGGGTGAGCTCGATGAAATTACCTCAGTTCTCTTTAAATTCGCCAATGGCTCAACTGGCTATCTTGGAACATCAATAGCCTCATCGGTCTTTTATAATTTTAGGGTTATTGCTGAAAATGGCACGATCGAAATTATTGAACGTGATTTATCTGTAATCAAGTATACACCGCGTGAAGGAGAAATTACCACTTCTACTAACAGTGATGTTGATATGTGTAAGAATGAACTGGAAGCATTTGCTGATGCAATAAATCAAGTTGCACCATATCCTGTAACGTCTGATCAAGGGATACATGGAGCCGCTGTATTTGAGGCTGTAATAAATTCAGCCGAAAAAGAAACACTAATTAATATCTGATGATCGATAAAAATTCTGTTTCCGTAATATTGTGTGCTGGAAAAGGTAGCCGGATGAATTCGGCTTGCCCGAAAGTACTAAATACAATATGTGGTAAATCAATGTTGAATTATATACTTGACGCTCAAATTGAGTCTGGAATATGCAGAATAATTATCGTATGCAATAATGAAAATATCGATTCAATCCGGGCAAACATAGATAAAGAAATTGCAGTCGATTATGTCATACAAGGAGAG
Source organism: uncultured OCS116 cluster bacterium (assembly GCA_902632055.1). Taxonomy (GTDB): domain Bacteria; phylum Pseudomonadota; class Alphaproteobacteria; order Rhizobiales; family TMED25; genus TMED25. The sequence continues at coordinate 1,775 of CACPAS010000030.1, read as the reverse complement.
CAGCTAGGAACTGCTGATGCGCTCAAAGTTGCTATAAAGAATACCTCTTTCAAAAATATTTCAAATCTTTTTGTTTTTCTTGGTGATACACCACTGATAACACATTCAGATATCACCTACTTGTCAGAGTCACTAAAATCAAATGATATTCTAATAGCATCATTTGAAACAGCAAATCCAACAGGATATGGAAGAATTATCAGAGATAACGAAGGGCGCGTATGTAATATCATAGAGGAGGGGGATGCGACAACTGAAGAAAAATCAATAAAAACCTGCTTTTCTGGTATAATTATATTCAATAATATCAGTATCTTATCACTTTTAGATAACATAAAAAATGATAATTCAAAAAAGGAGTTTTATCTCACAGATGTTATAAAAATAGCAGACAACGATAATTTGAATGTCAGAGACGTATTATTAGAATATGATAGCGTTAAGGGTGTAAATGACTATATTCAACTATCACAGGCAGAGAAAATCATGAGTGAGAAGATTATGCAAAAATTTATGAAGAAAGGTGTCCATATTTCATTAGCAGATACGTCATTTATCCATCCAGATACACAATTTGGTAAGAATGTAACAGTTGAACCAAATGTATACATCGGTGCAGATGTAATTATTGGCGATGATGTTATCATTAAATCCTTTTCTTATTTAGAGGGTGTAAATATCAAAAAAGGCGCCACAATAGGTCCATTTGCGAGAATTAGGCCAGAGTCAAATATCGGAGAAAATTCCAAAGTAGGTAATTTTGTAGAGTTAAAAAATGCAAATGTTGCTGATAATGTGAAAATAAGTCACCTATCGTATATTGGTGATGCAAGCTTAGGATCTGGAACTAATATTGGAGCTGGAACAATTACTTGTAATTTTGATGGAGTTGAGAAATATAAAACCATCATTGGTAAAAATGCCTTTATTGGATCTAATTCCTCACTAATCGCGCCAATTGAAATCTCCGATAATTCATACATCGGGTCGGGAAGCGTGATCACAAAAAATGTCCCAACGAATTCTCTTGCATTGTCAAGAAGTGAACAAGTAACAAAAAATAACTGGGTAAAGAAACGTAGTACAAAGAAATAGCATCATGTGTGGAATCATAGGTATTAGCGCAAAAAAAAATGTAAGCAGTGACATTGTTCAATGCTTAAAACATTTAAGCTATCGGGGTTATGACTCAGCGGGTCTATCAATTTCCAAAGATAATGAAATTTTTGAACGAAAAATACAAGGCAAAGTCACAAATTTAGAAAATTTCTTAAATAATGATCCTATTTCTGGAAATTGCGGTATTGGTCACACGAGATGGGCAACCCACGGCGAACCCAACACTATAAATGCCCACCCGCATACAATTTCAAACGTATCAGTAGTTCATAATGGTATAATTGAAAATTATCATGATCTGAAGACCATCCTGGAAAAGAGTGGTGTTAATTTCATCAGTGACACAGATACTGAAATTATATCTCAACTCATAAATATAGAGTTGATAAACGGTAAAAAGCCGCTCGAGGCATTCAAAAATACAATAACTAAACTTGAGGGTGCATACGCAATTGTCGCAATTTTTCGTGGATACGATGATCTAATGATTGGCACTAAGTTGGGCAGTCCATTGTTGTATATGAAGGCGAAGAATATGATCATATTATCATCAGATGCTTATTCAATTTCAGACTATGGCTCAAGCGTAACTTATCTTGAAGATGGTGATATAATTGTTACAGAAAAATCAAAAATATCTCATCATGACTATAGCT
>CACPAS010000029.1 GCA_902632055.1 uncultured OCS116 cluster bacterium | reverse complement strand
TTGAATTGCTTGGAATTGCCGAGGAACATGAAATAGAAAATGCGAGCACGCTCAGGAAACAAGAATTACTTTTTGCAATATTGAAGCGACTTGCTGAAAAAGATATCACAATAATAGGCGATGGCGTTGTAGAGGTTCTGCAAGATGGCTTCGGTTTTATTCGTTCTCCAGATGCAAATTATCTGCCTGGCCCTGACGACATATATGTGAGCCCTAGCCAAATAAGAAGGTTCACCTTACGAACCGGAGACAGTATTGAAGGTGAAATTAGAAGTCCAAAAGAGGGTGAAAGGTATTTTGCCTTACTCAAAGTCAATACTATAAATTTTGAAGATCCAGAAAAGGGACGTCATAAGATCAATTTTGATAATTTAACTCCTCTATATCCAGATCAGTCTCTTACAATGGAGGTATTGGACCCCTCTTTAAAAGATAAAAGCGGACGTATAATTGACATCGTTGCTCCACTTGGAAAAGGTCAAAGGGGTTTGATTGTTGCGCCTCCTAGAACAGGTAAAACAGTTTTACTTCAAAATATTGCTCATTCAATAACAAGCAATCACCCTGAGTGCTATCTAATTGTCCTTCTTATTGATGAGAGGCCTGAGGAGGTTACAGATATGCAAAGATCAGTGAATGGAGAAGTTGTTTCATCAACCTTTGATGAGCCTGCGGCAAGACACGTTCAAGTGGCAGAAATGGTTATTGAGAAGGCTAAAAGGCTAGTAGAGCATGGGCGTGATGTTATAATACTACTAGACTCTATTACGAGACTTGGAAGGGCTTACAACACTGTAGTACCCTCATCGGGTAAGGTTTTAACCGGGGGTGTTGATGCAAATGCGTTACAAAGACCTAAAAGATTTTTCGGTGCTGCGCGTAATATTGAAGAGGGCGGTTCATTAACAATCATATCAACTGCGCTAATTGATACAGGCAGCAGAATGGACGAGGTTATTTTCGAAGAATTCAAAGGCACAGGTAACTCAGAGATAATTCTCGATAGAAAGGTGTCTGATAAACGTGTATTTCCATCTATGGATATATTACGCTCGGGAACAAGAAAAGAAGAACTACTAATTGGTGATGGTACACTTAAAAAAATGTTTGTGCTCCGCCGAATTTTAAATCCTATGGGTACCGTTGATGCCATGGAGTTTCTTTTAGATAAAATTTCACAGACAAAAGACAACAACGAGTTTTATGACTCTATGAACACCTGATTACGGTACTAAAACTGTCGTACCAACTGTTTTTCTATTTGACATATCCGAATGTGCTTTACCAACTTCTTCAAGTGTGAACTTTTGTTGGACATCGATCTTAACATGCCCACTTTTTAACACATCAAAATATTTTTCAGACGCATTGACAAGTTGTTCTCGTGTTTTGACATAGTCAAATAATGTCGGCCGTGTAATAAATAGAGACCCTTTTTTCATCAGGTCAAGAATGTTTATCGGATCCGGTACACCCGATGCATTTCCAAAACTTACAAGCAGACCCCTCTTCCTTAATGAATCCATGGAGTCAATCAATGTGTCTTTACCTATGGAGTCATAAACAACAGAAACCCCCTCATTATCAGTAATTTTAAGGGCAACATCTTTAAAAGACTCTTTGTTTATGTTCACAACATGATCACAGCCATTTGACTTTGCGTAATTAATCTTTTCATCAGATCCAACTGTGCCAATGACAGTTGCTCCAAGTGACTTTGCCCAGCCTGATGCTATCGAGCCAACGCCGCCAGCAGCAGCATGAAATATTATCGTGTCATCTTTCCCTACTTTATAGATGTCGTGCATCAGAAAGTATGCGGTTACCCCCTTTAAGAGCGAGCTTGCAACAGTCTCAAACTCAATTTCATCCGGTAAATGTAACAAAAGATTTTCGGGAACAATGTTATGGGTTGCATAAGCTCCAAGTGGACCGTTGCAGTAACAAACCCTATCCCCTTTTTTAAATTCCTCTACCTTCTCACCAATTTCTTCAACAATACCCGATGCTTCCAAACCCAGTCTAGACGGAAGATTTAAGGGGTATAATCCAGTTCTTTGATAAATATCAATGAAATTAACCCCAATAGCCATGTGTTTAATTAGGACTTGGTTATCTATGGGTTTCTGTGCGTCCCCATCAATAAATTTCATTTCCTGCTCATCGCCAAAGTTATTTAAAATGATTTTCTTCATTGACTTCCCCTTAAGTAAATAATAATTACCTCTTAGTCTTTAGCATAATAATCCCTGAAATCAATGTAAAATGGATTTGATTCATTTATATCTTGTGTCAATAACCCATCACATTGATAACCAATATTTTCTAATAGTAATGCTTGGCACGTTCTACCAAAATGAATTTCGTCAACATATAATGATTGGTAAGTTCTATCCTTCTGAGATCCATAAATCCCAAAATTAAAATTTGCGAGATTTTCTTTAATACCATTTTGGTCTAACCAAAGTGTTTGATTATATCTTTGATGCACTAATTGTCCATTTAACCAAATCTTGTGATAAGCCTTACTAATATCATCTTTGTCAAAATTGATATTAAATACAAAATCATACCAAGAATTCCTTTTGATTTTTGAGAAAGGTAATAGTTGATAGATATCATGTCTTGCCTCACAAAACACACGCATGGGATCATTAACTTTCGTTCCCGCTCCAGAGGCACAGTCATCATTACCACCCGGGATTATGAGATGACCTCCTGCAGATTCATGTACCCAGACAAAACCATTTTCATCGCTGATCTTAAGCATAAACATTGGTCCAAAGTAACTCTCTGTACTATGAAATTGCACAAAAGACTTATTGAAATGTCCACCATTATATGTATTTGAAAAGTGGTACTCGGTTGGAATATTTATTGAAATTGAAACCCATACATTTCCATCAAAGCCAAAATCAGTCTTTGCCTCAACTCTTTTTTGACTCTCACCATTAACCCGATTGCAGTCACTGGGCCTGTTGTAGCACCCATCACCTGGTGCTTGGATAAAGAATGAGGTGTCACCATATCGGGTTGGCTCTGAAACAACCTGAAATAGTTTTATATTATTCTCTATTTCATACTTCTTCATATATTGCTTAGAGTGAGTTTTCCATCCAAGATTTCGCCAACCTGATAAAGTTGTATCATTCGTCCAGGTCTCAATGCCCAAGTTCTTTTTGTAAAGATCACTCGCTTTTAAACTATTTGCTGAAAATAGATCAGTAAAAAAAGTAATAAATAAAATAAAAACTAAGGTGACTAATCTTTGATGAGGTTTCATATCCAAATAATAACACATATAAAATTGAATACAGAAACATAATAAATAAAATGGAATAGGGGCACTTTTTGTTGTAATAATAACCATAATTAATTAAATAGAAAAATGTATAATCCGATTAACTCAAAAACAATATATGCATTATCCTCAGCTCCCGGAAAAGCTGGCATTGCCATAATAAGAGTTTCCGGTCCTGAAGCTGAGAAAATAAGACATCTATTTAGCATCGACCTACCAGAGTCAAAAAAAATACAAATTGCAAAATTAGTTCATCCAAATACTGGTGATTTTATAGATAAAGCACTGGTAACTTTCTTTAAGTCACCAAATAGTTTTACTGGTGAAGATATGGTTGAATTATCAGTTCATGGAGGTAAGGCAATAAAAGATCAGATTTTCACTATATTATCTAGCGAAGAGAATTTTAGTTATGCTGAGCCAGGGGAATTTACAAGAAGAGCTTTTTTAAATGGTAAATTAGACTTAGTCGAAGTCGAAGGTCTGGCCGATTTGATAAATGCCGAGACAGAATTTCAGCGAAAACAAGCATTTGATCAAATGGATGGAAAATTATCAAACTTATATACAAAATGGAAGAGTCAATTAGTGAAAAATTTATCATATCTTGAAGCAACAATTGATTTTGTTGATGAAGAGATACCACCGGAGATCGTGTTAAACCAAATAAAAGATATTAGAGAGGTACTGCAGGAACTAGATACTCACCTAAATGACTCAAATAAAGGAGAGCGATTGAGGGATGGATTTCATATAATAATTGCCGGTTCTCCAAATACAGGTAAGTCAAGCCTTCTAAACCATTTATCAAACCGGGATATTGCAATTGTTTCTGATGAGGCAGGAACTACAAGAGATAGTCTGGACGCTTATCTAGACATCAATGGTTTCCCGGTAATTATTACCGACACTGCCGGCATTAGGAAAGCAAAAACAGAAGTAGAAAGTATTGGCATAAAGAAATCTCAAACAAAGATGAATGAAGCAGACCTTATCCTTTGGCTGATGGACTCAAGTTCAGAGAAAAATGATGGGGTCCCAGATAATATTAGGGATAAATCTGTCGAGGTATGGACAAAATCTGATATCGCTACACCTAGTAACAAGGAAGTTATTATTTCGACTAAAAAAGATGAAGGAATTACACAACTCATTGATATAATTGGTAAATATGTAGAAAAGGGTTGTAGAACAGAAGGGTCATTTATCACAAGATCACGTCATAGAGATGCATTAGAAAAAACCAAAAAAAATTTATTAACAATTCTTGAAAGTGATTTATTGGACGTTGAAGTAATTGCAGAAGAATTAAGGTCTGCCGTAAATTCACTATCTAGAATTACAGGGCACATAGATGTTGAAGATCTATTGGAAGTAATTTTTAAAGATTTTTGTATTGGTAAATAGATTATAATACAATATATATCTCATAGGAGTATTTTATGAAGTTTACATTTGACGTAATTATTATTGGAGGTGGGCATGCTGGTTGTGAGGCCGCTGCCGCCGCCGCTAGATATGGCGCATCCTCTCTTCTAATTACACATAAAAAATCCACTATCGGGGAAATGTCCTGCAATCCAGCGTTTGGAGGATTAGGTAAAAGTCATCTGGTTCGCGAGGTAGATGCACTAGATGGAACAATTGGTGTTGCATCTGATAAAGCCGCTATACAATATAGGGTACTTAATCAAAGTAAGGGACCCGCGGTAAGAGCGCCACGCGTACAGGCTGACAGAAAAATATACAAAAAAGCAATGCAAGGCATTTTAAGGGAATATAAAAATTTAGAAGTTCAAGAAAATGAATGTACAGGCATACTTATAAATGAGGGTGTGTGTTGCGGTGTGCGAACAATTAATAATGATGAAATATATGCAAAAGCTGTAATCATTACAACGGGCACATTTCTCAATGGCTTGATACACATTGGAAAGAAAACTTATCCAGCAGGAAGAGTTGGAGATAAACCATCACTGCATTTATCCGATGTTTTTCACAATTTTGGCTTCCAATTAGGTAGATTAAAAACAGGAACACCTCCAAGGCTTGACGGAAGAACAATTGATTGGGGAATTCTGGAGGAGCAGCTACCAGATAAAGAACCAATATACATGTCCTATCTCACTGATTGCATTCAACAAGAACAAATTTCATGTTTTATAACCAGAACAAATGATCAAACGCATAACATAATAATGAATAACCTCGATAAGGCACCTCTATATTCTGGCCAAATAGAGTCTAGAGGACCTCGGTATTGCCCATCCATCGAAGACAAGGTTGTTCGATTTGGCGAACGTGACGGACACCAAATATTCCTTGAACCAGAGGGCTTAGATAGCCACACGATATATCCGAATGGTATTTCTACGTCGATTGATGAGAATGTACAAGAAATTATGGTGCGTTCTATCAAGGGTCTTGAAAATGTCAAAATAGAAAGACCAGGCTATGCAATTGAATACGATTATATTGACCCAAGAGAATTGAAACCAACTCTTGAGACAAAAAAAATTAGTAACTTATTTCTTGCGGGTCAAATTAATGGAACAACTGGGTATGAAGAGGCTTCTGCGCAGGGTTTAATTGCTGGGGTAAACGCTGCAATTAATTGTTATTCAAAGCAAGAATTTATTCTAGATCGTTCCGATGCATATATTGGAGTAATGATCGATGACTTAGTAACGAAAGGAGTTACAGAGCCATATCGGATGTTTACATCACGGGCGGAGTATCGATTATCACTTCGCATCGATAATGCAGATCAACGCTTGACTCAAATAGGTGCTGATATGGGTATTATAAGAAAATATAGGGAAACATCATTTAACTCCAAATTGGGCGCGATAGAAGATGCAATGAGGCTTGTTACAGAACTGACAATAACTCCAAATAAAGCGAAGCAATATGGCTTAAAAATTAATCAAGATGGCAAGAGGAGGTCAGTTTTAGATTTGATATCATACCCAAACA
>CACPAS010000028.1 GCA_902632055.1 uncultured OCS116 cluster bacterium | reverse complement strand
AGAGACATTTTTTCAATTTTTTTTGGTTTCTTCTGGGGTATTAGGGCAATTATTGAGTTGTTTGAAACAACGTCAATTAGCAACGTAACCATAGCAAATTATATAGCTTCAACTTCCATTACTTCGGGGATGTAATGTTTAAGTAAGTTCTCAATACCATTTTTCAGAGTCATAGTTGAACTTGGGCAACCCGAGCACGCACCTTGAAGGTTTAGGTAAACGGTCCCTGATTTAAATCCTTGGAAAGTAATATCACCACCATCGTGTGCCACTGCTGGGCGTACTCTGGTTTGTATAAGGTCTTTTATTTTGTCAACTGTATCCCTATCTTTGGGATCAAAAAATTCCTCTTGTTCTTTGTGGTTGCTTCCTACTATTAAAGGTTTATTTGATAGGAAGTGGTCCATAATTTCACCGAGTATAATCGGCTTCAGTTGTGGCCATTCATACATAGTTTTGGTTACTGTTATGAAGTCATCCGAGAAAAACACACCAGATACCCCTTCGATTAAAAATATTTTCGCTGCGAGTGGAGATTCCTCGGCTTCAATTGCGTTCTTATACTCCTTAGTTGAACCAGGTAAGACTTCACAGCCGGGTATGAATTTTAGAGTATTTGGGTTTGGAGTTGATACAGTCTCAATAAACATAATTTTAATCCTTATAACTATAATTTAAATACTAAATATTTACAATTCAAGCTTTATATTTGAGCAGATGGTTCCGTCCTTAATTTGCGGTTAATTCCATAATAGCATCTTTGCTGATTTGCCCCGGTATAATTGTGATTGGCACAGGAAAGACTGATGCTTTTGATCCTATAAATTGTGTTACAAGTGGTCCAGGGTTTATACTATCTGTAGCAGCTGCCAAAACTAGAAGTGAAATGGAACCATCCTCGTTTATAAAATCAATAATTTCTATAGTAGGCTCTCCGAACCTCACAACTAGTTCTGGAACCAAACCAGTGTCTGTATTTACATCCTCTGAGTATTTTTTTAGTATTTCTCTCGCATTCTCTTCAGCCTCTTGCTTCATGATACCTTCAACTCCATAAACATTTTTGAAGTCAGATGTATTCACGACCCTCAGCAAGGTTATCTTCCCATTTGTCTGCACAGCCCTTCTAGAAGCATAACTGATTGCTCTGTGACACTCGGAGGTATCGTCAACAACAACTAAGAATTTTCTTATTTTTTTCTTCATCTCTGGTAATAAATATATATGCTCAACGCCTTTATTATCGCATAAATTTACGCCAAACCTATTATTTTTTTTGTTTCTTCTAAAACCGGCTGCGCGATTGCTCTTGCCTTTTCAGCTCCATCAATGAGTATGCTTCCTATGTATTCTTTTTCGTTAATTATTTTTTTCATCTCATTGCCAATTGGACAAATCTTTTGAACTAATAGCTCAGTAAGGCTATCCTTTAGGTGAGTAAATTGCTTCCCAGAAAAATCATATAGCACATCTTCCTTGCTCCTACCGCTTATTCCTGAGTATATGGATACTAAATTCATTAATTCATAACGTTCCTCGATTTCAGACATTTTGTCGGGGATTGAAGCAGAATCTGTTTTGGCTTTCTTTATTTTACTGGAAATTTGATCTGCAGTGTCCAGTAAATTAATCCTTGTCATGTCAGATAACTCTGAACTAGACATTTTTTTCTTACCATCTCTTAATGACATTACTCTAGTAACTGGACCGGTGATTTGAGGTTCTGGCAATATAAAAAATTCTTCTTTATTAGTAATTTTGAGGATTCTATCGCGGAAATCAATATTAAATTTTTGTGCAATATCACGTGATAACTCAATATGTTGCTTTTGATCTTCCCCAACAGGCACATGTGTGGCTTTATATGCAAGTATATCAGCTGCCATTAATATTGGGTAAGTGTAAAGCCCTACAGACATTTTTTCCTTATTTTTCCCAGCTTTTTCCTTAAATTGTGTCATCCTGTTCAACCAGCCCACTCTGGCAACGCAGTTTAAAAGCCAAGACAGCTCAGCGTGTTCTTGAACACTGCTTTGGTTAAAGATAATACTTTTCTTGGGATCAAGACCTGAGGCTATGAAACCCGCTGTTATTTCACGGATATTTCTATTTAACTTCTCAGGATCCTGCCATACAGTAATCGAATGTAAGTCAACAACACAATAAATACATTGATTTTTATTTTGTAATTCAACAAAATTTACAATTGCGCCAAGGTAATTACCTAGATGTAGATTACCTGATGGTTGTATACCTGAAAAAACTCTCATGATTTTATCGCATAAATTTAAAAAAGGACTTTAATTCCATGATTTTAAGTAAATGGCAAATTATTCCATAAAAAATTATACCCATTGTAACATAAGACAAAAGTATTAAAAAATTGACAATAGATCCGTCTGCAAATTCTAAAATTGGTGTGCTCTTTTCAATTATAAAAAGAATAAATACCATACCTATTGAGGCTACGATGATTTTTATAATGCGATTTAATAGTCTTTTATTCAAGGTAAAGTATTTTTCTTTAGTGCACTCTCGGTATAGTAATAACAGATTTATCCAAGAGGAAACAGTTGTGGATATTGCAATTCCTAGATAGCCTAAATATTGGAATAGAGCCAGAGAAATTATTATATTTGCAATCACACTTATTCCTGCGAAGATCATCGGGGACTTTGTATCTTCTCTCGCAAAAAACATTACTTGAAAAATTTTAACACAAACAAACGCAGGCAGACCCAAGGAAAAAATAACTAATGCGAAAGATGTTGCAATTGTGTCTATTGATGTAAAGAAAGCACGCTCAAACAAAACCATTATAATCTCTTGAGATAGAAAAATTAAGCCAAACGTAGCTGGAGTAGCAAAAATAAGTGATACCTCAAGTGATTTTTCTTGAATTAGATGAATATTTTTTGAATTTTTTTTTGTAATTTCTCTTGATAGCTCTGGAAGTAGTACAACACCTATAGAGATACCAATCATGGCTAGTGGAAGCTGATATATCCTATCGGCATAATACAAATAAGACACAGCCTTTTCTTCATATGATGCGATAATACTTCCAATTAGAATATTTATTTGAATTATGCCGCCAGCCCCAATTGCAGGGAGGCTTAAGATAATAAATTTATTTATATTATCAGAAATTTTTGGTAGCTTTATTCTCGGTAAGAAGCCATGTTTTTTACATCCATAAATACAAAGAATTAATTGTATAATACCTGAGATTAAAAAACTTAACATCAACAATTGAGCTGCATTAGCGGTATTTTGTACTTCTATTATTTGCACGTAAAACAAAGCAATTATCATCGAAATATTGACAAATATTGGCATTGATGCCGCAAGGAGATATTTTCCTAATGAATTCAAGACCCCACACAGGAGCGTCACAAGAGATATGAAAAAAAGGTAAGGGAAGGAAATACGAGCTAAATTAATAACTAAATCTATCTTTTTTGGATCTTGTAAAAATCCAGGTGCCAGTAAGTATACAACAACAGGCATAAGTATCTCAAATATGCTGACAAGTATCAGTAAGGACCAGAATAGGAAGTTAAAAATCTCTCTAAAAAAAACGTTTGCTTCTTTTTTATCAGGTAGTTTTTTTGAAAACATTGGAATGAAGGACATATTTAGAGCACCTTCCGCCATAATTCTTCTAAAAATATTTGGAAACTTTAGAGCAATAAAAAAAGCATCAGCAATACTTCCTGCTCCAAAGGTTGCTGCAATCAGAATATCCCTAATAAATCCAAGTAATCTGCTTATAAGCGTCATACCAGAAACTCGGAATAATGGTTTAATTATATTCATAAACTAGGTTACTTATTTTCTTCCATTGAAGATAACAACATACTTTTCATTAATAAGAGTTTTTCAGGAGAAGATATTTTATCTCCAAAAAGGTTCGTTATATAAAAGATATCGTTTGCTTTTTCGCCAAAAGTAACGATATGTGCCGATTTAATATTAATGTTTGTTTCTTTTAATACATTGGCAATTTTATATAGTAATCCCGGTCTGTCCCTGCCTTCAATTTCAATAACAGTTGAATTATTTGAAAATTCATTTGTTATATTAACTTTATTTTTGACTTCAAAAGTTTTTTCATAGCGAATGTTTGTACTTTTCTTTGATATCTCTCTATCAAGTGATAACTGGCCACTTAGGCTTTTTTTTATGCAATCTGAAATTTTATTTATTCGTCTATCCTCATCTTGATCATTGAAATCACGTCTGACAGATACAGTGTCTATAGCTATTCCATCAATTGTGGTTTCTATTTGGGCATCAATTATGTTCGCATCATACAATGAGCATGCTCCAGCAACAGTTTCTAATAAATTAGGATAATCAGGCCCGATCAAAGTGACAGTTGTAGTATTATTTTTGGTATTCTTCTTACTATAAATCTCAAGAGAGATATTTTTTGAATCTTTATCTTTTAAAATACTTGCATGTTCGATTTGTTGTTCAGCAGACGTTGTTAGCCAATAGTTGTTACTAAATCTATGAACATATGAATTAATGAGACGTTTTGGCCAATCAGATAGTATCTCTTTAAATTTATTTTGAGCTTTGATGCAGTTATTCTCATTTTCAATTGATTTATTTTTATCTCCACTCAAGTAACTCGATGTCTCATCATATAGTGTCCCAAGGAGACCGCTCTTCCAAGCATTCCAAATACCTGGACCAACTGACATTATATCTGCGACAGTGAGTGCTAAGAGGTAATCTAAATTTTTCTGGTTTTTCACGATATTGGAGAAATCTACTATTGTTTTGGGGTCATATAAATCTCTTTTTTGAGCTATATCACTCATAACCAAATGATTTTTTACGAGCCATGCTGTTTGGGAAACTTCAGATTTGCTCATTCCAATTCTGCTGCATAGTTTTTCTGTTATTTGCGATCCGAGAATGCTATGATCTTGCTTCCTACCCTTGCCAATATCATGAAGAAAAGCAGAGATAAGGAGAACTCTCTTATTATCAAGTTTATTGTTAAAACTCGAAGTAAATGGATGTGGTTGACTCAGGCTATTGTTTATTATCTTGCTCATAAACCCGACCGTTTTTAAAAGGTGTTCATCCACAGTGTAGTTATGATAGAGATTAAAAAGGGACATTCCCTCAACTTTTGCAAAATCAGGTAAAAATTTTCCAAGAACTCCAGCATCATTCATATTTCTTAGTATTGACTCTGGCTCTCTCGAGTTAGAAAATAGACCTAAAAAAATTTTATTTGCGGTTTTGCTATTTCGTAAATCATTATCAATAATCTTGAGTGACCGATTGATAGATTGAATTATTTCTGGGCTGAGTAATACATTGTCATGGTCGGCTATGATGAAGAGTCTTATCAGATCTAATTTATTTTTATTGAAGCTAAAATTATCTTTTTTGTATAGCCTGCCCCTCTTAACGTAAAAATTCTTTTTTTGATTATCCTTTTTTCGAAAAGAGAGAAGACTATCTAAAACTTCATAGACAGCTGGTTCTTTTTTTATGGATCGTTCCTCAAGGGAAGCACAAACTATTCTTGTTAAGTTTCCAACTTCCTTTGCGGTCATAAAATAATGTTTCATGAACCGCTCAACATCTTTTTGACCAGGTCTCTTTGCATATCCCAAACGTGATGCAAGCTCGAGTTGTTTGTCAAAAGTCAGAACTTCGTTATCTCTATTCGAGATAAAATGAAGGTGACATCGTACAACCCAGAGAAAATCTTCTGCTTTTCTGAAGCTATTTAATTCTGATGAGGTAAGGAATTGATCATTTTTAGTCAAATCCTTCAAAGCCTTGGTTCTAAAGAGATACTTACCAATCCAGAATAGTGTGTGCAGGTCTCTGAGACCACCCTTGCTTTCTTTGACATTTGGCTCAACAAGGAAGCGTGATGAACCATATGTAGTATGTCTTTTATCTCTTTCCTCTAGTTTCATTTCTATAAATTCATCTGCAGTCTTGGCGACGATTTCGGTGTTAAACCTATTGTTCAGTTCTTCATACAAATTGCGATATCCATGTATATATCTTGCTTCTAAAATTGATGTTCTAATGGTGAAGTCAGACTTTGAGAGTTCAAGGCATTGGTCTAAGTTTCTTGTTGCATGACCAACTTTAAAGCCCAAATCCCAAAGAATATAGAGCATGTATTCGATAACTGACTCTGTCCAATCATTAAGTTTATTTGAGTGCAAGAACAGCAAATCAATATCTGAAAAAGGTGCGAGTGTTCCGCGTCCATAGCCCCCAACAGCGACGAGGCATATTTTATTGATATTTTTTTTGTCCTCCGGTAAATATATTCTTTTCACTATAAATTCATAGATTGTTTTCATAAGCATATCTTGGAATTCTGATATACTTCGTGCAGTGCGTATACCATTCCCATGCTTCTTTAATAAGATTTCAGCTTTTTTTCTAGCAGCTACTATTGTATCAGATAATTCGGAAATTAAATTTTCACGGATTTTTGGGATATTGTCTGTACTCTCACATAAAATCTTATCCACGGACAAAGTAAGAGACTTCGGATTTATTAATATGTCTATATCCTTATCCATATTTGATTACTTATACTTTTTTGAACGCATATGTATATGCCGATAATATTGTAATGTTAGGATCGATAATCACCATAATTTGATATATGTGATCATTATCTAATTTCATGTAATGCAATTTACTTAATGTTCTCATATAGTGAATTTATCTACGAATCTTTTCTCGATCTTCTCCCGGGGCATTACAATAAAAACATCGATTGTACCGAACTGCTTATCAATTACTGCCCCATCGCCAACATAAGCCCCCAATCTCAGATATCCCTTTATCAATGGGGGCATTGTTTTTAGTGCTTCTTTATTATCAACCTCTTCTTTTTTCATCATGTTCATATCAATATATCTATTTTTTTTTGCCTTAACTCGCCACTCCTCTGGTGCTAATGCATTGTGATAAAGGAAGCTTAACGCCATATCAATTTGTTTAGGTTTTGTTGCTTGAAAGCTAGCACACCCAATCATTACATCAAAATTATTGTCTAATATATACTTCCAAACACCTTGCCAAAGTAGCTCGATCGTAGATTTTTTACGATATGAACTCAGCACACATGAACGCCCAAGCTCAAGAAATTTTCTTTCTTGATGTCTTTCTATGAGTGGTGTTATATCATACTCATCCTGACTATAAAATCCCTTGTTAGACTCTGCGTCTCGCTGAGGAAGGAGCCTATAAGTTCCAACCACATTCTCTTTCTTTTTTCCTATTAACAATATGCCTCTCTTTTTGTTTGATTTATCAATAACAAGCATGTGTTGGCAAATTTTATCGTATGTGTCTCTATCCCTACGGGTAAATCTTGTTAGTATGTTTGGGTGCGCAGATAATTCCTTATAGAATACTTTAAATCTCAATTGTTGAGCAGCTTTAATCTCATTTTTTGTTTTTGCTAATCTTGCGTCCAAATCTATATTTTTTGGCCCCTTGGTTACTCTTTTGCGCAGGCTAAGAATTTTATTTTTATATTTATGTGAGTTCGTTTCTTTTATTTTTTGGGTTATTTTCGCCATGTGAGTGCATACAAAATTTTATTGTCTTGATTATTTATTTATTTTTTTTTCAGCCTGATCCCAAAATGTTTCTGCAACATTAACTCCACTCAATTGAAGTATCTCTCTTATGCCGGTTGGTGAGGTTACATTGATCTCAGTTATTAAATTACCAATTATGTCTATTCCTACAAAAAATAAACCGAAATTCTTTAAGTCTTTTGAGATAGCATTACAGATTTTAGTATCTTCTTTTGTTATCTGAGTTTTGGCAGCTATCCCCCCAACATGCATATTGGATCTAATCTCGCCTTCTTGAGGCAGTCTATTTATTGCACCTGCAATTTCCCCATCAATGAGAATTATTCTCTTATCACCTTCATTGACTTTTGGAATGAACTGCTGGACTATAAAAGGTTCACGGCTTAATTCCAAAAAGTTTTCAATTATTGATCCAAAGTTTTTATCAGCTCTATCAGAATAAAAGACATTAGCTCCACCGTTACCATATAGTGGTTTGATTATTATTTTATCGTGCTTGTTTCGGAATTTTATTATCTCACTTACATTTCGGGTAATTAGTGTAGATGGCATAAAATCTGTATATTTATTTACAAAAATTTTTTCTGGACAGTTTCGAACATAAAATGGATTATTTATTATGAGTGTCTTGTGTTGGATTGTTTCTAAAAGATGGGTCGCAGTAATGTAGCTCATATCAAATGGAGGATCTTGCCTCATCATTATAATATCATATTCATCTAACATCACAGATTTTGGCTCATTTAATTTCTCTATTCTATCAGGGTATAAGTGAACCTTTATCTGCTGGGCTTCGGCAGATAACAATCCATCACTTAAAGTCAGCATATTTGGGGTATATATATCTATATCATAGCCTCTATCTTGTGCTTCTAAAAGAAGAGCGAAAGTACTATCACCTGCAAGGTTTAGTCTCTCTATAGGGTCCATTTGTACTATGATTTTCATATTGTATTTTTAAATGCTTATTATTATAAAAAAATCAAAAGTACTATTCGGTTTCTTTTGATTTGAGACATAGATCATATACCATCTTTTTTGGAAGGTTATATTTCATTTGAATGATATTTGTAATTTGTTTTACAGGCAAATCATTTATTAGTTTTTTTATATCATTTTCGACTTCTGTAAAATCAAGATTTTTGGCAATTATTTTTGAAGTACTAAAAAGTATTACCGTCTCTCCTTTTATTGGTTTTTCATTTATTTCATCGATGACATCACTAATTTTATCTGTAATAGTTTCTTCAAATATCTTTGTCATTTCCCGAATTATTACAATTTCTATATCGCCAAAAGAATTTTGAATTTCTTCCAAAGTTTTGTGGATTTTTTTTGCATTCTCAAAAATGACGACTGTTGCATCCAGATTTTTAATTTTTTGTAGCTCTTGCTTTCTTTTTGAAATCGTACTCGGTAGAAATCCCAAAAAATAGATTTTATCTGTTGGCAATCCCGATAAGACGACGGATGATGTCAAAGCTGAAGGTCCCGGTATTGTGAATATTGGTATTTTTTTTTGCCTACATAATCTAACTAATTTATATCCTGGATCTGAAATTAATGGCGTCCCTGCGTCAGAAATTAATGCTATTGCCTTATTATCCATCAGTTTATCTAAAATTTCACTACGTGATATTTCACTACTAAAATCATTGTATACGAATAGCTGCTTTTTGATTTTATAATGGTTGAGAAGTTTCTTTGATACGCGCGTATCCTCGCAATAAATCATATCAACAGAATTTAACATTCGTACAGCACGATGAGATATATCTTCAAGGTTTCCAATGGGTGTGGCAACAATATATAATCCTGGAGTAATTTCCATTTTTTTCCCTAATTATCAGCCTGCTAAGCTTGATATTATACTATCGCAAACAAGTGATCCTTTTCTTGTAACTATTAGGTTTTCCTCTGCTTTATCAATGCTTAAATACCCTCTGGATACAAGTAAATTAATGTTATCCCTATTTAATTTACCACCTAACTTTTCGTATCTATTGATATTTAAGCCATCCCTTGTGCGCATCGACATTACAATATATTCGTCTTGGTTCTGCTCATCGGTCAGAACAGTGTTTTCAATTTGAGAATGACCATAATTTCTTATTC
>CACPAS010000027.1 GCA_902632055.1 uncultured OCS116 cluster bacterium | reverse complement strand
GAGATGATTGCAGATTTAACAGAAGTCAATCAAATCTATATGATTGCAAAGGGTGGCAGTGGTGGCTTTGGTAATACAAGGTTCAAGTCCTCAACAAATAGAGCTCCTAGAAACGCAAATAAAGGAACAGATGGAGAGGAGATTGCGATCTGGCTGAAAATGAAACTGATTGCAGATTGCGGAATTATTGGATTACCAAATGCAGGTAAATCAACATTGTTAAGTAAATTAAGCCATGCAAACCCTAAAATATCGGATTATCCTTTCACAACTTTAAACCCTGTGCTTGGTGTTGTTAGCCATAGCGATGAAATTTTTGTTATTGCAGACATACCGGGATTAATAGAAGGAGCACACCAAGGTGTTGGACTTGGGCATAAATTTTTATCGCATATCGAGCGGTGCCCGACACTTCTGCACCTAATTTCGTTGGAAGAAGATGATATAGAAAGATCATATAAGGTCGTAAGAAATGAGATGCTGGAGTATGGAAATGAAATACATAGTAAAAAAGAAATAATAATCCTAAATAAAATTGATTTATACGACGATGGAGATATTCAAGAGAAAATTAATAATTTTAGTGATAGAGTTGAAAAAGATATAATAGTTATCTCAGCAGAGAAGGGTATTGGAATTGAAGAGCTTAAGGATAAATTATGGGAAATAACGAACAAGGACAAAAAAGAAAATAGTAAGAAAGAAAAATGGCAACCATAAAACAATTAAACGGCTACAAAAATATTATAATTAAAATCGGCTCAAGCCTTATTGTTGATGAATCAGGATCAATTAGAAAAGAATGGTTGAATAGCCTTGTTCAAGATGTTGCTAATTTAAAAAATAATTCGAAAAATGTGATTATTGTCACCTCCGGAGCCATTGCCCTGGGTAAAAATATCCTGAATATAAAAAAGAATGATAAACTTAAATTAGATATGGCTCAAGGTACCGCTGCTGTGGGTCAAATTGAGCTAATTAGCGGAATAAAAAAATCATTCTCGGAAAGAAATATAAAAGTTGCTCAACTTCTATTGACAATCGAAGATACAGAAAGAAGAAGACGTTATTTAAATGCAAGAAATACAATTTCTATGCTGATTGATAATGGCGTAGTTCCAATAATTAATGAAAATGACACAGTCGCAACTTCTGAAATACGCTATGGGGATAATGATCGTCTGGCTGCCAGAGTTACAACAATGACAAGCTTTGATTGCCTAATAATTCTATCGGACGTTGATGGAATATATACATTGCCACCCGAGCAATCAAATGCTGTACATATACCCGAAATAAAAAATATTACGAAAGAAATCCAAAATATGGCAAAAAGCACTCAAAATGATTATGGCTCAGGTGGAATGATAACAAAAATTGAGGCTGCTCGTATCTCTATGGATGGTGGCGCCAATATGATAATTGCTAATGGCAAGGTTCATAATCCAATTCAATCTATAATGGATGGTGCAAAAATATCTCACTTTATTGCAAAAACAACTCCTCATTTGGCAAGAAAAAAATGGATATCAGGTATGCTCACTCCAAATGGAAAAATTTTTATAGATCAAGGTGCAAAAATTGCTCTCATAGAGGGAAAAAGTTTACTTCCGGCAGGTATAATCTCTGCTGAAGGTAATTTCGAGAGAGGAGATGCTGTGGTTATTTGCGATGATGAAGATAACGAAATTGCGCGTGGATTATCAGCTTACTCGATCAGTGATACCCTGAATATAAAAGGGAAAAGTACACAGGAGATAGAGAATATATTGGGATATAGGGGTAGGTCCGCATTGGTTCATCGGGATGACCTTGTTATTTTAGATACAGGAGATTAATTTGACTGAAGATATAAAGAAAATTATGGCTGAAATTGGTTTTAATGCCAAGGCTGCTTGTGCAAAACTCTCCACGGCATCTGATGATGAAAAAAATGATGCGTTGCACTTAATGGCTGATAGAATTGATCGTAATAAGGAATATATTCTATCCGAAAATAAGAAAGATATCCAAATTGCAAAATCAAATAGTTTATCTGCGGCAATGATCGATAGGCTTTCAATCAATGATCTTGGTATAAAAAATATTGCTTCAAGTATGAGAGATATTGCGAAGCTTAATGATCCTGTCGGAAGAGAATTGGAAAGCTGGGACCGCCCAAATGGCTTGCATATAAAGAAAATCAGTATCCCTATTGGCGTTATTGGAATTATCTATGAAAGTAGACCAAACGTAACGGCAGACGCAGCCAGTTTATGCCTAAAGTCGGGCAACACCTCAATATTAAGAAGTGGCTCTGACAGTTACTTCTCGAGTTATGCAATTTACGAGTCAATCAAGGAAGGCCTTAATCAGACATCCCTTGACTCTAACGCTATACAACTGGTTCCATCTAAAGATAGAGATGCGGTCGGTCTTATGCTAGGAGGACTTGACTCAAGTATTGATATTATAGTACCAAGAGGCGGTAAAAGTCTTGTTTCGAGGGTGCAGAGTGAAGCAAAGGTTCCGGTATTTGGGCACCTCGAAGGCATTTGCCATGTGTATGTAAATGAAAAAGCAGATATTACAAAGGCAATTGACGTTACTTCCAATGCAAAGATGAGAAGAACTTCAATTTGTGGCGCAGCAGAAACTCTCTTGATTGATAAAGCAATTTATAAGGAATATCTGCCAAAAATCTTATCGAAACTCTCAAGTCTTGGTTGCGAGATAAGAGGAAGCACTGAGATAAAAGATGTTTTCCCTCAGACAGAGAATGTATCTGACACTGACTGGGCCACTGAATATCTTGATGCAATTATATCCGTAAAAGTAGTCAAAGACATTGATGAAGCAATTTCACATATAAAAAGATATGGTACAGGACACACCGAAGCAATCATCTCTGAGGATGAAAAAATAGCAAAATATTTTTTCAATCAAGTTAATAGTTCTATTGTACTATGCAATGCATCAACACAGTTTGCTGATGGCGGTGAATTTGGATTTGGGGCAGAGATTGGTATTTCAACTGGAAAAATGCACGCGCGAGGCCCCATTGGGTTGGAGCAGCTTACTACGTTCAAGTATACAGTTTATGGTAATGGACAGACAAGGCCTTGACGAATCAGGAAATGATAAGCAATCCCAAAATAAGAAGATGGATTATAGGTAGTCGCGAAGCGGTTAGCCCAAATCAAAGAATTGGACTTTTAGGTGGATCATTCAATCCTGCGCATGATGGCCATCTCAGTATCAGCAAATTTGCGTTACAAAGATTGGGACTAAATCAAATTTGGTGGATCATTAGTCCCCGGAATCCACTTAAGAAATATGATTTATTATATGACTTTGAGGATAGATTATTTTCGGCAAGGAAGATCATTAATACAAACAAAATATCAATAAGTAAACTTGAGCTAAATGCACAAATTAAATATACCATTGGTACATTAGAATACCTAAAAGCTCGCTATCCCGGAGCCAAGTTTGTATGGATCATGGGAGCTGATAATCTTAATCAATTTCATCTTTGGAGAGAGTGGGAAAAGATCATGAGGTTAACGCCAATTGCCATAATTGATAGACCAAGTTCGTCACTGAATGTAACTTCATCACTTTTTGCCAATAAATACAGGGCATATAGGGTTGATGAGGCAGACTCAAATAATTTAATTTACTACAAAAAACCAGCCTGGGTATTTATGCACACGAAACTTAATTATCAATCTTCTTCTCAATTAAGGAACTCTGAGGTAAAATAAGTAATGCCCAAAAGAAAGCTAATCACAATTATTAGAGATTGTCTCGAAGAAATGAAAGCTCAGAATATAGTAATTCTTGATATCAAAGATAAAAGCTCGATTGCTGATTATATGGTTGTATCAAGTGGAACGTCGACAAGGCACGTTAGCTCTATAGCAGACAAAATACAAAGAAAGCTGAAAAGTAGCTCCTATAAAAATGTGAAGGTTGAAGGATTACAAAATTGTGATTGGGTATTAATTGATGCATTAGATGTGATAGTGAATATATTTAAGCCAGAAGTAAGAGAGTTCTATATGATTGAAAAAATATGGTCTGAGAGTCTGATTGTTGAAAATAAAAAAAGTTTAGGAACGTAAATTGAATTTAAACATATTAGCAATTGGGAAGGTTTTAAATACTCCATATAGTTCAATATCCGATCATTATATTAAAAATATCCAGTCAATATCTAAAAGCTCCGGCATTACAAATTTCAGTGTTAATGAAATCGAAAAATCAAGAGAGAAGGATCCGGAATTAAGAAAACGACGAGAATTTGATTTCATAGCTAAAAAATTAGATGTACAAAAATCAATAAATATATTACTTGATGAAAGAGGTAGCTTAATTTCAACGACGAAACTAAAATCAATGCTGGATGAATATCGGTTACACTCCCAGAAAAACATTAACTTCATCATTGGCGGACCGGATGGGACAAGTGACAAAATGCAACAAGTAGCTCATCAAAATATATCTGTCAGCATGATGACTTTGCCACATCTTCTTGCACGTATCTTACTTCTGGAGCAGATTTATAGAGCTCTAACAATATTAATCAAACATCCATACCATAAGTAAATATGAAAAAATTTTGTGAAATTATACCACACCTCAAGACTTTACCCTACCTGTTGGTGATATTACTATCTGCTTTTTTATTCACTAAAGCCACATATGCAAGCGATCATCATGAGGATATAGATCTATTTAAACTATTCCTGAGAGTTTTTACTGAGACCGAGAAAAAATATGTCGATGACATTGATAAGGATGAACTTATGGACTCTGCGCTAAAAGGTATGCTTAATTCCCTTGATCCTTATTCAACTTACCTCTCCGAGAAAGACTTCGAAGAAATGGATATTGATACAAAAGGTTTTTATGGTGGACTTGGTCTTGAAGTAACATTAGACGATAATGGTTTTGTAAGAATTGTATCCCCTATTGATGACACACCTGGATCTCGAGCAGGTTTATTATCAGGTGACTATATCACAGGAATTGATGGTGAAGAAGTTTATGGCATGAGCCTAGATGAAGCCGTTGATCGGATGCGAGGTTATGCAAATACATCTATTATACTCACAATCTATCGGGAGGGTGATGACGCACCGTTTGATGTTGAAATAACGCGGGAAATTATCCAAATCACACCAGTAAAATTTGAGGTTTTAGATGACGGTATTGGATATATCAGAATTTCTAGCTTTAATGACATTGCTGATAAAAAAATCGTATCGGCTGTTAAAGAGATCAACAAAGAGTCTAATAATACTACAAAAGGTCTGATCATCGATATTCGAAATAACCCCGGTGGTCTTCTGGACCAAGCAATTAAAGTGACAGACTTATTTCTAGATAAAGGAGAAATCGTATCCACGAAAACTAGAGATCAATCAAGAAAGCAAAGATTTTTTGCAAAAAAGGGCGATATTACGAATGGGGTAGAAATTGTTATCATTACTAATGGTGGCTCAGCTTCAGCATCAGAGATATTTGCTGGAGCTCTGGGTGACAATAGAAGAGCCACAATTATTGGGACAAAAACTTATGGAAAGGGATCTGTTCAATCCATTATACCGCTTGGTTCTGGTGACGGTGCTATAAGATTGACCACAGGAAAATACTACACGCCAAATGATATATCAATAGACAAGATCGGAATTATGCCAACTTATGTGATTGAGAATAAAATAACAGAAACAGACTCTGAAGATTTACAATTAATCTATGCAAAAAAACTTATTAATTCAAGATATCGTCTAAGAACCGCGAACGAATAATGCAAAAAAATGACAAATATAGACCATGCGCAGGAGCGATGATAGTAAATAAATATAATCAGGTCTGGTTAGGCAAAAGACTAATTAAGTCAGATAATCCAAAAAAAATTCCTCTTTGGCAAATGCCACAGGGTGGCATAGATGATGGCGAAAAAGCAGAAGAAGCGGTTTATCGAGAAGTCTTCGAAGAAACAGGTATAAAAAGCTTAACTATTATTTATGAGTCGAAAAATTGGTATTACTATGACATCCCAAATGATATTTACGAGAAAACGAAGGGAAATTTTGTGGGACAGAGACAGAAGTGGTTTTTAATGTATTTTAATGGCGCAGATGATGAAATAAATTTGACCCCACCTGAAAATACGGTTCACTATCAGGAATTTTCAGAATGGAAATGGGAGCAAAGAGATAAAATAATAGAACAAGTTATAGATTTTAAAAGAGAGACTTACCAAAAGGTCCTTGAAGAATTCAAAGATTATAATATTTATTCTAACTAGGCTTCGCCTTGGAGCGCCTTGAGTGCATCAACCTTAAGAATAAGTTTATTCTTTTTTGTTCCATTTTCGGTAGCGTCGGCTTCGCCTTGGTAAGAAGTAATGATATCCTCCAAGTTTTTAGAAGATAGCTGGTCTTTCTCAATTGCGCTTTGAGCTAAAATAGTGAGTTGATTTGATTCCATATCGATAAATCCATCCGTCACAAAATAAATAGTTGGCCCATTGGAGAGATCTTCATAAATCTTTATATATCCTGGTCTGAGGGATGAAATGATTGGGGAATGATCTGATAAGACAGTAAATTCACCTTCAGAACCAGGAACAATTACTTGCTCGACATCTTTTGAATATAATAATTTTTCCGGTGTTACAAAATCTAATTTAAATTTGACCATCAGCAGATCCTACTATTAAGCAGCGTCGGTGCTTAACTTATTCGCCTTTTCAATTACTTGTTCGATTGTTCCACACATATAAAAAGCGGCTTCTGGAAGGTCATCATGTTTGCCGTCACAAACTTCCTTAAAACCTTTTATCGTATCCTCAAGCGACACAAACACTCCAGGACTGCCAGTGAAAACTTCAGCAACGTGGAATGGTTGTGACAGGAATCTCTCAATTTTCCTAGCACGCGCGACTATTAGCTTATCATCTTCAGAAAGCTCATCCATTCCCAAAATTGCGATAATGTCTTGCAATGATTTATAGCGTTGTAAGGTTTCCTGTACTTGCCTTGCAACAGCGTAATGTTCATCTCCAACAATTCGTGGGTCTAGGATCCTACTATTTGAGTCGAGAGGATCAACAGCCGGGTAAATACCCTTTTCTGCAATAGATCTATTTAGCGTTGTTGTAGCGTCTAAATGTGCAAAAGATGTTGCGGGAGCGGGATCCGTTAAGTCATCTGCGGGCACATATATTGCTTGTACAGAAGTTATTGATCCTTTTGTTGTTGTGGTGATCCTCTCCTGCAGAGCACCCATGTCTGTTGCCAATGTTGGCTGATATCCAACAGCAGATGGAATTCTTCCAAGCAAAGCAGAAACCTCAGAGCCTGCTTGAGTAAATCTAAAAATATTATCCACAAAGAAAAGAACGTCTTGTCCCTCATCTCTAAATTGCTCAGCTATTGTAAGACCAGTTAGGCCGATCCTAGCCCTTGCACCTGGAGGTTCATTCATTTGACCGAATACCAGCGCACATTTAGAGCCATTACCCCCGCCCTCTTTATTAACCCCAGCTTCAATCATTTCATGATATAAATCGTTTCCTTCTCTTGTTCTTTCTCCAACCCCAGCAAAGACTGAATACCCACCATGAGCCTGCGCGACATTATTTATAAGCTCTTGAATAAGAACGGTTTTTCCTACACCAGCACCACCAAATAGCCCAATTTTTCCACCTTTTGAATAGGGAGCAAGAAGATCCACCACCTTGATACCAGTAACAAGTATTTCTGTCTCTGTTGATTGCTCAACATATGGTGGAGCAGATGAATGAATTGGCCTAGACTCTTTTGAGTCAACCAATCCACCATCGTCAATTGGCTGCCCAACCACATTCATTATTCTGCCCAGAGTAGCTTCTCCGACAGGAACTTTTATCGGATTTCCTGTGTCTTTTACTTCTTGCCCTCTCACTAGACCTTCTGTTGAGTCCATCGCAATTGTTCTAACAATGCTTTCACCCAAGTGCGACGCAACCTCAAGAACAAGTTTTTGACCATTATTATCTGTCTCTAGCGCATTTAATATTTCCGGCAATTCGCCATCAAATTGCACGTCAACAACAGCTCCTGTTACTTGTGTTATTTTTCCGTTTGATTTACTATCCATTTTACACCTCTTGTATTTAGAGTGCTTCTGCACCTGATATTATTTCAATTAGTTCTTTTGTTATTATTGCTTGTCTTGTTCTATTGTATTGTAGTGTCAATTTATTGATCATTTCGCCAGCATTTCTTGTTGCGTTATCCATAGCGGACATTCGAGAGCCTTGCTCACTTGCTGCATTTTCAAGTAGTCCCTGAAAAACCTGTATATTTAAATTTAAAGGCAATAGATCTTCCATAACATCACTTTCTTCTGGTTCATAATCGTATATTGACAGGTTTGATTTAGTGTCCAATTCAGTACTATCCAATTCATTATCAATAGGTAGAGGAATAAGCTGTTGCGCAATTGGGATCTGGGAAATAACAGACTTAAAACTTGAATAGTAAAATTTGCATACATCAAATTCACCCTCTTCAAATCTCGCAACAATATTATTTCCTATTTCTTCAGCATCGCTATATGAAATATTCTTAACCTCTTTTAAGCTAATAAAGTCAATAATTTTATCTTCATGACTTCTTCTTATTAGGTCATGACCCTTTTTACCTATACATATTATTTTTACTTGCTTGCTTTGTGTCATTAATTCATTGATTTCCTGTGTGAAAAGTTTAACAATATTTGAATTAAATGCTCCACACAATCCCCTATCAGCAGTTGCAACTACCAAAAGATGGGTATCCGATTTACCATTTCCAACCATTAGTTCAGGGGCATTTGAACTGCCATCTATCGAAGTGAGTAGATTAGCCATTACAGCTGAAATTTTGCTCGCATATGGCCTAGCACTTTGAGCGCTTTCCTGAGCTTTATTCAGTTTTGCAGCAGCAACCATCTGCATTGCTCTAGTAATTTTTTGCGTCGCTTTAACGCTAACTTGCCTATTCTTTAGTTCTTTTAAATTTGGCAATTAACTACTCCGAGCTAAATGATTTTGAATATTGTTCGATAATGCCAACTAATTTCTTTTCTGTTTTTTCTGAAATTTGCTGTTCTTTTTGTATATCCTCCAAGATATCTTTATTGGATGAATTAATCAGTTCCAATAGCCCCTTTTCATAAGAGGAAATCTTATCAACGTTAATACCATCAAGATAACCGTTTACAGCAGCATAAATTGAGCAGACTTGCTCCTCAACCTTTAATGGACTGAATTGTGGCTGTTTAAGTAATTCTGTTAAACGTTCACCCCTCGCTAAGAGTCGTTGTGTCGTGGCATCTAAATCAGACCCGAACTGGGCAAAGGCGGCCATTTCACGATATTGTGCAAGTTCACCTTTTATTTTACCTGCAACTTGTTTCATTGCTTTGATCTGGGCTGAAGAGCCAACACGACTTACAGATAGTCCAACATTCACAGCTGGACGTATTCCTTGATAGAACAAATCTGTTTCAAGAAATATTTGCCCGTCTGTGATTGAAATAACATTCGTTGGAATAAATGCCGAAACATCATTTGCTTGCGTCTCAATCACAGGCAGAGCAGTCAGTGAACCTGAGCCATTCTCTTCATTTAGCTTTGCGGCACGCTCTAAAAGTCTTGAGTGTAAATAGAAAACATCACCGGGGTAGGCCTCCCTCCCTGGTGGTCTTCTCAATAACAGAGACATTTGACGATACGCAACCGCCTGTTTGGATAAATCATCGTAAACTATTAGTGAATGCATTCCATTGTCTCTAAAAAACTCTCCAATTGTGCAGCCTGAAAATGGTGCCAGATATTGCAGGGGAGCTGGATCTGAAGCCGTAGCTGCAACAACTACAGAATATTCAAGGGCTCCGTTGTCTTCTAATATTTTAACTAACTGAGCTACTGAAGAACGTTTTTGTCCAATTGCAACATATACACAATACAACTTTGCACTTTCATCATCGGTTTCGTTTACAGATTTCTGATTTAATATTGTATCTAATGCAATTGCTGTTTTTCCTGTTTGCCTATCTCCGATTATCAATTCCCTCTGACCTCTACCAATTGGAATTAGTGCATCAATTGCTTTTAAACCAGTTTGCATTGGTTCATGTACCGATTTACGCGGCATAATGCCTGGAGCCTTGATATCAACACGCCCGTTTTCTTTTGCTTCAATAGGACCTTTTCCATCGATTGGGTTACCGAGTGCGTCAACTACTCTTCCAAGAAGTTCTTTTCCAACTGGAACTTCGACAATATCTCCCGTTCTCTTTACAACATCTCCTTCATGAATATCTTTATCATCGCCAAAAATAACTATACCAACATTATCTATTTCGAGGTTTAGAGCCATGCCCTGAATACCGTTTGAA
>CACPAS010000026.1 GCA_902632055.1 uncultured OCS116 cluster bacterium | reverse complement strand
GATGACAGTGCATACCGGTACCATTATCACCGTAAATAGGTTTTGGCATAAAAGTTGCAGTCTTTCCGTATGCATTAGCCACTTGGTGTACAACGTACTTATAGATTTGTTGCTTATCGGCAATCTTAGTGAGGCTATCAAATTTAATACCGAGCTCATGCTGGGCTGCACCAACTTCGTGATGGTGTTTCTCTGTAACAACGCCCATATCTGTCATAACGCTAACCATTTCGGACCTGATGTCCTGCGCTGAGTCTACGGGTGGAACTGGAAAATATCCCCCCTTCGTTCTCGGTCTATGCCCCATGTTACCTGCTTCATATTCAGTGGCGGTATTTGATGGTAACTCGGTACAGTCAAGCTCAAAGCCAGTTTGGTATGGATCAGATGCAAATCTTACGTCATCAAACATGAAGAATTCAGCTTCTGGACCAAATGAAGCTGTATCACCAATTCCTGTTGATTTCAGAAAGGCCTCCGCTTTCTTGGCTACAGAACGCGGATCTCTCTCATATGCTTCGCCGGAAATTGGATCTAAGATATCACAGAAGATTGCCATTGTGGATTGGGCAAAAAATGGATCTGCATGTGCCGTATCAGGATCTGGCATTAGCGTCATATCTGACTCATTGATGGCCTTCCAACCAGCAATTGACGATCCATCAAACATTACTCCATTTGCAAAAGCATCACTGTCCATTATTGATGCATCCATTGTTACATGTTGGAGTTTTCCTCTTGGATCAGTAAATCGTAAATCTACAAACTTAATATCGGTATCTTTTATTTCTTTTAAAATATCACTAACTTTTGGCATAATACTTTACTCCTTTGCTATTATATTGCCTCTTCACCAGTTTCACCTGTCCTAATTCTCACTACGTCTTCAATATTAGTTATAAATATTTTGCCATCACCGATCTTACCGGTCTGAGCTGAGACTTTGATGAAGTCAACTACCTCGGGAGCCATCTTATCGGTAACAACAACTTCAATTTTTATCTTGGGCAAAAAATCGATTACATATTCGGCACCTCTGTACAGTTCAGTATGACCTTTTTGCCGGCCAACACCTCTAGCTTCAAGCACAGTAATACCAGATACACCAATTGTTTGAAGCCCCTCTTTGACTTCATCCAACTTGAATGGTTTAATTATTGCTTCAATTTTTTTCATGGCAACCTCGATAGTTTATATATGTGTATGCAAAAAACATGCCAAAACTCAAAAAAATAGGAAAATATCCATATTTTGCTTGTTTTTTTTAATAACTATGCAAAAAATTTGAAAAAAAATCTATAAAAATGATTAAAATATAAGCACAATGGCTAATTTTTATACAATAAGTATATAGAGACCAACCTCATTTGGCTGTATATTTTTTTTAAAATTTTGTTTCAAATTGATAGCGATTATATTATAAGATATTAATCCTGCGGGCGTGGCGGAACTGGTAGACGCGCCAGATTTAGGTTCTGGTTCCTTTTAGGAGTGGGGGTTCGATTCCCTTCGCCCGCACCATGTTAATCCGGTTAGTGAGTAAAATATGAATGTATCAGAGGTTTTAGCAAAAGATTTAAATAGGGAAGTTAAGGTTGAGGTTTCACGAGAAAACATCGAGAATAAACTTCTTTCTAAACTAGAAGAGTTGAAAAAAACTGTTCAATTAAAGGGCTTTAGACCCGGTAAAGTACCAATACATCATCTAAGGAAAGTCTTTGGCCAGAGGTTAATGCCTGAAATTATTGAAGACTTGGTTAAAGAAACATCGGCAAAAGCAATGAGTGATCGTGATGAAAGACCAGCAATTCAGCCAAAGATCTCATTTTACGAAGGCAAGCCATCGGAGGATAAGGAAAAAGAAGAAATCGACAAGATCATTAAACTAGAGAAGGAATTGTCTTACAAAATGGTCTATGAAATATTACCAGATATAAATGTGCCAAAATACAATACAATCTCAATTACAAAAAAAATAGCAAAGGTAACAAAAGAAGATATTAATGAAGCACTTCAGAGAATTGCAGCAGAGAATAAAAGCTACGAGGAGAAAAAATCAAACGAAAAAGCTAAATCCGGAGATCAGCTTACAATAGATTTCGTTGGGAAAATTAATGGGGAAATTTTTGAGGGTGGTTCAGCAAATGACGCACCACTCGTGATCGGATCTGGCGCATTTATTCCCGGATTTGAAGATCAATTAACCGGAGCGCTTAAAGATCAAAAGTTGAACATCAATGTAAAGTTCCCGGATGATTATCAAGTTCCTCATCTTGCTGGAAAGGATGCGCTGTTTGAAACAAAAGTAAAGAAAATTGAAAAAGAGGTACCAACAAGAATAAGTGATGACTTTGCAAAGAAACTTGGGTTTGATGATTTAAAAAAACTTGAAGATCAAATTTCGGAGCAGCTTGAAAAGGATTATGAGTCAATTTCTAAATCTGACATGAAAAGAAATTTACTTGATGGCCTAGATCCAAAGCTAAAATTTGATTTGCCGCCGACCCTCGTGCAGGATGAGAGTGACTCAATTTGGAATAATTACATTGCAGACATCGAGAAATCTGGAAAAAAATTAAAGGATGTCATAAAGGATGAAAAGAAAACAAGAAAAGAATATGACGATATAGCGCGACGCAGAGTTAGGCTTGGTCTTTTCTTTAATAAGATTGCTGAAGATGAGTCTATAACTGTATCTGATGACGAAGTAAATAAAGCACTTTTTGAGCAGGCAAGAAAATACCCAGGTCAAGAAAATGAAATAATTAAATTATATCAAGAAAATCCAGGTGCTATGATGCAAATCAGATCTCCTTTGATAGAAGAAAAAGTAGTTGATCATATCTTAACATTAGTCAAAATCAAGGATGAGCAAGTTGATAGAGCGGAATTATTGGGTAATGACCAGGATGAGAAAAAAGCTAAGCCAAAAACAAAAAATAAAGTCTCAAATGCTAATAAAAAAACTGCTGACAAAAAAGTAAATAAACCAAAAGCGAAGAAATAGGTAGGAAAATGAAAAAAAAAGAGGACCTTACAATGAACCTTATACCAATGGTTGTTGAACAATCGAATAGAGGCGAGAGGGCTTACGATATATTCTCGAGGTTACTTAAAGAGAGAATAATTTTTATAACAGGCCCAATTGATGATAGTGTCGCAACTATAGTGACTGCGCAATTATTATTCCTAGAAGCGGAAAATCCTAAAAAAGAAATATCTCTATATATTAATTCACCCGGGGGGATAGTTACCTCTGGACTGGCAATCTACGATACCATGCAATTTATTAGGCCACCTGTCTCAACCCTATGTATTGGTCAAGCGGCATCAATGGGCTCTCTATTATTGGCAGCTGGTGAGAAAGGGATGAGATATTGCCTACCTCACTCAAGAGTAATGGTGCATCAGCCTTCTGGAGGATTTTCTGGTCAGGCGAGTGATATTGAAAGGCATGCCGAAGACATCATCAAAATAAAAAAGAGGCTAAATGATCTTTATGTCAATCATACTGGTCAAACATACAACACTATTGAGAAAACATTAGACCGAGATTACTTCATGAATTCAGAGGAGGCAAAAAAATTCGGAATTGTTGATGCTGTGATTGCCTCAAGAGAGGACTCGGATGGTAAATAGCAGACAGGAAATTTATTTCTTATTAAGAAATATGAGATAATTTATATAGTAATATATATATGTGAGTAATTATGAGTAAAGTTGGAAATAGCGATTCGAAATCAACGTTATATTGTTCATTTTGTGGTAAAAGTCAGCATGAAGTCCGCAAGCTAATAGCAGGACCAACTGTTTTTATTTGCGATGAGTGCGTTGATTTATGCACAGACATAATAAAAGAAGAAACAAAATCCTCTATCTTGAAGTCTGACAAAGAACTTCCAACCCCATCAGAAATATTTAATATACTAGATGAATATGTAATTGGGCAGCAGCATGCAAAAAAAGTCCTATCAGTTGCCGTACACAACCATTACAAAAGACTAAGTACCGATGTAAAGGCATCAAATGATGTTGAGTTATCAAAGTCAAACATACTTATTGTCGGTCCAACAGGTAGTGGAAAAACACTACTCGCTCAAACTTTGGCAAGAATCTTAGATGTTCCATTTACAATGGCAGACGCAACAAGCCTCACTGAAGCGGGTTACGTCGGCGAAGATGTTGAAAATATTATTCTCAAACTATTACAGGCAGCGGATTACAATGTTGAAAAAGCACAACGTGGTATAGTCTACATTGATGAAGTAGATAAAATTAGTCGTAAATCAGATAACCCATCAATCACGAGAGACGTATCAGGGGAAGGGGTTCAACAAGCATTGCTTAAAATTATGGAAGGCACAATTGCCAGCATACCACCGCAAGGCGGAAGAAAACATCCGCAGCAAGAATTCTTACAAGTAGATACAACAAATATACTTTTTATTTGCGGAGGTGCCTTCGCGGGCTTAGAAAAGATTATTGCAAAAAGAACAAATGACACTTCAATGGGTTTCAGTGCCAGTATTGAAGAAGTAGAGGAGAAGAATTTAGATGAGCTATTCAGTGCCTTGGAGCCGGAGGATCTTCTCAAGTTCGGACTCATACCCGAGTTTGTAGGCAGGGTTCCTGTTATTGCATCTTTGGAAGATTTGAATGAGGAAACGTTAGTACAGATCCTAACTGAACCAAAAAACTCTCTAGTTAAACAATATCAAAGAATGTTTGAAATTGAGAATGTAAAACTTACCTTTTCTGATGAGTCTCTGCGAACAATCTCAAAAAAAGCAATTGAAAGAAAAACGGGAGCGCGTGGGCTTCGATCAATTTTAGAATCAATACTTCTCGAAACAATGTTTGAGCTACCTGAGCTTGAGCTTGTGGAAGAAGTTGTGATTTCGAATGAAGTTATTGAAGGTCAAGCCAGACCTCTTTACATTTACTCAGATCAAAAAGAAGATCTAGGTAATTCTGCTTAATAATAGTTTATTTCTATTAAAAAAACTTGAAAGTCCAAACACAAAGCTCCAAATTAGTAAAGTAGTTCTAATTTTGTGAGTTTGCATTATGGATGATGATATAAAAGTTAACAAAGATTTATACCCCATTCTTCCACTGCGCGATATAGTCGTGTACCCCAACATGGTTGTCCCACTCTTTGTAGGTAGGGAAAAATCTATTCAGGCACTTGAAGAAGTTATGAATAATGATAGAGAGTTATTCCTTGTTGCCCAGAAAGACTCTACAACTGAAGACCCGTTGCAAGATAATCTCTACACATACGGGACTGTGGCCTCTATAATGCAATTGCTAAAGTTACCCGACAACACTGTCAAGGTTCTCGTAGAGGGGACAAGTAGAGCAAAAATCCGTAATTTTATATCTGGAGAAAAATTTCATCAAGTAGAGGTTGATCTCGTCAATGAGATTGTGCCGGATGATCCTGAAATTGAGGCATTGGCAAGATCGTGCCTAATGCAATTTGAGAGCTACACAAAAATCAATAGAAAAATCTCATCTGACACATTTAATACCGTATCTGAGATTGATGATTACTCAAAAATAGCAGACACTATTGCATCAAACTTACAAATTAAATTGTCACAAAAACAACAAATACTTGAGGTTAATAATCTCAAAGAACGCTTTGAATTAATTCTCAGTTTTCTCGAAGGTGAAATTGATGTGTTACAGACTGAAAAAAGGATCAGAGGGCGCGTTAAACGACAGATGGAAAAAACTCAAAGAGAGTACTATTTAAATGAGCAAATGAAAGCTATTCAAAAAGAGTTAGGCAAGGACGCTGAGGATGGTGGGGATGATATAAACGAACTCGAAAGTAAACTTCACAGTTTGAAGTTGCCAAAAGACGTTAGAGAAAAAGCCAAATCAGAGTTTAAAAAACTAAAACAAATGAGTCCCATGTCAGCGGAAGCAACTGTTGTAAGAAATTACCTTGATTGGATAGTGTCAATTCCATGGGCAAAAAAATCTCGTTTTAATAAACCAATATCGTTTTCTGAAGAGATCCTAAATAATGATCATTATGGACTCGAAAAGGTAAAAGAAAGAATTATCGAATATATAGCTGTACAAAAAAGAACAAGAAAATTGAAAGGACCAATTTTGTGTCTTGTTGGTCCACCGGGTGTCGGTAAAACCTCTTTAGGAAAATCAATAGCACAAGCAACGGGTAGAGATTTCGTTAGGGTAAGCCTTGGTGGTGTCAGGGACGAGGCTGAAATAAGAGGTCACAGGAGAACATACATTGGCTCCCTACCAGGACGTATCATTCAATCTATGAAAAAAGTGAAAACCAAGAATCCATTATTTCTCCTTGATGAAATTGATAAATTGGGATCGGACTACAGGGGTGATCCGTCAGCAGCTTTATTGGAGGTTCTTGATCCAGAACAAAATGACAAATTCAATGATCATTACTTGGAAGTTGACTACGATCTCTCTGATGTAATGTTTATAACAACCGCAAATACTCTAAATATACCACCTGCACTTATGGATAGAATGGAGATTATAAGAATAGCTGGCTATACTGAAAATGAAAAACTTGAGATTTCAAAAAAACATCTTTTACCAAAGGTATACAAGCAGCATGGGCTTGATGAATCTGAAATAAATATAGATGATACTGCACTCCTCGAAACCATAAGAAGGTATACTAAAGAGTCAGGTGTAAGAAGTCTCGAACGTGAATTATCAAAGATTTCCCGTAAGGCCACAAAGAATATTTTATCAGACGATATTAAAAGTATTAAAGTAACAAAAGAGAACGTATCTGACTTCTTGGGTGTCTATAAATTCAGATACGGAGAAGCCGAACGAGCTAATCAAATTGGTATCGTCACGGGTTTAGCGTGGACTGAGTACGGTGGTGAATTATTGACAATAGAAGGTGCGATGATGCCTGGTAAAGGAACAATGACTGTCACAGGAAATCTCAAGGATGTTATGAAAGAGTCCATTTCTGCAGCAGCTTCATATGTCAGATCAAATGCTACAAAATACGGAATAAAGCCTCCTCTGTTTGATAAAAGAGATATTCATGTTCATGTTCCTGAGGGAGCCACCCCAAAAGATGGGCCATCCGCTGGTGTTGCCATGGCAACCGCAATGGTATCACTTATGACGCAAGTACCTGTTAAGAAAGATGTTGCTATGACTGGAGAAATTACACTTCGTGGTCGTGTCCTACCTATTGGTGGGCTAAAAGAGAAACTTCTTGCTGCGTCGAGGGGCGGAATAAAAACTGTTTTTATTCCAAACGAAAATGAAAAAGATTTATCTGAGATCTCGGAAGAAATTACAAAAGATTTACAAATAATTCCTGTTTCAAACATTGACGAAATTATACACAGCGCTCTTGCATCTGAATTAAAGCCCATTGAATGGAGCAAAGAAGATATTGAAGCGCATGACCAAAGTATCGCTGGTTCAAAGGAAAAAGCTAGACCTACAGTAGCCCATTAACTGATTCTGTGTGTGATAAGACATGGCGCAGTGTTTTCATTTATAACCTTAAAATATTATTCTTTTTGTATTAAAATAGTGTATAAGTAGCAGTTTTCTGCTATTTTTTCCTATATTTCCCTGTTTTTTTTTGATTAGCACTGGATCAATTGTTAGGATTAACTATTAATTAACTATTTCTGTTAAATTATTAAATATAAACTCTGAAAGGGCTAATACTATGAATAAGAATGATTTAATTAATAATGTCGCTGACGCGGCTGGTATTTCAAAAACTGCAGCAGCTAGTGCAGTTGACTCAGTATTCGACTCGATCTCGTCCGCGCTAAGTGGTGGTGGTGACGTAAGACTTGTAGGGTTTGGTACATTTTCTGTTGCCAATAGAAAAGCTACAACCGGTCGAAATCCTCGTACAGGAGAGGTTATTCAAATTAAGGCATCAAAGAGTCCAAAATTTAAAGCAGGTAAAGCTCTTAAAGATGCGGTAAATTAGAATAATTAATCACAGTTTTTTTTAAAACCGAATTACGTGCAGCTTAAAAACTGCACGTTTTTTTTATTATACATAATATATTAATTATAGATTTTTTATTTATTTTACTGTATGTATTGAATATTGTAGTGGGCGGTTAGCTCAGTTGGGAGAGCATCTCGTTTACACCGAGAGGGTCGGCAGTTCGAGCCTGTCACCGCCTACCATTACGCGGGTGTAGCTCAGTTTGGTTAGAGCGCCGGCCTGTCACGCCGGAGGTCGCGAGTTCAAGTCTCGTCACTCGCGCCATTCTCTTTACTCTCTATGACATAAATTAGACACAATTCTGCTGTAACATTTAACAACATGAAGTTACTTACATACTGTCTTGTTGTACTTTTTATGTTACTTGGTATTTCTCCCCAAGATGCCTCGACCACAACATTATATAACAATGAACACAAATTGGAAATAGTGGTCGAGGTATTTCATGATTTTGAATTCAAAAAGATTAATGATATTAAGTTTTTTATTTCTCATAAAGAAAGCGACATGAATACTGACTTGGAATTCAGAACATATAAAAAATTATTCATAAATGAGTTGAAGAATTTGAATTATAATATAGTTGATGAACGCGATGAAGCTGATTATTTTTTAAAATTTGAATATGGCATAAATGAAAAAATTAAATTCATTAATTATCCCGTTTATAAATATATGGGGAAGGGTGATAATGTTATTTATCAAAAAAAGAGAGATAATTTTGAATTTAAAATTAAAACAAAAACTCCACGAAGCAGAATTCTTATTGGCTACAAAACATTCAGAGATGTAACATTCCATCGGTTTCTAGATGTAGATATTGTGGCATCAGACAACTTACTAAAGGTTTATCAAGGAAAAGTTGAAAGTGAGGGAAAAATTAATTCACTACCTTATGTAATGAAAGGTCTTGTACATGGTATTTTTATTGATTTCCCTGGAAATAGCACTTCAACAAATATATATGAGTTAACTGAAGATA
Organism: uncultured OCS116 cluster bacterium; assembly: GCA_902632055.1. GTDB lineage: Bacteria > Pseudomonadota > Alphaproteobacteria > Rhizobiales > TMED25 > TMED25. The sequence goes on along the minus strand of CACPAS010000026.1, from coordinate 2,854 downwards.
TATATAATCCAAATGCTTACCAAAACAGACAAAGTTCAAATATGAAACGGATTATAAAAATGCGGAATAAATAATAAATTAGAGATCAAGATTTGCTTCGGTGTATGATTCTTTTTGAGGCAAAAATAAGTGTAATAAAAATTACAAAAGTAATAAGCGGCACTCTAACTTCTTCCGATCTTATAATATCAAAAAATCCAGGCACATTTTTATTGTCAATTAAAATCCTATCAAAGCCACTTCCGATTGATGCCCAAATAAAAACTGAAGGTAGTATGCCTATCGCTGTCCCGAGTAGAAAATTAATTATTCGTGCATTAAACAGAATAGCCAATAAGTTTGATAAACCAAATGGGATACCAACAAAGAGTCTGTAAAAAATAAAAAATACTAACTCATTTTCATGAAAGAGATCTCTGATTTTTAAATATTTCTTTGTGAATAATCTCGATATATTTTCTCTAAAAAAATACTGAGCAAAAAAATATAATGCCCCAGACCCCAATGTCAATCCAATGACAGAAACAATAGTTCCAAAATATGTCCCTAAGATCATTCCTGAGAAAATGCCAATTGGAGCGTTAAATCCAAGAAAAAAAGCCCAAAAAAAACAAATTATAAATACGCATAGTAACTTCATGAAATAGTAATTCAGTGCAAGCTGATTAAATGAGTCTCTAATAGTAGCTAAAAAACCCAATGATTTTATTTCGCTAATTGTGAATGCGTCAAAAAATATATAAGCAAGCGTTATGAAGAGAAGCACATAGGTCGCTAGAATTATTATTTTCATATGTGAGTTTTGCATCGAGCCGAATTGAAGTTAATCATTGTCGTATAATATAGAAAAAAAAATTTAGCTTTTAATTCTATATCCAGTTTTAAATATAAGCCAGATAATAAAGACACATGCAAAAGTAAATGCCAAGATTGCAAGAATACTATATCCTATGTATACATCAGCGTTTCCAAAAAATGCCCATCTGAAACCAGATATTAAATATACAACTGGATTAAATAGAGTTACTTTTTGCCAAAAATCAGGGAGTAGGGTTATAGAGTAAAAACTACCGCCTAGAAATACTAATGGAGTTATAATTAGATCAGGTATTATTGTAATTTGTTCAAAGCTTCTCGCCCAGATACCAACAATAAAACCCATAAGGCTAAATGAAACGCATGACAGAAATAATATACAAACCATCCAAATTGGGTGCTTGATTTCAATATCTACAAGGAAAGAAGCGGTTATTAATATTATCAAACCAATGGTCATTGATTTTGTGACAGCTGCTGATATAAAACCAATTACTAACTCAAGATAAGAGACCGGTGCGGACAAGAGTTCATTAATGGATCCAATAAACTTCGGAAAATAAATTGAGAATGAGGCATTTGATATACTCTGAAGACATACTGTTAGCAATATCAAGCCAGGTACAATAAAGCTACCATAGCTAACACTGCTAATATCTTCCATTCTGCTCCCGATTGCTGATCCAAAAACAATAAAATATAAAACCGTTGAGATGACTGGTGAGGCAATGCTTTGAATAAGTGTTCTAAGCGTTCTGGACATTTCAAATACGTAAATTGCTTTTATTGCATAAAAGTTCATGTTATTTACCAACCACGTCAAGGAAAATTTCTTCGAGCGACTTCTCGTCTGTTTCGATATGGAGAATTTTATATTTCTCTTTTTTTATTCTTGTTAGTAATTTATCAAGAGTATTGTCTTTTTTTGCATCAGTGTAACGCATACTTATGGATGTTTTGTCAGGGCTTTGACTTAAATCAAAGTCACCATTAAAAACTTTAATATCTATCTCTTGATCAAGCTTGATGTTAATGACTTTTTTCCCCAGTCTTTTTATTAATTCTGACTTATTTTCAGTTAATTGTATTTTCCCGTTATCTATTATTGATATTCTATCAGCTATTTCTTCAGCTTCTTCTATGTAATGAGTTGTCAGGATTATAGTCGTCCCATCTGCTCTCAATTTTTTTATTAATTCCCACATATCAAATCTCAAGTCAACATCGACTCCGGCTGTAGGCTCATCAAGGAAAAGTATCTTCGGTTCATGACTCAGAGCCTTAGCTATGATTACGCGTCTTTTCATGCCACCCGATAGTTCAACGATTCTCTTATCTTTTTTATCCCAGAGAAGGAGTCGTTTTAGTATCTTTTCTATGTGCATATCATTATTTGCACAACCAAATAAATTTCGTGAGTATTTAACTACATCAATAACTTTCTCAAATGGCTGCAGGGCAATCTCTTGGGGTACAAGTCCAATTAATGCGCGGGTTTTTTTATAATCGTCAATCACATCATACCCTGCAACACTGACATTTCCGGATGATATATTTGTAATACCGCAGATAGCAGAAATTAAGGTTGTTTTTCCCGCACCGTTTGGACCTAGTAAAGCAATTATTTCGCCATCAGTAATATTAAGATTTATATTTTCGAGAGCAACTGTCCCGTCTTTGTAGGTTTTAGAAAGACGTTCGATTTGAATTATATTTCTCTTCATTTTTGTAATTGTGCTTTGGATGATGGTCCCTGCTGGGCTTTTAAACTTTAGTTTTTATTTGAAAACAATTAATATATATTATTTAGATGCTTTATTTATTAATACAAGGTGAAAGTTATGCAATACAAAAATAAATTATACATTGACGGTAAATGGTTAGCTGGAGATGGTGGTGTTACTTTTGACGTAATTAATCCTGCATCTGAAGAAGTTATCACAAAAGTTGCATCCGCAGAGATTGAAGACGCTAAAAAGGCTATTAATGCTGCCGAAACAGCTTTTGAGAGCTGGGCAAAAGTTTCACCAAGAGATAA
>CACPAS010000025.1 GCA_902632055.1 uncultured OCS116 cluster bacterium | reverse complement strand
CCTCCACTTTGGGGGTTTGAAGAGCGTGAGCAATTAATGTGCTTCTATGAAAGGGCCTCGGGCAGCAGAATGCATGCAGCATATTTTCGTCCAGGTGGTGTGCATCAAGATCTTCCAGATGATTTAGTTGACGATATACAGAAATTTACAGAAACGCACCCATTTGTTATCAATGACATTGAGGAACTCTTGACTGAAAATAGAATTTTCAAACAAAGAAATGTTGATATTGGTTATATAAGTCAAGATGATGCTCAGCTCTATGGTTTTTCCGGTGTAATGATTAGGGGAACAGGTCTCCCGTGGGACTTAAGAAGGTCTCAACCGTATGAGATCTATTCTGAGCTCCAATTTGATATTCCCGTTGGGAAGAACAGTGACTGCTACGATAGGTACTTACTACGGGTAGAGGAGATGAAACAATCGCTAAAAATAATGTCACAGTGCATTGAATTATTGAGAAAAGATACTGGGCCTGTCTCAACCCAGAACAATAAGTTATTTCCACCGAAAAGAGCTGAGATGAAGGAGTCAATGGAAGCGTTAATACATCACTTTAAACTTTACACAGAGGGGTATCACGTACCAAAAGGTGAAATTTATAGGGCTGTCGAAGCGCCAAAAGGTGAATTTGGTGTATATTTAGTATCCGATGATTCAAACAAACCATATCGTTGCAAAATAAGGGCTCCAGGCTTTGCTCATTTACAAGCAATGGATTACATGTGTAGAGGACATATGCTTGCTGATGTTTCAGCTGTGCTTGGTTCTCTTGATATCGTCTTTGGTGAAGTTGATAGGTAATATATATAATATGATAGATACAAAAAAAGAAAATAAGGACTTTAGTTTTAGTGAGCAGAATCTATCCCTTGCTGAGTACGAACTCAGCAAGTATCCAAAGGGGAGAGAGGGGTCTGCGATAATATCAATCTTATGGATAGCACAAAAACAAAATAAGGGCTGGCTCTCACCAGAAATAATTGATTATGTTGCTAATTTCTTAGATCTGTCACAAATTCGCGTAATGGAAATTGCAACCTTCTATACTATGTTTAATTTGTCTCCCGTGGGCGCTTATCATTTTCAAATGTGTGGTACGACACCGTGCATGTTATCAGGCTCAGATGAGTTAAAGAATGTTCTATACAAAGAAATTGGAGAGCAGAATTCTGTAAGTAAGGATAATCTATCTTGGGTAGAAGTAGAATGTCTAGGAGCTTGCTGTAATGCGCCAATAATCCAAATAAATGATGATTACTACGAAGATTTAAATGCGGTAGATCTCAAGAATATTATTGACGAGCTGAGAAAAGGCAAAGAAATAAAATCTGGCTCATACAAGGATAGGCTAACATCAGCCCCATTAAATAAAAATGTAAAGTTTTTTACACAAGATGAAATAGAAAGAATTTCAAAGAACAGAAAAAAGCCAGGTCTTGAGGCATAAGATGCTTAAAATTGAAGATAAAATATTTACAAATATATATGGTAATAACAGTCCACTTTTGAACTCTGCAATCAAAAGGGGGAATTGGGACTGCACGAAGACTCTAATTCATAAAGGTAGAGATTGGATTATCGAAGAAATGAAGGCGTCTGGTCTAAGGGGCAGAGGTGGGGCAGGATTCCCAACGGGCTTAAAGTGGTCATTCATGCCCAAGGAAGTAAAAGACCGCCCTCATTATCTCGTAGTTAATGCTGATGAGTCCGAACCGGGAACATGCAAGGACAGAGAAATTTTGAGAAATGAACCACACCAATTTATTGAAGGTTGTCTGCTCGCCTCATTTGCGATGAACGCACATGCTTGTTATGTTTACGTACGAGGGGAGTATGTTAATGAGAGATATTCACTTCAGAATGCCATAAACGAAGCTTATAGTGCCGGTTTGGTTGGAAAAAATGCGTGTCAATCTGGCTGGGATTTTGATATCTATGTGCATCACGGCGCTGGTGCTTACATTTGCGGTGAAGAAACCGCATTACTTGAAAGCCTCGAGGGCAAGAAAGGAATGCCTAGATTAAAACCCCCTTTTCCTGCGAACTGCGGTTTATATGGATGTCCAACTACAGTGAATAATGTTGAGTCAATTGCTGTTGCGCCAGAAATTCTTAGAAGAGGGGCTGGGTGGTTTGCTGCACTAGGAAAACCAAATAATACTGGCACAAAGTTGTTCTGTATATCGGGTCACGTTAATACACCATGCAATGTGGAAGAAGAAATGGGAATTACATTACGAGAGTTACTCGAAAAACATGCGGGTGGAGTTAGAGGTGGATGGGATAATTTACTTGCCGTTATTCCTGGCGGATCTTCGGTTCCCTGTTTGCCATCAGAACAGTGCCAGAACCTATCTATGGATTTTGATACACTAAAAGAATTGAAATCTGGTCTTGGAACCGCAGCTGTAATTGTTATGGACAAATCGACAGATATTGTTGGAGCTATAGCAAGATTAAGCTACTTCTACAAACATGAAAGTTGTGGTCAATGTACCCCTTGTCGAGAGGGTACCGGATGGATGTGGAGAGTTATGGATAGAATGGCAAAAGGCAATGCATCTGTTGATGAAATCGATACCCTTTTACAAGTTACAAAACAAGTTGAAGGTCATACAATTTGCGCACTTGGTGATGCCGCTGCATGGCCAATACAGGGTTTAATAAGGCATTTCAGACACGAAATTGAAGATAGATTGGTGCAAAGGGTATTCGATGTCAATTAAAATACTGATAAATGGAAATGAGTATGAGTTTGAAGAGAATTTAACTTTAATTCAGGCGTTAGAAATGACGGATATCGAAGTTCCTCGATTTTGCTATCATGATAAATTATCAATAGCGGGTAACTGTAGAATGTGTCTGGTTGAGGTGAAGGGTGCGCCGAAGCCAGTTGCATCATGCCACTTCTCATTGTCTGATCTAAGGCCGGGTCCAAATGGAGAACTGCCTGAGGTCTTAACAAATACTGAGCAGGTTCATCACGCAAGAAAAGGTGCGATGGAGTTTCTTTTAGTTAATCATCCATTAGACTGTCCAATATGTGACCAAGGGGGTGAATGTGATCTTCAGGATCAAGCATTACACTATGGTATCAACAAAAGCAGATATAAAGAGAACAAGCGGGCTGTTGATAATAAGAATATAGGTCCACTAGTGAAAACTACAATGACCAGATGTATTCACTGCACAAGATGTGTAAGATTTACATCAGAGGTTGCGGGCACTGAAGAGCTGGGTGCAATCCACAGAGGTGAAAACATGGAGATCACAACCTATCTCGAAAAGGGAATGTCCTCAGAGTTACAGGGAAATATTATAGATCTATGTCCTGTTGGCGCACTAACATCAAAACCGTACGAATATCATGCAAGACCATGGGAGCTCAGAAAAACTGAGTCCATTGATGTAATGGATGGTATAGGTTCTAACATAAGGATTGACTCTAAAGGTTCTGAGGTAATGCGAATTATGCCAAGGTACAATGAAGATATAAATGAGGAGTGGATTTCTGATAAAACGAGATTTATATGGGATGGTTTAAAATCCCAAAGGATCGATAGTCCATACATACGTGAAAATGGTAAATTGATTGCTGTATCTTGGGATAGAGCGCTAACCCTGTTAACTGAGCTGATAAAAAAAACTGATCCAAACCGAATAGGCGCAATTGCAGGTGACATGGTATCAGCCGAAGAGATGTTTCTTATGAAGAAACTGATGGAAAAGATTGGGTCAAATAAATATGATTGTAGACAAGACGGCTCAATTTTAAGTAACCAATATGGGAGATCATCATACATCTTTAATCCTACTATAGCAGGAATTGAAAGTGCCGATGCGTTAGTTATCATTGGTTCAAATCCACGAATGGAGTCTCCCGTTTTGAATGCACGAATCCGTAAGAGATGGCTCACGGGTCAACTAAAGGTATTCCTTATTGGGCAAGAACATGATTTAACTTATACTTATACTCACCTTGGCGAATCACCAAAGAACATCGATTTGAAAAATATGCCTTTAAATAACTCTAAAAATATTATCTGGCTTTTAGGAGATGATGTATTTTTAAGAGATGATGGAATGGTTGTGCTATCAAAAGTGATTGACTGCGCAGAAAAAACAGGGTCGATCCGAGATGATTGGAATGGGCTCGCGATTTTACACAAGCATGCATCACGAGTCGCAGGATTAGATCTCAGCTTCCTTCCATTGGATGAAAATTATAGCGCGAAAAAGATGGCAAAATCAAAAGAGATAGAATTGTTATTTCTACTTGACGCTGATGAAGTCGATGCAGAAAATAAATATAGGATATATATTGGAAGTCACGGTGATAGGGGGGCATCTAACGCAGATATAGTTCTTCCTGGAGCCTGCTATACTGAAAAAAATGGTTTATTCATGAATACTGAAGGCAGATTACAAGAAACAAATCGTGCAGTCTTTCCACCAGGGGACGCGAGAGATAATTGGAAAATTATTATTGAGATATCAAAAAGAATAAATAAATCACTTAACTATATAAATTTTGAGGATGTCAGAGCGGACATTAGAAAAGAGTACCCCATATTTACAAATATTAATCAAATTGAAAAAGACTGCTTTCAGGACCTTAACCGTCTATCAGGGCAAAAACAAAAATTAAGTAGTGACATATTTGCAAATACCATATCGGACTATTATCTTACTAATTCAATAGCAAGATCTAGCAAAGTAATGGCTGAGTGCAGCATGCAAAAAAATAGCGTTGAGATTAGAAATGGATAATTTATTCACAATGTATTTATATCCAGCTGCCATAATTGCGGTGAAGAGTGTTTTTTTGATAAGCTCACTTCTAATTACAATCGCCTTCTTATTGCTAGCAGATCGTAAAATATGGGCAGCTGTGCAGATGAGGCGTGGTCCAAACGTTGTTGGCGCATTTGGTTTATTACAATCCTTTGCTGACCTATTAAAATTTGTACTGAAGGAAGTTATTATTCCGACAAAAGCTGATAAGTTTGTTTTCTTGCTGGCACCATTTGTAACAACTGTTTTTGCAATTTCTGCTTGGGCAGTAATTCCATTTGACTCAGGTATTGTTCTCGCTGATATAAATATAGGCGTGTTATACATACTCGCAATATCTTCACTTGGGGTTTATGGGATTATCATGGGCGGTTGGGCGTCCAATTCTAAATATCCCTTCCTTGGGGCACTGAGATCAGCGGCTCAAATGGTTTCTTATGAGGTGTCTATTGGATTTGTAATAATTACGGTTATTTTATTGAGTGGCTCATTAAACTTAAGCGATATTGTAAATGCTCAATCAGGTGATTACGGACTCTTAAATTGGTACTTCATTCCACTGTTTCCAATGTTTGTTGTATTTTTTATTTCAGCCTTAGCAGAAACAAACAGGCCACCATTTGATCTACCTGAAGCTGAGTCAGAACTCGTGGCTGGTTTCATGGTAGAATACTCATCCACCCCATACTTAATGTTCATGCTAGGTGAATATGTCTCAATTGTACTAATGTGCGCGTTTGCAACTATTCTATTTCTCGGTGGATGGCATGCACCTCTACCCATTCTGGAATTTATTCCCGGATTTTTTTGGTTTGCTATAAAAGTGTGCTTTATGTTTTTCATGTTTGCAATGGTTAAGGCTATGGTTCCAAGATATAGATATGATCAATTAATGAGATTGGGCTGGAAAGTTTTTCTACCCCTGTCACTCGTAATGGTTGCAGCAACAGCAACATTTGTAGTTTTTTTTAAATAGGATTAGATATAAATGAATAGAGTAATTAGGGTTCTAAGAAGTCTTTTATTAATTGAATTCATTCGAGCATTCAGGCTCGCCATTCGTTACTTTTTTAAACCAAAGGCAACGATTAATTATCCATTCGAAAAAGGTTCTCTGTCCCCAAGGTTTAGAGGAGAGCACGCACTTCGAAGATACCCAAATGGTGAAGAGAGATGTATTGGTTGTAAGTTATGTGAAGCTATATGTCCAGCACAGGCCATCACGATTGAAGTTGGTCCACGTCAAAATGATGGTACTAGAAGAACAACTCGATATGATATTGATATGGTAAAATGCATTTATTGTGGATATTGCCAAGAGGCTTGTCCCGTTGATGCCATTGTTGAAGGTCCAAATTTTGAGTTCGCTACTGAAACAAGAGAAGAATTGTATTACGACAAAGAAAGATTGCTCTCAAATGGCGATAGATGGGAAGATGCAATCTCAAAAAATATAGAGCTTGACGCAAAATATAGGTAAAATGAATGATCGTAGTAAGTTTACTATTCTATTTGTTCTCATTTATCATGATAGCTTCTGCTTTTATGGTTATATTGTCTCGTAACCCCGTCCACTCAGTTCTTTTTTTGATTTTATGTTTTTTTAATTCTGCAGGTATATTTCTCATCTTAGGTGCAGAATTTTTAGCTTTTATTTTAGTTATAGTCTACGTCGGAGCTGTCGCAGTCCTTTTCCTATTTGTGGTAATGATGTTAGATGTTGAATTTAAATCAATATCATCTTCAGTGATCAGCTATTTACCTATCGGAATGACCATCGGAGTAATCGTACTTGCTGAGCTAATGTTAGTTTTATTCACTTGGAGGCGCAATTACTCGGTTACAGATAATTTGGGCTCAAGCAATGACTCGCAATTCTCAAATACCGAAACAATTGGATTAGTGCTGTATACTGATAATATTTTGTTTTTTCAATTAGCCGGCTTGATCCTCTTGGCATCTATGATAGGCGCAATAGTTCTCACCGTTAATCACCGCCCTTCAGCAAAAAGGCAAGATATTAATAAACAAGTTGAAAGAGATGCGGAAAGCTCTATTGAAAACATAGATATTAAGCCAGGAAGTGGAATATGATAGCTATTAATAATTATCTTGCTCTTGCGTCAATACTATTTGTGATCGGTATTTTCGGAGTTTTTCTCAATAAGAAAAATATAATAATTATTCTGATGTCGATAGAGTTAATGCTCCTAGCGGTAAATATTAATTTAGTAGCATTCTCAACATATCTAAATGATATCACCGGGCAAATCTTTTCCTTGTTGGTGCTAACAGTTGCGGCTGCAGAGGCAGCAATCGGTCTCGCGATATTAGTCATTTATTTTAGAAACAAAGGTTCGATATCAGTTGAGGATATCACAGAGATGAAGGGTTAATTATCATGTTATATGCAGCAATTGTTTTTTTACCGCTCATTGGTGCAATTTTGACTGGGCTATTTGGTAAAACAATTGGTGCCAGAAATTCAGAATTATTAACTTCAATATTAGTTGCAATCTCAGCATTACTATCGTGGTATGTTCTCTTAAATGTTGGCTGGGTAGATGGCAGAAATGATCAAGTCATTGTCATTTTAAAGTGGCTTACTTCGGGGGCATTAGATCTAAGTTGGTCAATCCGCGTTGATACCCTAACCGCAGTTATGTTAGTGGTGGTGAACTCCGTATCTGCTGTGGTCCATTTCTACTCAATAGGTTATATGCACGAGGATCCATCAAGGCAGAGATTTTTCTCGTATTTATCATTATTTACATTTGCAATGTTAATGCTTGTAACATCAAATAATTTTTTACAGTTATTTTTTGGATGGGAAGGTGTTGGATTGGCATCTTATTTACTAATTGGTTTCTGGCACCACAAGGAAAGCGCGAATAATGCAGCGATGAAGGCATTTATTGTTAATAGGGTTGGTGATTTTGGCTTTGCCCTTGGTATTTTTTGTATTTTTTACTTTTTTGGTTCACTTGATTTTAACACGGTATTTTCAAATGCATCTGATCTTATGGATAAAAAGATTTCTATATTTGGCTACACATTTGGTGCTATCTCGTTCATATGCTTCCTACTTTTTATTGGTGCAATGGGAAAATCTGCACAATTTCTACTACATACTTGGTTACCAGATGCAATGGAGGGTCCGACACCTGTTTCTGCATTAATACATGCTGCAACAATGGTAACTGCTGGGGTATTCCTGGTTGCGAGATGCTCTCCTTTATATGAGCTTGCTCCAGCTATAATGTCTTTTTTAGTTTTTATGGGAGCTACAACCGCCATTTTTGCAGCTTCCGTTGCTTTGGTTCAAAATGACATAAAAAAAGTAATTGCTTATTCTACATGTTCACAGCTTGGGTATATGTTTGTCGCACTTGGTGTAGGAGCCTATCAAGTCGGGATCTTTCATCTGTTTACCCATGCATTTTTCAAAGCTTTATTATTTTTGGGTGCAGGATCTGTTATCCATGCAATGTCTAATGAGCAAGATATGAGAAATATGGGTGGTCTGAGGAAGTTTATACCAAAAACTTATATACTTATGTTGATAGGGACGCTAGCGCTGACAGGATTTGGGGTTCCTGGTCTATTTGGGATGGCAGGATTTTATTCAAAGGATGCTATCATTGAGGCGGCTTATGTTACAAACATAGGTATAGGCTCTTACGCATTTACCATGCTTTTATTAGCGGCATTAATGACATCATTTTATTCGTGGAGACTCATTTTTATGACCTTCCATGGAATACCACGTGCCTCAAAAGAGGTAATGTCACATTTACATGAAAGTCCAAGTATTATGCTAGTACCGCTACTTATATTAGTTATAGGATCAATTTTCTCGGGATATGTTTTTTATGATTCATTTATCTATGCAGAGTTTAAAGAATTTTGGGCTAGTTCAATATTTATCTTAAAGGATAACTATATATTAAAGGAATTGCACGACGTATCTTATTTAATTAAATGGTCACCAACAATTATGATGATTATTGGTGTAATTATCGCTTATTATTTATACATTAGAAACCCACAGATTCCTGAAAAAATTGCAAAAGACCAAGAGGTTCTCTATAACTTCCTTTTAAACAAATGGTACTTTGATGAAATTTATAATTATATTTTTGTAAATCCAGTAGTCTTACTAGGTAAGATATTTTGGAAAAGGGGAGATGAAAATATAATAAATAGGTTCGGCCCTGATGGGATATCCAAGCAAGTTGTGAGAGTCACAAGAAAAATTGTCCAACTACAATCTGGTTTAATATATCATTATGCCTTCTCTATGATAATTGGTCTTACTTTTATAATTACATTTTATATCATTGTAGGTCGGAGTTGATTATGGATTGGCCATTATTATCCACAATTATACTTATTCCTATACTTGGATCTCTGACAATATTACTCATAAACAGTGATGATGAAATTGGTAAAAGGAATATCAAAATTGTTGCAATGTACACTAGTATTGTCAATTTTTTTGCTTCAATTTTCTTATGGGTAAATTTTGATAAGTTAACATCAGATTTTCAATTTACTGAACGTTATGCATGGTTAACAGAAAATATAACATATCACGTCGGGATTGATGGTGTTTCCCTATTTTTAATTATACTTACTACTTTTTTGATGCCATTTTGCATTTTGGCAAGCTGGAATAGTATCAGTGTAAAAATAAAAGATTATATGGTTGCATTCTTAATACTTGAGTCCTTAATGATTGGAGTATTTTGTTCTCTAGATCTCGTAGTATTTTACCTTTTTTTCGAAGCCTGCCTTATTCCAATGTTTCTTATTATAGGAATATGGGGTGGAGCTAGACGTGTATACGCAACATTCAAATTTTTCTTATACACATTAAGCGGATCTGTCTTAATGTTGATTGCAATAATTTACATATACCTATTAACTGGTACTACGGATGTCACAATTCTAAATGGATATGACTTCGATTACTCTGTTCAAAACTGGCTATGGATGGCATTCTTTATTTCATTTGCTGTTAAGATACCAATGTTCCCTGTCCACACTTGGCTCCCTGACGCTCATGTTGAAGCGCCAACGGCAGGTTCTGTAATTTTAGCAGGTGTCCTATTAAAGATGGGGGGATATGGTATACTAAGGTTCTCCATTCCGCTCTTCCCAATTGGATCTTATGTCTTCACTGATTTTGTTTTTGTTCTATCTGTTATTGCGATAATTTACACTTCTTTTATAGCTATTGCACAAGAAGACATAAAAAAACTTATTGCATATTCATCTGTTGCACACATGGGTTTCGTAACAATGGGGATTTTCACATTAACAGATCAAGGGATTCAAGGTGGGATATTTCAGATGATTAGCCATGGTCTTATCTCTTCTGCTTTATTCTTATCTGTTGGAGTTGTTTACGACAGATTGCACACAAGAGAGATCAAGGTGTATGGTGGCGTTGTAAAAAAGATGCCAATTTATGCGGCATTCTTCCTTGTCTTTACTATGGCAAATATTGGATTACCTGGAACTAGTGGGTTCGTTGGTGAATTTTTGACACTAATAGGAGCCTTCAAAGTGAACTTATATGTAGCATTTTTCGCAACTACTGGTGTAATTCTATCTGCCGCCTATGCTCTTTGGTTATACAAGAGGGTTATTTTTGGAGTAATCACAAATGAAGAGGTTGAGAAGTTATCGGATCTAGATCTAAGGGAGTATATGATTTTATTGCCTTTTGTATTATTAATAATTCTATTTGGCGTTTATCCAAATATGGTGATTGATCTAACCGCTACGAGCACAGCTAACATAATTGAAAATTATAATTACACCCTTGAGCAGTATCTATCGCAATTGACTAGTATAAATTCAGGAATGGATAATTGAGATGAGCTTTTTACTATACACTCCAATTTTACCAGAGATTGTGCTTACAATTGCATCAATGTGTTTATTGATAATTGGTGTATTTAGGAGAAATGAGAGAACCTATACAGCCATTTCTAATCTGGCAATTCTCAGCTTATTAATAGTTTTATTAACAATCGTTACAGGTCGTGTCCCCGAGGGAGTTAGTTTTGGTGGATCACTAATAACCGACTCTTTCTCGTTATATTTGAAAACGTTGATTCTTGTTTCTTCATTAATAATATTAGTCGTATCAAACATTTATCTGAAAAATATAAATCTACTTAAATTCGAATATATCATACTAATCTTACTTTCTGTTGTTGGCATGATGATTATGGTCTCTTCAAATGATTTAATATCCCTTTATCTTTCGATAGAACTCCAAAGTCTTCCGCTTTATGTTTTGGCATCGATACGTAATAAATCCCTAAAATCAACCGAGTCAGGGTTAAAATATTTTGTATTAGGGGCACTCTCTTCCTGCATACTCCTCTATGGCCTTTCTCTTATATATGGTTATACGGGATCCATCTATTATACTGAGATTGCATCTAATTTATATGAATATGATATAGGTATTCTTATTGGCCTTGCTTTTGCGCTTGCTGGTTTTGCATTTAAAATTTCGGCTGTACCATTCCATATGTGGACCCCAGATGTCTATGAAGGCTCACCCACAACTGTCACCGCTTTCTTTGCAGTTGCACCAAAGATTGCAGCCCTTGGTCTTATCGTTAGAATACTAATTACGGCAATGCCGACTTTGATAGAGGATTGGCAATCTATACTAATATTATTATCGATATTTTCGATGTTGTTGGGTGCATTTTCAGCTATTGGGCAGCGTAACCTCAAAAGGCTATTGGCTTACTCATCAATAAGCCATATGGGATTTGCTTTGATGGGTGTTATAAACGGTACTTTTGATGGGGTTAGAAGCCTATCTCTTTATCTACTGATATACCTTGTGATGTCACTCGCACTTTTTATATCTATAATTGCTCTTAAAAATAATGATGAACACATTGAAAATATTGAGGATATTTCTGGACTCGCAAAAGTAAATCCTGTTATGGCATCAATTATATCAATTCTACTCTTCTCGTTAGCAGGAATACCACCGCTAGCTGGTTTTTTTGCTAAGTTCTATGTTCTGTATGCGGCTGTTGATGCGAATCTCTATTATCTTGCAATATTTGGTGTTTTATCAAGTGTAATAAGTGCATTTTATTATCTAAGAATTATCAAGGTAATGTACTTTGAAGAGTCCGCAATATCGTTTGATCCAATATCTAAGAGGTTGAAGACTATTATTTACCTGTTAACAGCTATCACCCTCTTATTCTTTTTAAAACCGTCTATTTTTATAAATTTTGCCGGCACTGCATCTGCCTCTTTATTTATTTGATGAATCCTTTACCTGCAAATAAGATATTAATCAAGCGGTTGCGTTCTGCTAATTCAACCAATGATGCAGCTATAAACATTTTAAAGAATCAAGAAAATATTGACTGGATTATAGCTGATGAACAATTAAATGGTCGCGGTAGACGAGGAAATGTATGGACTTCGCCTTTAGGTGGTCTTTATGCATCCGTGGTTATCAGTGATGATAAAATAGAATATTCACATCTCAGCCAGTTGAGTATCCTATCTTCTGTTGTGGCTGCCAAAACTATTGAGGAAATTATTGGTAAAAATTTAATAAGGTCCAAGTGGCCAAACGACATCTTCTTAGCTGAAAAAAAATTATGTGGAATACTAATAGAGTCAGTTTTTATTGAGAATAAATTTTATGTGATAGTCGGTTTTGGGATAAATGTTAAATTTACGAATGAACAAAATCAGGCTAAATTCTCATATTTACAAGAAATTAGTGATAAGGTCAGCGTTGAAAAGTGTTTTAACAAATTAATTTTAAATTTTAATAAAATAATAAATATATGGGATTATGGTAAATCATTCACGCGCTTTAAGAATTATTGGTTAATGTTAACGCAGGATTATGGAAGAATTATAAAAGTAAGAATAAAAAATATTTTGATCGAAGGGGTTTTTGAAAATATTGATGACCATGGAAATCTGATCCTAAGGGTAGGCGGTAAAAAAGAAATTATTAATACTGGAGAAATATTTAGTTAGGAGTCGCATGGCAAAAGATGAATTAGAAGTTTTTTATAGTCCAATTGGTGGGGCGGGGCAGATTGGTATGAATCTCTACCTCTATGGCTACAAACTTCCAAATAAAGAAACAAATTGGATAATGGTTGACTGCGGAATTGGATTTACCGATGATTATTATCCCGGCGTCGATATTATGGTGCCCGATATAAGCTTCCTTAATAATAACAAAAATAAATTATTAGCTATTATTCTAACACATTCACATGAAGATCATTATGGAGCAGTTAGTTCAATAATAAATGATAAGATTGATGTACCAATATATTGCACAAGATTTACCTCAGAACTGCTAAAAGAAAAAATATCCGAAGATTATACAGAAAATTACCTTGATATTAAAATCTTAAAAGATAATGCTACTTTTAATATTGGCAAGTTCAAGTGCAATTTGATAAATGTTGCACATTCTATTCCGGAGCCAAATGCTATTAATATAACAATAGCAGATATGAATATTATTCATACAGCTGATTGGAAAATTGATGATAAGCCAGTTATTAACAGGAAAACAGATCTTGAAAAATTAAAGAAAATTGGTCAAAAACGTTGTGATATCCTTGTCTGCGACTCTACAAATATATTAAGGAAGGAAACGTCAATCACCGAGTCAAAAGTCGCATTAAATTTAAAGAAGGCAATAAAAGACATAAAGGGTATGGCCATTGTAACAACGTTTTCTTCAAACGTGTCGAGGTTAATATCTATAATTAATGCAGCGCATAGTAATAAGAGGCAGGTTGTACTATCTGGTAGGTCAATAAAAAGATTTGTCAAAGTTGCAAAATTTTGTGGTTACATAGATAAGGATATTTTTTTTGTTGATGAAAAGGATATAAGTAAAAAATCAAGAAAAGATGTTTTGCTAATATGTACTGGGAGTCAGGGTGAACCGAACGCTGCATTAAGCAAGATTGCAAATGGAAGAAATAATATAATTCAGTTAGCGAAAGATGATACAGTAATTTTTTCATCAAAGACCATACCG
>CACPAS010000024.1 GCA_902632055.1 uncultured OCS116 cluster bacterium | reverse complement strand
TACACGGGGTGTCATATGAGTGATATTCTTTGATGAGAGTAGCTATTACATCAAAATTTTCTTCAATAGTTTTAAAAAGTATAGCGCACTCGCTTTGAATTGAAGTTTTACTGTCCCACTTAAACATGGAAAAAATCTTTGGAATAATATTGCTACAAGCAATCAAATTTTCATCTAATAAAATTTTAGAAATTTGTTTTGCTTCATCTTCTGATGAACACGTTGTGTAAATCATAATAAAATTCATCGAACTTTTCTTTCAATAAATAATAAAACAAGAGTATATAACAATATTGAGTTTAGTATGTGCCATATCCAGTGTGTACCCAGTGAAAATTGTGCACAAGCAAATAAATCTAGCTGCCTAAATCCAAGGGATAATGTGAATATTACAGATGATAGTAACAGACCATATGAGATATCCCGTTTATTTTCGCTATATGCAATGTATGAAATAATCAGCATAGATAATAATGCAATGAGATATGATGATATCTCTTTAATGCCCAAATAACTCAATAAATAATTAAGAATTAAAAAAAATAGTATTGCAAAAGCAGACACAAATAATGTTTGCCCAAGATAAAAGCGAACAGCGAGATACAGATATAGGATGATAAAAATCATAATTGAAATTGTATCTGCAAGCAATGACCATAGATTGCCAAATAAATGGAAGAGAAAACTACCTGCGCCTATCAGAAAAACAAGAATTATGAGTATGAATGAATATATGCGTGTTACTTCATCTCTATAGTTTTTTTTATTATGTTTTTTTAGTAATAGAAAGAAGGTAATCCAAAAAGCAAAATTGCTAAAAAAGTTTACTGGTTCGGAAAATATTTCTGGAGATATTCGCTCACAGTATATGTCGACACTTTGATTTAGCTTCACATTTCACACTATCTTTTAACTGAGGCTAGCAATCTTTTCGTTTGCTTCTCTTAATTGTTTTATTACGCTACGCATTCTTGGCATCATATTTTTTTCCCAATAGTTAAGCATCTTTATATCATCTCTTCTTTTATTGTAGATTTCAGAATAATGTGAAATTAATTCATCAGACCCAACTAGGAATATTCCTTCATCGGTTTCAACTGTTGGAAAACTCGCTT
This sequence comes from uncultured OCS116 cluster bacterium, assembly GCA_902632055.1. GTDB lineage: Bacteria > Pseudomonadota > Alphaproteobacteria > Rhizobiales > TMED25 > TMED25. The sequence continues at coordinate 13,044 of CACPAS010000024.1, read as the reverse complement.
TTTGACCGGATTTATCAAGTATATACATTGTTATTTCCTCGTATGAAGGCTCATCAGCATGAGCAACGCTGATTTCAAAATCTTCGAGCTTATTTATCTCATTCAGGAAAATTATGAACTTATATGAGAATGGGCAGCCACCCTTCACGAATAGTTTACTTTTAGTCATTTTTTCTCCTCATCATATATTTAAAATTATTTTATAAATTGGCCTGTATTCAAATCTTGCATAGCTTGCATCAACTCGCTTCGTGAATTCATTACAATTGGACCGTGCCACGCAATGGGCTCTCTAATCGGCTTTCCTGAAACAAGAAGGAACCTCACACCCTCATCACCTGTGTGAAGAGAAACATATTCTCCGGGGTCAAAGTATATCAAAGTTTTGTTACCTGAAGAGTCTCGTATATTTAATTCCCTACCTTCAAATTCTTTTTCAACTTTTATTCCAGCTGGTGCTGAAGCATATTTAAAATCAGCTTTACCATCAAAGATATATGCAAAAGTCTTCTTATACGTGTCTATTTTTATTACTTTATGTGTGTATGGTGGAATGTATACGTCTAAAAACTCTGGCTCGGCTGCTATTCCATCAACGGGACCTGTTACCCCTCTGTAATTCCCAACTATAATCTTAATTTTTGATCCATCATCATCTTCAATGACTGGTATGTTTGATAAATTAATATCTTGATACCTTGGCGTCGTCATTTTTTTTTCTGAAGGAAGGTTTGCCCACAACTGAAAGCCATGCATCTGACCTTTCTTGTTACCCTGAGGCATTTCTTGATGCATAATTCCAGAACCAGCAGTCATCCACTGGACGTCACCACCTGATAACAGACCTGTATTTCCCAAACTATCTTTATGCTCGACGGTTCCTTCCAGTACATAAGTTATTGTCTCAATACCCCTATGTGGATGCCATGGAAATCCTGCCTTATAATTTTCTGGATCATCATTTCTGAAGTCATCTAAAAGTAAAAATGGATCGAATTTCTCTGGCTCCATGAAGCCGAAAACTCTATCCAGAGTGACCCCTGCCCCTTCAATAACAGATTTCGGTTTTGAGATAGTTTTTATTGGCCTGAATGACATATCGACTCCTCAATCTAATAATTTTACTGCTGTAATAACTGCCATGGTGATACCCAATGCAAAAGAAACTATTATTATAAACCCGAGGATATTTGCTATCCTACTGAGGAAATGTGGTACTTCTTTATTTCTAATTTCGCGGGATTTTATCTTATGAAAGACATACCCGGATAAGAGAAAAATCACAAATATTATTAATGTATATTTTAGTTCGTTAATCATATTTCTATATTGATATAGGCATATTAAAAGAGTTTACTAGGTATGATAAAAATTATATCCTTATAATTCCATACATGCAAATAGGATAAAAAAATGCCAATTGTGAAAAAATTTAGAGACGCTAAATACACCAAGATAAAGCAAGGTGTTCAATATAAAAAACTACTCCGAAAAGATGATCTCGATGACGGTAGGATAACAATTGATTATTACGCTCTCACAAATAAATCACAACTAGACTTATCAAATGAAGATAGTGACATTGTTTGGATACAAATATTATCTGGGGGCTTGAGAATGTCTGAAGAATACTTAAATAAGGACCAGATAATATTCATTAAAGGTAAGGGAGAAACGCGACTTATTGCTTCCCAAGACGCCGAACTAGCAATAACAAAAATTAATAATTACAAGATATATGAAAGCGATGCGTCTGATGTATATGACAGTCAGATCAATATTATTAATTGGGGGAATGAGCCAATCCTAAAATCTGAACATGATGATAGAAAAAGAGTATATCTATTATCAGAGCTGCTTGCAGGCACAGACTCAGTAAAAGGTGAATTAATAATATATCCAAAAAATACATCGTGTCCTGAGCACTATCACGTTGGCGCACAACATTACCAGCTAATCACTAAAGGTGAAGTTATCGCAGTTCTCGATGGTAAAGAGACTAAACTGGAAAAGTATGATGTTTTATTTAATTTTGAGAACGAGCCGCACTGGTTTTACACAAATGAAGAAAGCTGTGATTTTGTAGAATTTTTTGTTCCAGGTGAAAATAAAACAATTTGGACAAAAACGACCAACGTTTGCACATGGTCACCTATGGGCGTGGATATAAACGGCCAGTCACCATCTAGGCACATTGAAAAACACGTACATGGTGAAGGAAAAAATATTTAAAAAAAAGTGATCCAAATATAAAACCCCACCGTTTTGTATCTGTGTGGGTAGATGATAGTTAGTAAATTTTAAACCTCATCTTACATACTATATCAACATATCCCTATAAATCCCTAAAGGTTGATTTCACTTACCCACACTAAACTATCCAACCTTAGTGGCTCCTGTTTCACATCGTATTAGTAAGTCGTTTTTCTTAGTATACGCTGCTAAAACTGCTTCTCTTGAATTATCAGGAAAAGCTATAACCATGTGCTCAACAAGAATATCATCATTCTCATAAATGCACCTATGACTCTCTACATTAAAAGCATCGCTGTTAAAAAAACCCTCAATCATAGCCAGAGTTTCATCTTTACTCATTGCTGTTCCAGTTTGATGTCTAACAAATGTATACTCCTCAGACAGCAACTTTCCAAACGCGATATGATCTTTATTTTCTCTCGCCAACTTCATTTTTTCAAAAAGTTTCATAACTTATTCCTCGAATTTATTTATCAAATATTGAAAGATTTACACATACGTATTAAGGTGTAATTTTCACTATAACAATAACATAACAATGAATTTAAACGAATACGAAAAAATAGATAGAGAATATCTAATCCACCCTATGACTCATCTTGCAAAGTTTGAACGCGGTGAAATCGATAATAGAATAATGAAAACTGCAAGGGGTGTAGAGATAATAGATGCCCAAGGTAACTCATTCATAGACGCATTTTCGGGACTGTATTGTGTAAATGTTGGTTATGGTTGTACAGATATTATTGACGCGATTAAAAAACAAGCAGAAGAGCTTGCATACTATCATTGTTATTATGGAAATGCCACTGAGGCTTCAATCAAATTATCTGACATGGTTATTGAGAGGGCACCGAATAACATGAGAAAAATATATTTTGGTTTATCTGGCTCTGACGCTAATGACACTAATATAAAATTATTGTGGTATTTCAACAATCTTATCGGTCACACAAAGAAAAAGAAAATAATATCGAGGAGGGGTGGATACCACGGAGCAAGTATTTTTACAGGTAGCCTTACAGGTATAAAAACATATCATACCAATTACGATTTACCTATCGAGGGAATACTTCATACGGAGCCTGCATTTTATTTCCACAGAGCTGATCTAGATCAAACAGAAGATGAATATTCCCAATTCTGCGCGGACCAGCTCGAAGAGCTAATTTTAAAAGAAAATCCAGATACTGTAGCTGGGTTCATTGCTGAGCCTGTCATTGGAAATGGTGGACTGGTACCTCCACCACGTAATTACTGGCCAAGAATTAAAAATGTCTTAGAGAAATACGATGTTGCGCTTATATCAGATGAGGTTGTGACCGGCTTCGGCAGACTAGGAAAAATGTTTGGTGTTGATTATTTTGGGATCGAAGCTGATATGATCACTGTCGCCAAAGGAATTACCTCGGCATACTCTCCCCTATCAGGGTCTATATTATCAGAAAAAATATCCAATGTAATCAGGGATGCAACGGATAAATACGGTGTGTGGACGCATGGTTCAACCTATTCTGCCCACCCAATATCTTGCGCAGCTGGAGTCGCGAATTTAAATCATATAGATAATCATCAACTTATTAAAAAAGGTAAGGATATATCCGAATACTTTAATTTCAAACTAAAAGAGAAATTTCAAGATCACCCTCAAATAGGTGATGTAAGGGGGATTGGGTTACTATCTGCTATTGAGCTTGTTAAAGATAAAAAAAATAGGAAATTTTTTGAAAAACAGGGACAATTATCTCAAGAGATAGTAACGAGGATGGCAAAAAATGGTGTTTTAGCTCGAGCAATGCCAGCAGGTGATACAATTGGTTTCGCACCTGCTTTCTGTATCAGTAATAATGAAATTGACACTATACTCGATGTAACCCTTCGTAGTGTAAATGAAGTAGTTAATAATTGATTTGCGCCAATGCGGAGATTATCGTTGGATCTATCTCAATTGGACCGGAAATAGTAGGTTTTAATGACCATGGCAACCCTTCAGTTGCCTCTGCAAACGTAAAACTATCAAGTATACTATGCAGCAACCAACCTTCGTCCGACATAATAAATTTTGCTTTATCTGTTATAAGAATTGAGGGACCTTCTGCCAAATTTAATTGGTCTCTAATTTTCTTAATATCGCTTCCAGAGCCAGGGCTCGTTGCAAAATCAACAGTGTCAACAAACCGCCTCGGATCATGGGGCATTAGAATAATTAAATTTGGTATTAAACATGCAATATCATGCGCTCCACCCGACCCGACCATCCTTATTTTTGGATCATCATAGTCTCCAATAACGGTTGAATTTAAGTTTCCAAATTTATCGATTTGTGCTGCAGATAGTAAACCAACATCTATTCTACCGGCCTGCAAATCTGAAAACACAGAGAGACTATCTGTTATCATATCTGCACCATGTGCGATTGATGGACTACCAGTTGAATAAGATTTAGACAGCGGTAGAGCGCCGATTGCGCCTGACTCATAAATAAGATTGAGTTCTGGTTCGACACTGAGTTTTGCCAAGCATGCTGCGTCCGATGGGATACCAATTCCAACAAAACAGGACTTATACCCCACAAGTTCGGATGCTGCGATTATTGCAATCCTCTGATTTGGGCTATATTCTCTATAGTCAATCTTCATTTTTTACTCCACACAGACCCTCTTCAAGCTCTTTGATTTTTGTACTTCCAATTAAGTTCTTATATTCTTGTATATTTCTAGCATCATGAACCCAATTTTTGAGGTAGCTGGATAGTTTATCCTCATCTCTAGATGTTGTATCATATTCGATATAATGATCATCATCCCTCGAATAAAAGCCCGAAACGTATGATGGGTATGCACCCCATGGAAGTTCAATAATGTTAGAAACTCTGTGTGATGGTATAACTGTTTTTTCTGGTGCCTCTTTTATCTTTGAATTACTAATAATTTTTTCTACACTGACAATAATCTTATCTGATGCCAGTGCCCCTTCAATAGTGTCACCATCAATACCCCACATTTGAATGTTTCCGTATTTATCAGCACATTGTGCGTGTATGAGTGCAATGTCGGGCTTTAGTGCAGGAATCGCTGAAAATTTATGATCTGTGTATGGACATGTAACTTGTTTTAAATGACCAATATTACTTGGCTTATCACCAATCTGAAGAATCTTCGATGGGATAAAACTAACACCCATCCTTGCCGCGTGTAATCTCATTATGATCGACTGGTTTGTCCACTCTTCAATTTCTATTGATTTTTTTTTGTATGCTCTACTGAATGAGTGCGACAGACCAACAGTTGGATTTCCAACATAACCAAAGATTACTTTTTTTACAATTTCAGATGCTATTAATTGGTCGAATAAAATATCGGCTCCCGATCGGCAAATGGTTATATCTAGTATTTTTTGACGAATTAGCTCATGGGATAGATAAAATGGTATTAAGTGACCAAAGCCGCCAATAAATATATTATCTCCAGCATTTACATTATTCTTTATTGCGTCTTGTACTGTTGAAGTTTTATCGATCATAAAAATTTGATTTTTAAATAACGTTCTTTGTATGAAGTTCTTTTATATACTCTTCGTCGTATCCAAGGGAGGATAAGACATCATTATTATCTTCTCCAAGAAGTGGTGGCGCTTTATCTATCTGAGCTGGTGTATCAGAAAATTTATATGGGACACCCAACATCTTGAGTGTTCCGGCTTCTGAATGCTCTATATTTACGACCATGTCATTGGCTATAGTCTGTTCATCTGCCAATGCACTTTCAACAGAATTCACAGCACTTGCAGGTATATCTGAACTCAATAGCTTCTCAAGCCATTCTGTAACTGTTTTGCCAGCAATAACATTTTGTATTTCTTGATCGATTAATTGTCTGTTTACTACTCGATCAGCATTTTTAGTGAACATTGTATCTGTTGCCCACTCTTCTTTGTTCAAACATGCGGCAAATTTTGCAAACTGAGCATCATTTCCAACAGCGATAGCAATACTGCCATCTTTCGCCTCAAAAGTCCTGTAGGGTACGATATTTGGATGCCCATTTCCAAATCGTCTTGCTGGCTTACCGCTGACAAGGTGATTAGCCGCAACATTAACTAACATCGAAATGCTGGTTGTGTACAAGCTGGTCTCTACTTTTTGCCCTTTCCCAGTGTTGTATCTGGAATTTAATGCTCCCAAAATAGATATTGTTGCATTCATCCCTGTACATATATCGACTAATGCAACACCAACTTTCATAGGTTCTCCATTTTCCTCACCTGTGATACTCATTAGCCCACTTTCAGCCTGTAATAGAAAGTCGTATCCCGGTCTTTTGCCTCTTGGACCTCTACCACCATATCCTGTAATCTGGCAATGTATGAGCTGAGGTGCTTCTTTCTCTCTCCATTCATCAGTAATTCCATAGCCATCCATTGTGCCATACTTAAAATTTTCTATCAGAACGTCAGCTTCCTTGAGTAGTCGTTTAAGGATGTCGATACCTTCCTCAGATTTTAAGTTTAATGTCACACTTTTTTTATTTCGATTGATTCCAAGAAAATACGCGGCTTCACTGCCTGCAAATGGAGGACCCCAGGCCCTAGTATCGTCACCTTTCCCAGGTTGCTCTATCTTAATAATTTCTGCACCCATATCTCCAAGATTCATTGTACAGAATGGACCAGCCAATATTCTACTCAAGTCCAGTACTTTAATACCAGTTAAAGGGCCTAATTGTTTCTCAGCCATATATTATCCTTACTTTTCTAGTTAGGTCTCTCATTCTCGTCATTATCAAGTCCATCAAGGTATGCCTCAACATTTTCTTTTCTTCTTTCGCGGAACTGCTGAAAGTCAGGCTTCCTTTTTTCAAGAAATGCATTCATACCTTCAAGAGACTCTTCAGATCCCCATACATGAGCCAGAAGCTCCATCCCATGCTGCCAACTGGCATATAATGTATCGGAGTCGTGATTGAGTGATTTTTTTGTCTGTCTTATTGTCTGACCGCTTCTTTCAATAAGGCCTTCACACCACTTTTGGGTTTCTTCATCTAGTTTAGCTTTTGGAACAACTTTATTGATTAATCCGATGCTTACAGCTTCTTCTGCTGTGAACCTTCTTGCCATAAAGATCATTTCCTTTGCTAACCTTGACCCAATAAGTTGAGGAAGATATTGAGTCGCCCCAACCGTAGGACAAGCGCCCACCACTGCACCACTTTGCCCAAATACTGCATCATCCGCAGCAATAACCAAGTCACACCAAAGTGCGAGTTCGTGACCGCCACCCATACAATAACCATGAACAGACGCGACTACTGGTATTGGCAAACCTCTAATTGCCATTGCTAAGGCCAACATGCGATCATTCCAGTGCGCTGCATTAATCCAATCTAGTCTCATCATCGCATGAAAATCACCACCCGCAGAGAAAGCCTTGTCGCCAACTCCATTTATAACAGCACATACTATTGATGGATCATTACGTGTGGATAGGACAGCGTCTGTTAATTCGTCTAATGTCTGCTCACGGAATGCATTCCTTACATCAGGCCTATTTATTGATATCCATGCTACTTTGTTTCTTATTTCAAATAATACTTCTTTGTATTCGCCACCTGCTTTTGACATTTTATACCTCTGTTAGTTTTAATAAATTTTTTACAAATGAAAATTATCATTCTTTTTCGTGCTCTTCAACCTCTATCAATGCACCGCAAACCTCGCTGGGATGAATAAAATATAAATTTCTTCCATGATAGCCCTTTGTTGGCTCTGATATGATATTTATTTTCTTTTCTTTTTGGTCTTCATAGGATTGATTAACATCATCTACAGAAAGACAATAATGGTGTAATCCCCCTTTTGGGTTTTTCTGTAAATAACTGGCAATTGGTGATTTTTCACTCAGCGGTTCCATCAGCTCAATCTTAAGATTAGCAAAAGATACGATCGCAATCTTAATGTCTTGTTTTTCTATTATTTTGATATTTGATGCTTTAGCACCAAAAACTCTTTTATATTGGCTTATTGCATCTTCAATATTTGGAACTGCGTGTGCAATATGATCCACGTTAAAATTAGAACGACTCATTTCAATTTCATTATTGCTCATAGTTTTATCCATTAAATATAAAAATAATTAACTATACTATTTATTATATGTATAAAAAAAAATCTATGTATAATGAAAAATATTTTATATGTTACTTTAATATACTTAGTCCAGAAAAACTTACTATGAGGAAAATTCAATGTTAAATCCGTTTAATCAACCAAAACTAATAAAAGCTGAAGTATTCAGCGAGCTACCAGAAAAATATAGGGACACAAAACAAACAGCATGGTCAAATCCAAATAGACAAGGAGCGAAAGTAAATCAATTTCTTGAAGGCCCGTCATTTGATAGAAAAGGCAATCTATATGTGACGGACATTCCTTTTGGTAGAATTTTTAAAATAACTCCGGACGGTGAATGGGATATTGTTTGTGAATATGATGGTTGGCCAAACGGACTAAAATTCCACAAAGATGGCTCAGCTTATATTGCCTGTTATAAACAAGGTTTGATGAAATTAGATGTAAACTCAGGATCGATTGAGCCAATAATTGAAACTATGTATTCCGAAGGATTTAAAGGATTAAACGATCTTCATTTTACATCAAATGGAGACCTATATTTCACTGATCAAGGCCAGACCGGAATCATAGATCCAACTGGAAGGGTATTTAGGTTAACTGCAAATGGTGAATTACACAAACTTGTCACAAATGCACCAAGCCCAAATGGAATAACAGTGAATAATTCAGAAAATCAGGTATATGTGGCGATAACAAGATCACAACAAATATGGCGACTTCCCTTGATGGCAGATAACAGTGTGAGCAAGAGTGGCGTAGCAATACAATTATCAGGGGGGCATGCTGGGCCAGATGGATTAGAGATGGACTCAGAAGACGGAATGATAGTAAATCATTTAGGGGTTGGCGTTTGGAGGTTTGACAGTAATTGTCTTCCAACACATTTAATTTATACAGATAATCATAGCTTAATGACTAATACAGCATTCGGTGGTCCAGATAGAAAAACACTTTATATTACGGACTCAATGAATGGGCGAATAATGAGAGCCACGTTACCCGTAGCAGGGAAGCTCTTATATGGATTATCCTAATTAGAAACTAAATTATTTATATAAATATTGGTGTAATTATGAATAACGGGCAATTTATCGACGGCCTAAATAATTCTTGCAAAACAATCTTGAAACAGAAATATCCCGTTTTTAGTGAGCAAGAATATCTACGAAGAATCTCTCTCATTGAAGATGTCATCAAACAAAAAAATTTAGATAAGGTTATTGTGTATGAAGCGATGGGTTCTGGTAACGCTGTACAGTACTTCACGGGATGGCATACCACACAAGAAGCTCTGGTCGAAATTAAAGAAAACAAAAACATAAATTTATATGTGGAACATTACAATCACCTACCGATGGCTGAGAAGCTTATAAATAATAAAACAAACCTACTATGGGGAGAGAGACAACTCGCAAATAAAATATTACCTGAAATGCTAGATGATCTTAGTCAGGGAAGTACCATCGGAATAATCGGGAGGTTGCCTTACAGCTACATAACCATGCTCCAAGAAAAGAATATAAAAATTATTGATATCACGAAGGACTATAATTTAATGAGATCAATAAAAAGTGATGAGGAAATATGCTGGATGTCGATTGCGGCTGCACTAACAGATGAGGGTATAAACAATATTGTCTCCAATCTTGAACCTGGGCTTAGTGAACATGAAATGTCTCAAATAACACAGAGCGGCTATCTTAAGCATGGAGGTCATAAAATTATCAATTTCTTTGGAATAACAGATATGGATAATCCAGAAAATTGTGTCCCATATCAATACACATCCAATAAAAAAATTACACAAAATGATGTAATTACAACTGAAATAAGCTCACACTTTTGGAATTATCCGGGACAGGTACTTAGAACGATTGGCTTTAAAAAAATGACGCCGTTATATAAAGATTTACACGCCATTGGTGATGAGGTCTTTAGCAGTATTTTTTCAATCCTAAAAGATGGAACGACGATTGAAGAAATCAACGCGATATCATCCAAAATTGAGGATGGTAGCTTTTCAATTTGGGATGACTTAATTCATGGTTATGGAGGAGGTTATTTAGACCCAGTATTAGGAACAAAAAGTCGGCCAGCAAGTAGCTATGAGGGGTTCAGATTTAAGGAGAACATGACAGTCGTTATTCAACCAAACGTCATAACAAATGACCACAAAGCAGGCATTCAAACAGGAGAACTAGTACACATACAAAAAAATAAATCAGTCAGAATGCACAGTTTTCAGATGGGGTACATTGAACTATAATTTCATCTAATATTATTCAGATATCAAGATTAGAAACTCTCAAAGCATTTTCTTGTATGAACTCGCGTCTTGGTTCGACTTCATCTCCCATTAGCCTTGTAAATAAATTACTTGCCTCATCAGCTTCTTTTACTTTAACTTGAAGTAATGTTCTCATATCAGGGTCCAAGGTTGTTTCCCATAACTGATCGGGATTCATCTCACCAAGACCCTTATATCTCTGAATTGAGGCACCTTTTCTTCCATTAGCTAGCACCATTTCGAACAGCTCAGTGGGAGTGTGAACAATTTTTTCACTGTCTTTGAGCTTTAACTTTCCTGGCTTAAGATAAATTTCCTGAAGCTTTGATGATAATTCATTTAAAGCTATTGCGTCAGATGAGTGCATAAACTGCTTATCTATTGTGTACGTCTCATTTACTCCTCGGTTTTCTCTTTCAAATATCAAATCATTTGTTTCGTTCGCTTTTCCCGTCCAAATATTAGTAGCTTGATTTATACTGTATTTACTATTTAGACGTTTTGCTATGTAACTTGCTGTTTCCTTGGCATACTCCTTATTTTCATACAATTTATGATCCAATGCCCCAGCAATTGTGCATTCTTCAATTATAAACTTTGGATATTTACTATTTATTTGTCCGATTATCACGTTCAATGCACTTGATATTTTGAGTATTTCTTTTAAATCATTTGCGCTATGCTCTACCCCTGAACCACTCTTATAAACCGCATTATCAAGCCCAGTTTCAAGCAGATACTCTTCAAGCTCTTTATCAACTTTTATATATCTCTCGGATCTATTTTTGCTAACCTTGTACAGAGGGGGTTGTGCTATATATAAATAGCCACCATCGATTAGCGGCCGCATCCATCTGTAGAAGAAGGTTAGCAGTAGCGTTCTAATATGTGCACCGTCCACATCCGCATCTGTCATGATTATAATTTTATGATATTTCAGCTTCTCGATATCAAACTCATCTTTTCCGATGCCTGTGCCTAATGCAGTTATGAGGGTTCCGATCTCATTCGATGAAAGCATCCTATCAAATCTGGCTCTTTCGACATTCAATATCTTACCTCGAAGTGGTAGAACAGCTTGGCAGTCTCTATCCCTTCCTTGTTTTGCTGAACCACCCGCTGAGTCCCCCTCAACGATAAATAGCTCAGACTTTCCTGGATCTCTCTCGATGCAATCTGCAAGTTTACCGGGCAAGCTTGATATATCCAAGGCCCCTTTTCTTCTTGTTAGCTCACGTGCTTTCCTCGCCGCTTCCCTAGCAACTGCCGCCTCAAAGATTTTAGAAATTACACTTTTAGCCTCATTCGGGTGTTCTTCAAACCAGCTACCAAGGGCATCATTAACACAACTTTCAACGATTGGACGAATTTCTGATGAAACAAGTTTATCCTTTGTTTGACTGGAAAATTTTGGGTCTGGAAGTTTTACAGATAAAACACAAGTCATTCCTTCTCTTGCATCCTCTCCTGTTATCTGAATTTTATCCTTTTTTTGAATATTTGCCTGCCCAGCATAATTATTTATGGTACGGGTCAATCCTGCACGAAAACCTGCTAGATGTGTCCCCCCATCTCTTTGGGGAATGTTGTTTGTGAAACACAATATATTTTCGTGGTAACTATCATTCCAGCACATGGAAATCTCAACTGAAAGACCTTCTTTTTCCAGCTTGAGATTTATTGGATTATCAATCAATAATTGTTTGGATTTATCTAAATACTTTACGAACTCTTCCAAGCCGCCGGTATAATTCATGGTAACAGACTTATTATCAATACCTCTATTATCAGATAAGTTTATCTCTACCCCTGAATTCAAAAAAGCTAACTCCCGCAGCCTATGTTCTAGAGTCTGAAAATTAAACTTGATATTTGTAAAAACCTTATCTGAAGGATGAAATGTGATTTCAGTTCCAGTAACCTGCTCATCACAGGGCCCAACTTCCCTCAGCCCGTCTTTTGGGACACCATCCAAAAAAGACATTTCGTGGATGGTCTTATTTCGGTATATTTTTAGATCTAATTGCGAAGATAGGGCATTAACGACTGAGACACCTACACCATGCAATCCTCCTGAAACTTTGTAGGAGTTTTGATCGAACTTTCCGCCTGCATGGAGTTGTGTCATAATAACCTCTGCCGCCGATATCCCCTCTCCTTCGTGTGTATCGGTAGGGATACCTCTGCCATTGTCTTTCACTGTCACCGAACCGTCAGGATTTAAAATGACATCAACTTTATCACAGTAACCTGCCAAGGCTTCATCTATTGAGTTATCAACTACCTCATAAACCATATGATGTAAACCGGATCCATCATCAGTATCACCAATATACATACCGGGTCTTTTTCGAACGGCATCTAAGCCTTTA
>CACPAS010000023.1 GCA_902632055.1 uncultured OCS116 cluster bacterium | reverse complement strand
TTTTATAACTTTGACACTTTAATTATAAGTTATTGAATTAAAATAATAATTTACTGGAAAAAAAAAGATTAAAAAATTTAGTTGCTGCAAATAAAAAAATTAAACCTTACAAGTTTAAAATGGCACTTAAAGATCGGATATTTTTATGAGTTTATTAGTTTTTTGGTCAGGCGCGAAATTTTTCTTGATGCCATTTTTTTGTTAAAGGCACCCTTCTGTGCACCTCTCATGAGCTGCTTTTCAGCATTTACTAGGGCTTCTTTAGCATTCTTTTTATCACCAGCTTCGATACTTGCTTCTGCTTTTTTAACAAAAGTACGCACCATACTTTTCCTCATCTTGTTAATGAGTGTACGTCTTTCAATTTTACGGACCATTTTTTTTGCTGATTTCGTGTTTGCCAACTTTACATTCCTTTTGACTAATATCTGAATATATAGAGATTGAATGATATTCAGTCAACTCAATTATGCATTAATTTTTGAATTGTGGCTTTCTTCTCTCAAGAAAAGCATTAATGCCTTCCAAGCCATTTCTGGTTCTCAATAATTTCATAAAAGTATTTTTTTCATCTGCCAGCCCATTCATTTGTTTATCGCAAGCAGCCTTGATCAATTTTTTTGTCGAGATTATTGCCTCGACCGGATGATCAGCTATTTTATCGGCAAGTTGGAGAGCATTTTTTATCAGTTCACTTACATCGTATATGTGATTTACAAGACCGATATCTTTAGCCTCCTCGGCTGTTAGAGAATTTCCAGTAAGACACATCTCCATGGCCATATTTTTCCCAATCTTCCTCGGTAACCTCTGAGTGCCACCTCCACCACAAACAAGTCCTAATTTAATTTCAGGTTGTGCAAATTTTGCCTCTTTTGAGGCTAGAATAATATCACACATCAACAATAGCTCATTACCACCACCAAAAGCTACACCGTCAACTGCGGCAATTATGGGTTTTTTGACAGTATCGATAAATTCCCATGACCTGATGAAATCTGGATTAGATATAAGTTCATTTATATCAGCGCCCGCACAAAAGTTTTCTGAGCCTGAAATTACGACACACTTTATCAATGCTGATTGATCACAATGTTTTAATGCATCTATAAGTTCTAGTGATAACTCGATATTTAATGCATTATATTTACTTTTTCGATTGAGTATAATGTGTGTTACATAATTACTATGTTTCTTGATTAAAATATTTTTATATTTCATCTACTTCTCATTTTTTGGCATTTATCGCAATAAAAAGTTGATCTGCCCGTCTGAACTATTTTTTTTATTTTCGAACTACAATTTTCGCTATTACATTCCATATTTTCCCTATTATAAACATTAAATTTATATTGGAAATAACCACTTTTTCCTTCCATATTTTTATGATTCCTAATTGTTGATCCGCCTACTTGGATAGCGTCGCTTAATATAAATTTTATTGAAGAAATAAGATCGTCAGTTTTTATTTTATTTTTTGCCACTTTTTTTGACTCCATCGTTGGTGGTATTTTTGCTCTAAACAATGCTTCAGACGCATAAATATTACCTACACCGCCGACAATTTGTTGGTTCAATAAGGCACTTTTGATGCTAATGCTCCTATGTCGAAGTGACCTTTGCAGATATCTCGTATTAAAATCATTACTCAAGGCGTCAGGGCCCAATTTAGCCTTGAGTTTGTAGAGTTCATTTTTTTGTGGGTCTATTAATTTAAAAAATCCAAACTTTCTTATATCAACATAGTCGATTTCTGAGTGATCGGACATTGTGAACCTCAAACGAACATGTTTATTATCGTTCGAGCTTTTCTTTTTAGGTCTTATTAAAAAATTTCCGGTCATACCAAGGTGAATAAGCAATGAATAATTATTATCAAGGCTTACGATTATATATTTTGCGATCCGGGTTATATCGATGACCCGTTTATTTTTTATACTCTCCACTAAATTATGTGGTATTTTATATCTAAGTTTGTCGGTAAAGACCTCTATTGAATGGAAAGTTTTATCTAACAAATAATCGGAAAGATTATTTTTAATTATTTCTACTTCAGGTAATTCCGGCATTTTATTAATAATCAAATATTTTTAGTACTTCATATTTATAAACAAAGCACTAAATAACAGATATGGCAAATAATAAAAAATACTTTTTTGGGCATACAGAAGTATCAAAGCAAGATAAAGTGAAAAAGGTTAATGATGTCTTCACTTCCGTTGCGAAAAGGTACGACATCATGAATGATATATTGTCATTCGGCACTCACCGACTGTGGAAAGAAATTCTGGTCAGCTCAATTACAAATCTAATATCGACAAGAAAAGAATTTAATTATGTAGATCTAGCTTGTGGGACAGGAGACATTGGTTACAGGTTGTTAGATAGGAAATCAAAAAATATTAATGTATTAATGATGGATATTAATGAAACAATGCTTGAGCATGCAAAAAAAAGAAAAGAATATAAAAATTATAAAAAAAATATTAATTTCGTAGCATCTGATGCAGAAAATATACCACTTGCTAGTAACTCCATAGATTGCATAACGATTGCTTTCGGAATAAGGAATGTGGCATCGATAGAAAACGCGCTCATCGAAATAAATAGGGTTCTCAAGCGTGGTGGCAAATTTTTGTGTTTGGAGTTTTCACATGTAGAAATGTCTTTAGTAAAAAAATTTTACGCCTCCTATTCAAAAAATATTATACCTAAGATTGGAAACGTTGTAGCCAAAGACCGAAAATCATACAAATACCTTGTTGAGAGCATTGAGAAATTTCCAAAACAAGACGAGTTTGCTGACTTAATTACAAAGTCTGGATTTATTAGTTCTAAGTATAGAAACCTATCCGGAGGCATCGCATGTATACATTCAGGATGGAAAATATAAGAAAATAGTTATGCGTTATTTCACACACTTATTTCAAATTATAAAAGTTGGTTATTTATTTACCAGATGTGAGATTCCAGATAATTTTCTACCCAAGAATAACCATTTCTTACTTAACAAGTTATTGAATAATAAAAAGAAAAAGAAAAAAACATTTGGTAGTACACTTGAAATCCTCGGGCCTGCTTATATTAAACTCGGACAATTTCTAGCGACAAGACCTGATATAATTGGTTCAGAATTTGCTATGGAATTGGCGAATCTTCAAGATGATCTCCCAAAGTTTGATAAAAAAATATCAGAGGAAATCATAGAGTCCGAGTTCAACACAAAAATTCAAAATGTTTTTGCCGAATTTGATGAACCGATAGCGGCTGCATCAATCGCGCAAGTTCATACTGGAAAATTGTCAGATAAACAAAAAGTTGCGGTGAAAATAGTGAGACCAAACATTGAGGAAAAGTTCAACAAGGATTTTGAATTCTTTTATTTTCTTGCTGATTTTATGGAGAGGTTCAACCCAGACTTAAAAAGGCTTAGATTTAAAGAATCAATTCAAACGATGCAGAGGTCAGTTCAAATGGAGATGGATTTGAGGTATGAGGCTGCTGCAATCTCAGAAATAAATACGAATATGAATGAAAATGATGAGTATATTGTTCCAAAAATATTTTGGGAGAAAACGTCAAAAAAAATTCTCACGATTGAATGGGTTGATGGAATATCTATAAGAGACAGGGAGAGGTTAATTGAAAAAAAATATGACCTGAAAGATTTGGCAAGAATTATAATTCAGTCATTTTTAACACAAGCACTCAGAAATGGCTTTTTTCATGCAGATATGCACCAGGGCAATCTTTTAATAAACGAAAAAGGTAAGCTCGTGATACTTGATTTTGGCATAATGGGACGATTGGGTGAAAAAGAGCAAAATTTTCTTGCCGAGATCCTGTGGGGCCTGATAACAAAAAACTACAGAAGGGCGGCGGAGGTGCACTTTGAGGCCGGCTATGTCCCTGATGACCAAAAGCTTGACGAATTTAGTCAAGCATTGCGAGCAATTGGAGAGCCATTGTCAGGGAAAAATGCAAATGATATTTCTATGGCGAATGTCTTAACCCAATTATTTGAGGTCACCGAGCAATTTAATATGGAAACGCGACCAGAGCTCTTACTTCTGCAAAAGACAATGGTTGTCACGGAGGGTGTTGCGAGAGATTTGGATCCCAACCTGAACATGTGGGATGTTGCTGAGCCAATAGTCAAAAAATGGATGGAAGATAAAATATCACCAGATAAGAAAATAAAGCAGGGTCTTGATGGGTTGTCTAGGTTTGGTGTTGCGCTTAGTGAACTACCTAATTTTCTAAGTGACGCCAAGAAAACAAATGAGAGTTTTAATAGGTTTCTCGAAGAAAGCCAGTCTAGGAGTAGACAAGGTCAAAATTACTTTAAGAGAAATGTTTTTTGGATTATAACAATTGTAGCTCTAACTTCTCTTGTATTTTTGATGACGGGATAAAACTAATGAAAGAACTGAACGGTAAAAGAATACTTCTAATAATTGGTGGTGGCATTGCAGCCTACAAGAGTCTTGAATTGATCAGGTCCCTAAAAAAATATGGATCACATGTAGAGGTTATCCTCACAAATTCTGGTAGAAAGTTCGTAACCGAATTGAGTGTTTCACAACTTGCAGAAAGTGAAGTCCATACAGATTTATTTAATTATAAAAGTGAACTCAAGATGGGGCACATAAACCTCTCGAGAGATTCTGATATTTTAATTGTTGCACCGGGGACTGCAAATTTGATATCACGTATAGCCTATGGGATGGCAGACGAGCTCGCCACTGCAACACTTCTTGCATCAAACAAGCCAATAATCATAGTTCCTGCCATGAACCCTCAAATGTGGAATAATCCAGCCACGCAAAAAAATCTGATGAGTATTAAAAAGTTTGGTATTCATTTGTGTGGTCCCGCAATTGGGGAAACTGCTTGTGGTGAGAATGGAATGGGTAGAATGGAGGAGCCAGAGTCAATTGCATACTTCGTTAATGAATATTTTACAAAAAAAAATAGGCTAAAGAATAAAAAAGCTCTCGTAACTGCAGGTCCAACTATTGAACCGATTGATCCTGTGAGGTACATATCAAATAACTCCTCTGGTAAACAGGGCTATGCGATAGCTTCCGCGCTAGCAGAATATGGAGCTGACACAACACTGATCAGTGGACCCTCATCAGTGGACCCTCCTGATGGAGTGGAGATCATTAGAGTAAAAACTGCAATGGAGATGTTGGATGCTGCTAAAAGTATTTCGCCTGCGGATATTGGTATTTTTGCGGCTGCAGTCGTTGATTGGAAAATCAAAGAATACAGTGAGAACAAAATTAAGAAAAATGCTCGTAAAAAGATGCTGGAGCTTACTGAGAATGTTAGCGTCATTCAGAGTGTGGTGAGGAACAATAATCTTAAACCGAAATTATCTATTGGATTTGCTGCTGAAACAGAGAATATTTATGAAAACGCTACAGAAAAGCTCTTAAAAAATGATTTAGACTGGCTTCTTGCAAATGATGTATCAGAGGACAAAGAAGTTTTTGACGGGGATTATAATAGTGTAGTTTTTTTTGATAGATCAGGTTCAGAAAAATGGCATAGGATGGCAAAGATTGACGTCGCGGATAAGCTGGTTAATAAAATTACTAAATACTTTCAATAAACGATATGAAAAAAAAGATCGAGATTAACTTGCTGGATGTTTCAAAGTCTTCTTCAATAGAAATCCCAGAATATCAAACAATAGGTGCATCAGGTCTTGATCTTTCAGCAAGTCCCGACCTAGAAAAGACTGGAATAAAAATTAATTCAGGTGAATGGAAGTTAATTCCTACAGGGATTGCAATTGAACTTCCAAATGGTTTTGAGGCACAAATTAGGCCACGATCAAGCATCGCATTTAAATACGGTGTAACTGTATTAAACGCACCAGGCACTATTGATAGTGATTACCGAGGTGAGATAAAAATCATATTAATAAATCATGGGAAGAAAACATTTACAGTAAAGCCGGGCGATAGAATAGCACAAATGGTAATTACACAGATCGAACACATAAATTTTAGGAAAAGCAAATACATAAAAAAAACAGTTCGCGGTATTGGTGGTTTTGGCTCAACAGGTATTTGAAATGCTAGTTAATATTGAAGACATACATATTAGTGGGGATGAATTAGAGAGATATTCTAAACAAATTCTTATAAAGAATATTGGTGGCAACGGTCAAAGAAAACTAAAATCATCAAAAGTTCTTGTAATTGGTCTAGGCGGTCTTGGGTCACCAGTGGTTACTCATCTATCTAGTTCAGGTATAGGAAAAATAGGGCTTGTTGATAATGATACAGTTGAATTATCGAATTTACAAAGGCAATTCATTCACAATGTGGATAGAATTGGTTTAAAAAAGACTGAGAGCGCAAAAATTTTCATGGGTAAATTAAATCCAAATTCAATCATTTATGATTATGAAACTGATGCAAATAGCCCAGAATTTATCAAGATTATCGCGGAGTATGATATTGTTATTGATTGCACAGATAATTTTAAAACAAGGTTCAAGATCGCAGATGCTTGTCAAAAATACAAAAAACCATACATATTAGGAACCGTAAGGTCATATGAAGGGCAAGTTACAACCATTCTTCCATCAACAAAAAAAAATAAAAATCCTGAAATACGTAGCTTATTTGATGAAGAAAATGTTTCTAACATTCAGGATGAATGTTCCGATAATGGAGTATTATCAACAACCACAACTCTTGTTGGTACAATTATGGCATCTGAGTGTTTAAAGATAATATTGAACATTAGTGAAGGATTGGTTGGAAAATTACTTATGTTGGATTTACTCAATATGAAATTTGAAACTATCGAATATAAATAGTATGACTATAACACCGCTCTTAAAAAAAATTATTATTTTTGTATTTATTTTTATTGTACTGGCATTAGTTTCCTATGAAGTTTTTAAGAGCGCCTTTCAAGAATTTGAAGATACGGTTGTAGACAGTTCCGTTTATAAGACACATGACAACTACTATAAATTTAAAAGTTTGCGATCAGGCAAGACCAATGTCAGAGTAGGGCCTTCTTTGGATCATAATGTTATTTGGACTTATCATAAAAAGGGTCTCCCAATAGAAATAATGGAAGATATTCAGGGTTGGAGCAAAATAAGAGATTATCAAGCTAAAACAGGATGGATAAAAAATACGCTTATTATATCAAAAAGAACCGGGATTATTTCCCCATGGAGGATCAAAGAAAATAACCCAAATTTTGAGAATTTGTATAAAGATCCTGACAAAAAAGAGATTAATACAAAGCTCGAGTCAGGCGTGCTTGTAGATGTCCTCAGCTGTGATGGTTTGCAGTGCCTTATAAAAACCCAAAATGCAGAAGGTTGGATTGATCAGGGTCTTATCTTTGGTGTTTATATCGATGAGTTGATATTGCTAAAAGAGTAATATATCTCATTCATCACACAGATTAATAATTAAATCTATGGACTTAATTTTTTTCCCTGCTGGTATTTTAGCGGGTGAAAGCTCAATATTGACATCGTCAGCAGCTATATCCTCAATTATGTTATTGCTCTTGATATGATAGTGGTGTTCCGTATTCCTATCAAAGAATGTTCTTTGGCTATCTACCTGAAGAGTCTTAATTAGTCCATTTTGCGAGAAGTGATTGAGAGTATTATACACAGTGGCAAGGGAGACCTTGAGATCACCTTGCTTTGTTTCATCGTGTAATTCTTCTGCCGTGAAGTGCCCTTTTGGTAGATTAAATAATATACCTGCAAGGTATACACGTTGCCTTGTTATTTTGATATCCGCTTTTCGCAGGATACCCATAATACAAACTTTATTCATTTGAATTTTTGTATCTTTTGTTAAGTTTTGCATAATAACTATTCTTGATATATATTAAGGAAACTTTAGTTATCCTAATTTATAATAAATTTAAATTAATGTAAATTGTTGAATTAATTATATGTCAAATTTTGATAAAGATACCTTCTCTTATGAAGACCTTATAGCATGTGCTCAGGGTAATTTGTTTGGTGCAGGTAATGCACAACTGCCTATGCCACCAATGTTAATGTTCAATAAAATATCAAAAATCAACACTGAGGGAGGCTCTCATTCCAAGGGGCAAATAATTGCAGAAATGTCTATATCAAAAGATAGCTGGTTTTTTGATTGTCACTTCAAAGGCGACCCTGTTATGCCAGGTTGCTTGGGCCTTGATGCACTATGGCAATTATTGGGTTTTTACCTGGGCTGGTTAGGACAACCCGGTAAAGGAAGGGCACTTGGTGTTGGAGAGGTGAAATTCTTTGGTATGATTACCCCAACTATTAAAAAGCTTGAATATATTGTTAATATAAAAAAACTAGTTACCAGAAATCTTACTCTCGGTGTCGCCGATGGAGACCTTTACGCCGACGGAGAGAAAGTTTATTCCGCAGAAAATCTAAAAGTTGGTTTATTTGAATAATTTTGAGGGGTCTATGCGACGAGTTGTTATTACAGGAGTTGGTATTGTATCAAGTATTGGTAATAATTTCGAGGAAGTTAAAAAATCATTATTTGATTGCACACCGGGGATATCAAAAGCTATTGGCTATGATGATTTGGGGTTCAAGTCACAAGTTTATGGAAGTCCGAATATTGATTTGGAAGAAAATATTGATAGAAAAAAACTAAGGTTCCTTGCGGATGGTTCTGCTTGGTCTTACATTGCAGCCGAACAAGCCATTTCCGATGCTGCACTTGACAAAAGCGATATTTCGCATGAAAGAACAGGCCTCATCGTTGGAACTGGCGGTCCCTCCACACGCGCCATTGTGAAGGCTGCAGATCAAACAAGGGATAGGGGCGCTAAACATGTTGGTCCCTTTGTCGTTCCAAAGGCAATGTGCTCGATGGCTTCCGCAACGCTTTCAACGTATCTTGGTATCAAGGGAGTTAATTATTCCATATCATCGGCATGTGCAACCTCAAACAACTGTATCGGGAGCTCCTATGAGCTGATTAAATGGGGCAGTCAAGATGTCATGATAGCAGGCGGGGGAGAAGAACTTGACTGGTCCCTATCCGTATTATTTGATGGTATGGGTGCGATGTCCTCAAATTTTAATGACAATCCAAAAAAAGCCAGTAGAGCGTATGATTTGAGGAGAGACGGCTTTGTAATTGCGGGTGGGGCAGGAATATTAATATTGGAAGAATATAATCATGCAATCTCAAGAGGGGCAAAAATATATGCCGAGATTATTGGTTATGGGTCTACATCTGATGGTAATGATATGGTGCTATTATCTGGCGAAGGTGCTGAGAGGGCTATGAGGCTGGCAATAGATGGCTTGGAGTCAGAAATTGATTATATAAATCCGCATGCAACTTCAACACCTCAAGGTGATATTATTGAAGCAAGTGCGATACGTAATGTTTTTGGTGATAAGGTCCCAACTATATCTGCAACAAAATCACTTAGTGGCCATTCTCTTGGTGCTGCTGGAGCGCACGAAGCTATTTTCTCATTGGTTATGATGCAAAATAATTTTATTGCTAAATCTTGTAATATTGATGAACTGGATTCAAATTTTAACGACCTACCGATAGCGCTTGAACGTAAAGATAATATAGAAGTTAATACAGTAATGTCTAATGCATTCGGTTTTGGTGGTACAAATGCATGTCTCGTATTTAGGAAGATATAATTATGTCAGATGCTAATGATATCAACTTATCCCTTATGAAGGGTAAAAAAGGTGTGATTATGGGGGTTGCAAATGACCATTCAATAGCATGGGGTATTGCACAGTCTCTATCAGCAGCTGGGGCAGAGGTTGCATTCTCATATCAGTCTGACACACTAAAAAAAAGAGTTGAACCACTCGCAAAAGGATTAGGATCAGATTTGATATATCCCTGCGATGTTGAGTCAAGTGATGATATTGAAAATTTCTTTAATTCAATTGGGAATAAATGGGGAAGCATTGATTTTCTTGTGCATGCTATTGCATTTTCAGATAAAAATCAGCTGAAGGGACAATATTACAACACAACAAAAGAGAATTTTATCAAAACAATGCTAATATCTTGTTTTTCTTTTACAGAAGTTGTCAAAGAAGCTCAGAAAATTATGACCAGTGGCGGCTCAATTATCACTCTCACATTTGACGGTGCAAACAAGGTTATGCCAAATTATAATGTCATGGGTATAGCAAAAGCGGGACTCGAGTCTTCAGTCAGGTATTTAGCTGCAGACTTCGGAACAAGAGGTATTAGAGTAAATGCCATATCAGCGGGTCCGATGAGAACATTAGCGGGAGGTGGTATTGCTGATGCCCGAGCAATGTTCAATTTCCAGAAAAGACATTCACCGCTGCAAAAGACAGTTACACTTACGGATATTGGGGGATCTGCGATCTATCTATTATCTGATTTATCTGCAGGAGTTACAGGCGAGGTTCATTATGTTGACTCTGGATATAATATAATTTCAACACCAAGACCCGAAATGTTGCAAGATGATAGTATTTACGATAATCAAGACTGAGTTCTTGAAACAAATATATTTTTAGTCTTTCTTCTTTCTTCTCTTTCTTGTTTTGTCGGGCTTTTCAATTGACTCGTTTGGTTCACCTTCTTCAAGACCACTCTCTTGATTTATACCCTTCATTGATAATTTTGATTTACCCCTGTCATCAAAGCCTATTAATTTTACATAAACATCGTCATTTTCATTTACCACATCAGTGACTTGTGAAGTTCGCTCATTGCTTAATTGGGATATGTGGACTAAGCCATCTCTTGGACCAAAAAAGTTTACAAATGCACCAAAATCAACAATTTTAACAATCTTACCTTTGTATATCTCACCAACCTCCGGCTCATCAACGATTTGGTGTATTCTTACTTTTGCAGCCTCAATTGCACTCTTATCTGAAGAGGCTATTGTTATGATTCCTGAGTCTTCAACACTTATTTTTGCACCTGTTTGCTCAACCATTTCCTTAATAACCTTACCACCTGAGCCAATTACATCCTTTATTTTGTCCGTTGGGATGTTCATAGTTACGATCCGAGGTGCTGTATCGGCAACATCATCTCTTGATGTCTTTATTGCTTTCTCCATTTCGGATAGAATATGCTTTCTTCCTACTTTGGCCTGATCTAAAGCTTTTTTCATAATTTCTTTGGTAATCCCTGCTATTTTTATATCCATTTGTAGAGTGGTAATACCTTTGCTTGTACCCGCAACCTTGAAATCCATATCACCAAGATGGTCCTCATCTCCGATAATATCAGATAAGATAGCGTAATCTTTTCCTTCTAGAATTAGACCCATTGCAATCCCTGCAATTGGTTCACGAATTGGTACACCCGCATCCATAAGTGCTAGTGATGTCCCACAAACGGTTGCCATTGATGATGAGCCATTTGACTCTGTTATCTCTGACACGACTCTAAGTGTGTACGGGAAATCATCTTTGCTTGGTAGCAATGGATGTATTGCGCGCCAAGCTAATTTTCCGTGACCAATTTCTCTTCGACCTGTTGCCCCAACTCTACCAACCTCGCCAACTGAGAATGGAGGAAAGTTATAGTGCAGCATAAAGTTTTGTTTTTTTGTTCCATCCAGAGAGTCTACATATTGCTCATCCTCTGATGTACCAAGTGTAGTGACCACTATTGCCTGAGTTTCACCGCGGGTGAATAGAGAAGAGCCATGTGTTTGAGGTAGCAGACCTACCTCGACTGATATTGGACGAATATCAGATAAACCTCGTCCGTCTATTCTCTTTGAGTCTTTCAGGATTGAGTTTCTTACGATACTACTCTCGATTTCTTTGAATATTCCCGATGCTTCTGTTTCATCATAATTATCATCGTATTTCTCAGTAAGTTTTTCGATAATTTCATCTTTGATAATTCCAACTTGACCGTAGCGTTTCTGCTTATCCGTAATTTGAAACGCTTTTTCTAGCTTTGATCTTACTTCGTCATCTATAAAGGACGTGATCTCGGTATTATCCTTTTCTTCAATAATCATCGGGTCTTTAGCACATTTCCTTGCGAGATGTATGATCATCTCAATTACATCCTGCATTGACTCATGGGCGTACATTACAGCTTCGAGCATCACTTTTTCAGTTAACTCTGATGCCTCCGACTCGATCATCAAGATCGCATTCTTTGTGCCAGCTACAACAAGCTCAAGATCTGAATTTTCAATATCTTCAACTTTCGGATTTAAAACCATTTCATTATCAATCAGTCCAATTTTCGCTGCAGCAATAGGTCCTTTGAAGGGTATACCAGAAATTGTTAAAGCGGCTGAGCAAGCGATCATAGCTACAATATCTGGATCGTTCTCATGATCATAAGTCAAAACAGTTGCTATGACTTGCGTTTCATTTTTAAATTCTTTGACAAAAAGGGGTCTCACAGGTCTATCTATTAGCCTAGATATTAGAGTTTCTCTCTCCGTAGGCCTTCCCTCACGTTTAAAGTATCCACCTGGAATTCTACCAGATGCGTAGGCCTTCTCTTGGTAATTTACTGTTAAGGGAAAAAAGTCAATGCCTGCCTTTGGTTTTTTTTCTGCACAAACTGTAGCTATTACTGAGGTGCCTCCGTAAGTTACCACCACGGCACCGTCGGCTTGCCTTGCAATTTTACCTGTTTCGATCTTTAGGGTTCTTCCACCCCAATTTATTTCTTCACTTTGTATATTAAACATTACTTTCCAATCTTAATTATCTTCTTATTCCTAATTTCTTAATTACGTCCTTGTATTTATCTTCATCTTTAATTTTTAAATAATCCAGTTGCTTCCGTCTTTGGCTAACAAGCTTAAGCAAGCCAGTTCGTGAATGGTTATCTTTCTTATGGGTCTTAAAGTGTTCTGTAAGGTTCACAATTCGTTCAGTGAGTATTGCTATCTGTACTTCAGGTGATCCTGTATCTGTTTTATTTCTAGAATATTCTTTTATTATACTTGTTTTTACATCTTTGGTTATCGACATCATGGTCTCCTTCAATTTTTATAATTCTCTAATCTACAGATTAAATACTCGAACAGGCTTTAATTGCATTTCTTTTAGGGTACATATTGCAATCAATTTATCTGCAGATCTCGCTATTACCCTACCAGGTAGCGGTTCGTACTCACTAAACTCATAGGTGATTGATGAACCGTTTCTTAACCTGCTAGCATCATGATTATCAACTTGAACTGCCAGGATGTCGTCCAGCACAGTTTCAACTGGGCTTATAATCATATTCAGATTATCTATATCATGGTTTAATTGCATAAGTCTATCAATAGATAAAATATTTTTTAAATGGAATGGCCCATATCTTGTTCGTTCAATCTTAGTTACATGACAACATAATTTTAGTTTGTCTCCGATATATTTGGAAATTGAACGAATATAAGTGCCCGTTCCACACGTTACTTCTATTGTGCACTCTAAATCACTATTCATTTTGACCAACTTGATATTTTCTATCTCAATGGTTTTCGCTCTACTGACCACATCAGGTACTATTCCTTTCCTCGCAAGTTCGTATGATCGAATACCATTGAATTTTTTCGCCGAATAAATTGGAGGTATTTGTCTTATTGGCCCTACATAGCTGCTCAAAACAGATTTTATTTCAGCTACATCAGGCTTTGTGTCTGATTTTTTTATTATTTTACCTGTTGCATCATCCGTATCAGTCTGCTCGCCGAACTTAATCGTAAAAAGATATGTTTTATTCTTTTCATGAATATATGGGACAGTTTTCGTGGCTTCCCCAAGGGCTACTGGCAAGATGCCGGTTGCCATAGGATCCAACGTTCCCGCATGCCCAACCTTACTTCTCTTAAATTTAGACTTAATAAGACGTAATGCCTCGTTTGAGGTTAAATCCTTTTCTTTGTAGAGATTTATCCAGCCATGAAATAAATTATTGTAAGATTTTACCATAATTCAAATTTTTTTTATTTTGTAAATTTAACTTCTTGTCAAATTATTAAGTAAACGATCTATTTTTAGAGCATACTCAAATGTTTCGTCCTCTTTATAGATAATTGAAGGGGTAAATTTTAAAGATAATTTTGAGGCAATTCTACCTCTAATGTACTTTGAGTTCTTATTAAGGGCTGCGACTATATCTATTGCTCCTTCACCACCGAGAGGCATCACATAAGCTGTTGCTTGCTTCAAATCAGGACTCACCGTTACCTGAGTTATTGTAATTGATACATTCTGTAGATCTTCATCATGAATTGTATCTCTGGAGAGAAAATCAGAGAGTGACTTCTTGATTATCTCACCAACTTTTAGCTGTCTTTGACTGTAAGTTTCTTTTTGTATTTTTCCTTTTAGCATTTCCTAAAGTGATCTCTCAATTGTCTCAATTTCATAACACTCTATTATATCTCCAGCTTTTATATCTTGATAATTTTGGAATGAAATACCACATTCTTGGCTTACTTGAACTTCACGAACCTCTTCTTGGAATCTTTTGAGGGATGACAGTTTGCCTTCATGGATTACAATACTGTCTCTAATTAGTCTCAAGTTTTCTTTATTTTTAACAACACCTTCAGTTACAATACAGCCTGCGACCTTTCCAATTTTCGAGATATAGAAAACCTCTTTAACTTCTGCATTACCAATTACTTTCTCATTAATAGTTGGATCTAATAGCCCTGACAAAGCTAATTTGATTTCATCAATTAAATTGTAAATAATTGAGTATTGTCTAATTTCGATACCATCGGTTTGAGCCTGAAGTTTTGCATTTGCGTTTGGACGTACATTGAACGCGAGCAGTACAGCATTTGATGCGGATGCAAGCGCTATATCTGTTTCGGATACGGCTCCAACAGCCGCATGAATAATTCTGACAACTACTTCATCTGAACCAAGCTCATTCAATGCAGAGCTGATTGCCTCAATCGAGCCTTGCATATCCGCTTTTAATAATACGGGCAGCTCTTTAAGGTTCTTATCTTTTATTTGCCCCATCATATTTTCGAGTGTTATTTTATTTGCAAGGCCTCTCGCGTAATTCTTAATCTTCCTCTGTCTGTATTCAGTAATCTCTCTTGCTCTTGACTCACTGGTAACGACGGTGAATACATCACCAGCCTCTGGAACCCCATTAAGACCAAGTATTTCTATTGGATCGGAAGGTCCGGCTTTTTGGATTGATGTACCTAAATCATTTGATAAGGCTCTTACTTTACCCCAAGCAGATCCCAAAACAACAATATCGCCAATATTTAGAGTTCCTCTCTGAACAAGCACTGTTGCAACAGGACCCTTACCTTTATCAAGAGATGACTCAATAACTACCCCGTCTGCGACTCGGTTTGGGTTCGCTTTAAGATCAAGCACCTCGGATTGTAAAATAATTGTTTCAATTAATTGGTCAAGATTAGTTTTTTTGGTAGCTGATACTTCAACTTCTAATATATCACCGCCAAGGGATTCTACTATAACTTCATGTTTTAGTAGTTCATTTCTTACCTTATTTGGATCAGCGCCGTCTAAGTCTATTTTGTTTATTGCTACTATAATTGGTACGTTAGCCTCTTTGGAATGGTTGATTGCTTCAATTGTTTGTGGCATTACTCCGTCATTTGCAGCTACTACTATAACAACTATATCCGTTACCTTCGCTCCCCTCGAACGCATTGAAGTAAACGCTGCATGACCTGGCGTATCGATAAAGGTTATAGTATTTTTTTTTGGGGTACTGAGCTGATATGCGCCGATGTGTTGGGTTATCCCTCCGGCTTCCCCAGCAACCACACTAGTTTCTCTTAGAGCATCAAGTAAACTTGTTTTACCATGATCAACATGCCCCATGATTGTAACAACGGGAGACCTTGCTTGTAAGTCTTCATCTTTGTCATCGATCCCCTCAAGACCCACCTCAACGTCTGCCTCAGATACTCTTTTTACGCTATGTCCTAATTCTTCCGCAATTAGCTGGGCTGTATCTGCGTCTATAACATCTGTTATTTTATTCATCTGCCCTTGCTTCATAAGAAGTTTGATAACATCGACAGCTCTTTCAGCCATTCTATTTGCGAGTTCTTGAATTGTTATTGCTTCTGGGATTATAATTTCTCTGCTTATTTTTTGAGTTGGCATAGGCGTTGTATGCTGCCTTCTTTCACGTTCTCTTCTCCTCCTAATTGAAGCGAGCGATCTCTGTCTTGGTGTGTCATCTAATGCTGTTGTTACAGTAATTTTTGTTTGTCGCCGCTCTTCTTGAGGCCTGAATCTTGTGAATTTATTTGGTGCTTTGGCCTCTTCCACTTCTTCTTCAAGCTCGTCGAGCTTTTGTTCTTCGGGTCCTTCTATATTTTTTTTATTTTTTCTTCCCGCATCGGCTTCTTGCCGAAAAGGAACATTTCTTTCAAGAATTTCATCACTTGTGATGTCATTGTTCGCATTACTTTCTTCGGCTTTAGATGAG
>CACPAS010000022.1 GCA_902632055.1 uncultured OCS116 cluster bacterium | reverse complement strand
TGGGATCAGACAATTGACACTTGGTACCATGAAGAAAAAGAAAAAGTATCAGATTCTTGTCAGCCTGTGGAGATGTCTGCAGAAGACCCCCTCTTTATTTTATATACTTCTGGCTCAACGGGTAAGCCTAAAGGAGTTCTTCATACTTCAGGCGGTTACATAGTATATGCATCAATGACACACCAATATATTTTTGATTATAAACCGGATGATATTTATTGGTGCGCTGCTGATGTTGGGTGGATAACAGGTCACAGCTACATAGTATACGGACCCCTTTCCAATGCTGCAACGGTCGTTATGTATGAGGGTCTTCCAAACTACCCAACTGCATCAAGGTGCTGGGAAATTATTGATAAGTATTCCGTTAGTATTTTCTATACTGCCCCAACCGCGATTAGAGCTCTTATGGGTGCCGGTGATGAACATGTTAAATGCACTGATCGTTCAAGTTTGAGACTCTTGGGAACGGTCGGTGAGCCAATCAATCCTGAAGCGTGGAATTGGTATTTCAACGTCGTTGGTGATGGAAATTCACCGATAGTTGATACATGGTGGCAAACAGAAACAGGTGGTATTATGATATCGCCTTTTCCAGGTGCAATTGATCAAAAACCTGGATCTGCAACACTACCTTTTTTTGGTATACAGCCTGCAATTGTTGATGCTGATGGTAAAATTTTAGAAAACGAATGTAGCGGTAATTTAGTCATCTGTGACTCTTGGCCCGGTCAAATGCGGACCGTATATGGCGATCACGAAAGATTCGAAAGTACATATTTTTCTACATACGAAGAAATGTATTTTACAGGTGATGGGTGTCGGAGAGACTCGGACGGATACTACTGGATAACAGGCAGGGTTGATGACGTCATAAATGTTTCGGGTCATAGACTTGGGACTGCAGAAGTTGAGTCTGCTCTCGTTTCAAATAAAAAAGTATCCGAGTCCGCAGTCGTTGGATTTCCCCATGATATCAAGGGTCAAGGTATATATGCTTTTGTTACTTTAAAATCAGGGGTTGACTTTGAAGATAAGTCAATTTCAAAAGAGCTCATTGGGACTGTGAGAGATGTAATTGGCCCAATTGCTTCACCAGATCATATACAAATAACACCAGCCTTGCCAAAGACAAGATCAGGGAAAATTATGAGACGTATCCTACGCAAAATTGCTGAAAATAATTTTAGTGATTTGGGTGACACCTCAACACTTGCGGACCCCACTGTTGTTGACGAGCTCGTAGTGAATAGGAAAAATAAATGATTAGAAATCAGAGGTTATTCCCTTTTTTTCCCAGTCTCCATACCTCGTAGGTTCGGGACCCTCTGGCCCATCGATTTCTTTGGGCATATCAGTCAATTTTTTATTATTCTTTTTTCTTCTCTCTTCTGCCTCTTTGAGGGCTCTCTTAGCTTCCGGCGAGAGTTTATTTTTATCGTTTTCTAACATTATTCTTTTATTGTTGTTACATCTATAAGTATAAATATAATTAATAACAAAAAAAATTAAATATGGATAGTGCAAAGAAAACAATAAAAACTCAAGAAAAGGGATATCTACCCAGGGCACTATCCTTGGACATATTGGATGATGTGGTTCGGAAAAATGGCACCCCAGACGATAGATTAGATTTTTATCTCAAAAAAAATAATTATCTAAATTTGCCAAGAGAGGATATCGCTCTATGTAAAACAATAGTCATGACAACCCTTAGACGATGGGCACACATAGAGCAAATTTTACTTAAATACCTCAAAAAAACGGTTCGAGATCACTCACCTCGCGTTCATCTAATTATTATGATTGCTATTTGCCAATTAGTTTTTTTGCAATCACCCCCATATGCTGTGGTTAATCTTGCAATAATCCAAACTAAAAATGATAAAAAATCACATAAGTTAAAAAATCTGGTTAATGCCATACTGAGAAAAGTGAGTGAAGATAAGGATCACTTCAATATTGATCAATTCGATAATTTGGAACTTATCCCAAAATGGATGATTGATCGGTGGAAAAATTTCTATACGTCTGATGAAATAAAACAAATAGCGGACTCAGTAGTGAATGTTCCTACTTTAGACATAACATTAAAAAAGACCGATGGAAAAATTGCTGAAGAGCTTGGAGGACGAAGCATGATAACCGGAAATATCCGGATTAATAAATTTGGATTTATTCCGGATATACAATACTATCATGATGGAAAGTGGTGGGTACAAGATGTCGCTGCATGCATACCCGTTAAACTTATTCAGGGTCATATAAAAAATAAGCGCGTTGTTGATCTATGCGCTGCACCTGGTGGTAAAACAGCAAATTTGATTGACGCCGGAGCAAAAGTAACAGCAATTGATAGTAGTATCGAAAGGTTAGATATTTTAAAAAGAAACCTAAAAAGGTTGAACTTTGAAGCAGATGTCGTTCATGCAGATAGCACAAGATGGATTACAAAATTAAAATATGATGGAGTTTTGATTGATGCACCATGCAGTTCCACGGGCGTCATAAGAAAAAATCCGGACATACTAAGAAGAAAAACTCATAACCTCGATTATCTTACAAATCTGCAACATAAATTGCTGATTAATGGAATTGAGCTTCTAAAGAAAGGTGGTTTACTAGTATATTGCACATGCTCGATAGAAAAGGAGGAGGGTGAGTACCAAATTGAAAGAATTATGGATGAGAGAGAAGATATTATAATAAAGAAAATTAGTACTAAAGATATCGGGATATTTCAAGAATTCATTCACCCCAAAGGTTATTTACGAATTTTGCCCAATACCATAGCAGATGGTGGAAATGATGGTTTCTTTATTTCCATTCTCAAGAAAAAATAATAGTATTAATTTGCATTCACACAAATCAGGAGTATCACAATGCCAATTTTCCGAAAAAACGAGATGGAGGCCACGCCAGATGTTGCAAGGCCGCACATAAAAATGATCCAATATGCTGGGGATCTCCTAAAAGTCGGTATTGTAACATATAAAAAAGGTGATGTTCCGCCTCCTCATTATCACCCGAATGATGAACAATGGATATATATGCTCTCCGGTAAATTGGCAGTTTTATTGGGGGATGAGACAACGACCGCTGATGTAGGTGACTTAATTTTTATTCCTAGAAATACTGTTCATGGTATTCGACTTTTGGATGACGAATGCACATTTTTCGCATGTAAAAATAAGTCTGGAACGGGCGGCTTAAGTGAAGACTATACTGATGTGAATAATCTTGATGAATTAATAGAAAAACTCGAAATGCAAAAATAGATTTAATACTAAGATCGAAAAGTTGAAGAAGAGACCAGGTATGGATAATAATATTATTAAAATAAAACGCGCTCTAATTAGTGTTTTTGATAAAACAGATATTGTAAAACTTGCAAAAAGCCTTGTGGAACTTGATATTGAGATTGTCTCCACAGGAGGTACAGCAAGATTGTTGGCTGACAATAATATTAAAGTCACTCAAATCGAAGAGATAACAAAATTCCCTGAAATATTGGACGGTCGGGTTAAAACATTACATCCAAATATATACGCAGGCTTACTTTCAAGAATAAATAATTCAGACGACGCGGAAACAATGAAAAAATTCCATGTAGATGAATTCGACCTAGTGATTGTAAACTTGTACCCCTTCCAAAAAATAATTGAAAGCACAGGTGACCTTGCCAAAATCATTGAAAATATCGATATTGGGGGGCCCTCAATGATAAGAGCATCTGCAAAAAATTATACAAGAGTATCCATCGTAACTGATGCCACATATTATGATGATTTAGTAAAAAAATTACAGGAAAAAGGGGGGTTATCTCAAAGCGAAAGAATGTTGCTCGCAGCAGAGGCTTACAAATTGACATATTCCTATGATAATATAATTTCTAGTTGGTTTGAAAACTACCTTGGCTCAAGTGTAAATAGTGTCGCATCCACTGAAATAATAGAAGAAAGAAAATTGAGATATGGTGAAAATCCGCATCAATCAGGTGTATTGCAAATCAATTCAAAAAGTGGATTTGGCTCTATTGAGCAACTGCAAGGGAAAGAACTATCGTATAACAATATTAACGATATTGATGCAGCGCTACAACTTATTGATGATTTTAAAAAAGATAGCCCTACATTCGCTATCATCAAGCATGCTAACCCATGTGGAGTTGCCCAAAGAGAGACATTGGTTGCCTCATATGTTGAAGCACTATCTTGCGATCCAACGAGTGCTTTTGGTGGTATTTTAGTGGCGAACGATGTAATTGATGCGAATACAGCAAATGAGATTGTTAAAATTTTTTCAGAAGTATTGATTGCACCCGCTTTTACAGATGACGCGCTTAAAATACTCTCAGGCAAAAGAAACCTAAGAGTAATTAAATTCAAATTAATCAATAACGAAAAATCAGATAATAAAATGCTCAAATCAGTTCTTGGCGGCTACTTGATACAAGATAGAGACCAATTTATTATTGATGAAAAAAATCTTAAAACTGTCACCTCTAGCAAACCTAATTCTAAACAGATTAAAGATTTAATATTCGCATTCAAAGTCGTAAAGCATGTTAAATCTAATGCAATTGTCTATGTAAAAAATATGAAAACGATTGGTATTGGTGCAGGTCAGACAAGTCGCGTGGACTCTTCAAAAATAGCGATACAAAAATTTTATAAGAATATAAATGAAAAAAAGCAAAGAAATGGATGTGTAATTGCATCTGATGCGTTTTTTCCATTTTCTGATGGACTTGATGAAGCCATCGAATTTGGTGCAATTGCAGTGATCCAGCCAGGCGGTTCGATAAGAGATGAGGAAGTAATCGAAACAGCAAATAATGCTGGGTTATCAATGGTATTTACTGGATATAGGCATTTTAAGCACTGATAATCAAATGTAATCACTAAGTTTTGTTGGTAAAAATTCACCCATATTTTTTCCCCCTTTTATTTTATTGTCTTTGACAATTGTGTGCCCCCTCAATAAAACCTCATCTGGCCAGCAACATACCTCAAATCCCGAATATGGGTTATATTTTGACCCGTCCACGACCATACCGTCTGAGAGTATAACTTTTTTATCTTTATTCCAAATTGTAATGTCAGCGTCGGAACCAATTTTAATCTCACCCTTTTTTGGATAAAGGCCGTATATTTTCGCAGGCGTTGTTGAAGTTATTCGCACAAAATCTAGTACACTTAAATTGCACTGGTTTCTTAGCACCTTATCGAGCAAAATAGGCAATCGCCAATGGAGGCCAGGCATACCATTTGGTATTTCTTTAAAGTTAGGATTTTTACCCATAAAAAATTTGCCTTTTTCATCAAAGCTATATGGTGCATGATCTGACGAGACTAAATCAAGAGTCTTATTCTCGAGGCCATGCCATAGTGCTTCAGAGTCAGTCACATCGCGAATTGGCGGGCTACAGATCCACTTCGCAGCTTCTTTTGTATTCGTTTGATCCAGTAAACTTGAGTTAAGTGATAGATATTGGGTACATGTTTCAGCAAAGAAATTAACCCCCCTTGACTTACCTTTTTTTATTTCATCCAACCCTTTTTCTGAAGAAACATGAAAAATCATCACAGGTTGTTTAGTTTTTTCAGACATCATTATGATCCTCTTGAACGCATCTACTTCGCCATCCACTGGGTGGCTGTCTGTGTGATATTTTGGATGTCTACAACCATTACCGAGCAATTCTTTTACTTTTTTTGTAATCATTTCATGATTTTCAGCATGCACAGAAACCATTGCCTTGCATTGTTTCGCTTTTTCAAGAATCCTTTGAATGCTATCATCATCAATCCTTAGTCTGTCATAGGTCATGAATATCTTTATCGAACTATGACCTTCCTTGATCAGCTCTGGAAGTTGAAAATCAATTACGTCATCTGATGGTCCAGCAATTATCATATGCATCGAGTAATCCACAATCGCATTTTCTTTAGCCAGTTCATGATATTCTTGGACAATTTTGATGAGGGAGTCGCCCTCATATTGAGCTGCAAATGGAATCACGGTTGTGTTTCCTCCAAGTGCCGCTGCAGTTGTACCGGAAAGAAATGTGTCTGAATTTATTAGCCCAGATGCAGATCTCTGTTCAATATGACAATGGCTATCAATACCGCCCGGTAATACTAATTTATTTGTTGCATCAATTTCGCGATCAGCTGATACCGTTATGTCATTCTGTATTTTTGCTATCCTCTGATCCTCTATTAGAATATCAGCGACGTCAAGCATACCTGAGTGGACGACAGTTCCATTTTTAATTAGAATTTTTTGATGTGGCATTTCCTAAAACCTCAATAAAGAAAAAATTGAATTTGAAGTTTTGATATTGGAGCGGGCGATGAGATTCGAACTCACGACCCCAACCTTGGCAAGGTTGTGCTCTACCACTGAGCTACGCCCGCTTATTAAACACCTAATTTTATATATGGATTTAGAATATTTTACTAGCAAATAATTCATTAAATATGATTGATTTTATGGTATTACTAATTATATAGAAGATGTCTAGAATGGATACTTTATAATGACAAATATTAACCAATTTATTAAAGATACAACAACTGCAACATTCAATGTAGATGTGATTGAGGCCTCAAAAGATAGTCTTGTTATTGTAGATTTTTGGGCGCCTTGGTGTGGACCCTGTAAGCAGTTGACTCCAGCACTTGAAAAAATCATAAACGAATTTGAAGGTAATGCATTGCTCTGTAAGGTTAATGTGGATGAAAACCAAGCAATAGCAGCGCAAATGGGCATTCAGTCAATCCCGGCTGTATTCGCTTTCAGAGATCAAAAACCGATTGACGGGTTTATGGGAAATATAACAGAGGAAGAGCTGAGAAAATTTTTTGATAAGCATATAAGCAGTCAGGTTATCAAGATTGAAGATCAACTTCTTAAGGTCAAAGATTTGAAACAAGAAAAAAACTATGAACAAGCACTTACTATTCTCGAGTCAATTGTGTCAGATGATGCAGATAATATTAACGTTATATCAGAAATTGCTGACTGTTATATCCAAATGGAAAACTTTGATCTTGCAAGCGAATTCCTATCAAGCTTATCATCACAAATACTGAATAACGAGAAAATAAAACAGCTAAAATCTATAGTTGAATTATCCCAAAACGAACCTGCAGATGATGTAAATATTGCTAATCTTAAAGAGAAGCTAGAAAAAAATCCGAATGACCATCAATCGCGGATCGATTTATCTCTGCATTATAATTCGTTAGGTGAACAATCCATAGCTGCAGATTTATTGATAGAGTCCATACACATAAATAGAGAATGGAATGATAAGGCTGCCCAGCTGCAATTACTAAAGTTTTTTGAAGCTTGGGGCTTTGACGATCCTGTAACTATTGAAAAAAGAAAAAATCTATCAGCAATTTTATTTTCCTAGGAGCACTTATGAACCAAGAAACCGATACAAAAGATTTACCTGAAATTATTCCAATTTTTCCACTTGATAAATGCGTTCTATTGCCAAAAGCAATACTTCCACTAAACATATTTGAGCCACGATACTTAGAGATGATTGATGACGCCATGAAAAAAAATAAGTATATTGGAATCATCCAGCCCTCCATAACCAAGAAAAAAAAGATTGATACTGAGCGGGTTGGGTGTCTTGGTAAGGTCTCTACTTATGTTGAAAATGACGATGGTACACTAATAATAAAATTAACTGGTGTCTGTAGGTTTAATATAATCGAAGAGATTGAAAATAAGGTCTCTTATCGAGAGATGAGAGTAGCATATGATGCTTTTAATGATGATCTAGTAATCGAAGATAATACCGACACAATAGACAGAGAAAAATTATTAAATGTCATATCTGATTATCTGAACGTAAACGACTTAACAACCGACTGGTCTGTAATAACTGATACCGATACAGATATTTTAATAAATGCTTTTGCAATGCTCAGCCCATTCACTGCAAAAGAAAAACAGGCATTACTCGAAGCTAGAAATATAGAAAACCGATCTGAAATCTTAATAGCATTAAGTGAAATTTCAATCGCATCAAGGAATGATAAAAAAAGTAATTTCATACAATAAAATGGCAGAAAATTTTGACGA
The DNA here is from genome assembly GCA_902632055.1 of uncultured OCS116 cluster bacterium. Classification (GTDB taxonomy): domain Bacteria; phylum Pseudomonadota; class Alphaproteobacteria; order Rhizobiales; family TMED25; genus TMED25. Next base: position 9,544 of record CACPAS010000022.1, on the reverse strand, counting down.
GAAACTACTGCAGATTTTAATTTGTCCAGTTTGCTCTGGTGAATTGAATTATGACAAAAAAAATCAAGAGCTGATTTCTATAGGAGCTAATCTAGCTTACCCAATTAGGAAGGGTATTCCAATAATGCTACCCTCTGAAGCTAGAAAATTAACAAATAAATAAAAATCCCGTATCCGCTTTTCGTCTGAACTCGGCTCTTAACTTTTTATGGCCAAACCAGAACCACCCTTAACAAGATTTTTTTTAATAATAGGGATACTCTCAGCCAAGCTTATTGCAAGATCTTTTATGGGATTCAAACCTACAATGCTGTTTGAGTACAACCTGTTTATTCCATCATACGCCAATGCTGAAGTCAAAATATCAGGCATTCGTAATCTTTGGTATTCCTGAAGATTATTAATTGAACCAATGTCTAATCCATATTTAACAGCTTCAATTATTCCATCGGATAAAGATATAATATCACGTAATCCTAAATTAGTCCCTTGTCCAGCAAGGGGGTGTATTGAATGAGCTGCATCCCCCATTACGGCGCATCTCTTTACGTATAATTTCTGAGCAATAGAGAAGTTAAGCTCAAAAAAGCTGGAGTTATCTATCGCAGTAATTTCACCAATATAACTTTTAAATTGTTTTTCGATGCTTAATTTTAGATCACTATCACAAATATTTTTTATTTCATGAATCTTATCTCTTTGGACCGACCAGATTACCGAGGAAATACGTTTACCCATTGGAAGTAATGCGATTGGCCCTGTATGTAGAAAATTTTCAATAGCAATATTATCATTATTTGCCTTGTGCTTAATCAGACAAGATAGTGCAGTCTGATTGTAATCCCATGATATTGACTTAATCTTAAGTAGTTTTTTTACAATTGATTTTCTTCCATCACCCGCCACAACTAACTTCGATGTAAGTATTTGGTCCTGCGCTTTTATACTAATCAGATCATCTCCTAAATTAATGTCATTAATATTCGTGTGAATCAAATTAATATTGTTAAACTTTGCTGTTTCTTCTGAAATTACTTTTCTAAGCACTCTCTCATCAATTATGTAAGATGCAACTTCATCATTTACTCTATTATCTAGGTTTAAAAAACTTCTTTTTTCTTCATTCGATACTGAGTGACTTATTATTATTTTGCGTATTGGGTGGGTATGCGGTTCTATCAATTCCCAGATACCCATCGACTTACATAAGTTGACAGTAGATAGAGATACGGAGAGAGAGCGAACATATTCTGAAGTGCGACTATCATTCTTCTCTTTATCAATAATTGTTATGGCTAATCTGTTACCCAATATCTTTGAAAGTCTGAGCGCTAAAAATTGTGAGGTTATTCCATTACCAACAATTATTATGTCCGAGTATACAGTATTTAGTTGTTTCATTTTTTTCTTGTTATGTAGTCTTTAAAATATAAATATATAACTTTATTAAATAATTTCTATTTTATTATGAGCGCAATTGAAAATCTTTTAAATTTAATCAGCATAGAGAAAATATCAGAAAATAAGTTCAGAGCATCTGTGCAAGAGCTTGGCTGGAAGAGAGTTTTTGGTGGTCTCATTGTTGCACAATCTATTGTTGCCGCATGCAAAACTGTGAAAAATAAACATCTGCACTCCCTACATTCATATTTCCTTCGCGCTGGTGACCCTCAGCTTACAATGAAATACGAAGTAAATACCCTTCGCGAAGGCAGAAGCTTTGCCCAAAGAATTGTATCGGCACACCAGAATGATAAATTAATCTTTTATATGATTGCATCATTTCAAAAAAAAGAAAAAGGGCTGGAGCACCAAGAAAATATTCCTCGTAATATTGCCGCACCAGAAAGCCTGAAAACAGAGATAGAAATACTTGATGACGTCTTTAAAAATAACCCCGATAATTTAAGAGACACAAGGCATAGAGGTCGAGCTATAGAATTCCGCCCAATAAACCCACGAGATATCGCTGAGCCAAGAGAAGAAGACCCAATGCAGCTGCTTTGGTTAAAAACTTCAAAAAAAATGAACTTAGACTCAATAATGAGCCAGGCATTATTAGCATATGCAAGTGACTACACAATACTGGATACCGCCCTTATGCCTCATGGAATTTCGATTTTTCAAAAAGATATCCAGGTCGCAAGTCTGGATCACTCAATATGGTTTCATAATAGTAGTTTTGACGTAAATGATTGGATCCTTTATAGTCAAAGAAGCCCAAAAACCTCTGGTAATAGAGGTTTTGCTACTGGAAATCTGTATTCTCGAAAAGGAAGTCTGATTGCAACTGTGGCACAAGAAGGCATGATTAGAAAATTGCCTACTATTTAATCATACATATAATAGTGCCTAATTTTTAGTCTTATTCTCTTTATTCAAATATTACTAAGTTATTATTAAAAAAAATTATTGTTTGATAACAATGGTTTATAAAAATATTTCAAAAATTGGCACGCTTTTTGCAGTTATTACTTCAAACGATTTTAAAAGGAGAAATTCGATGAAATTAATTACTGCAATCATTAAGCCTTTCAAGCTTGATGACGTAAGAAAAGCTCTCGTTGATCTTGGGATTGAAGGCATGACCGTGACCGAGGTAAAAGGTTTTGGTCGTCAAAAAGGACATACTGAGGTTTATCGCGGAGCTGAATACGAAGTAAATTTTATCCCAAAGATCCAAATCGATCTTGTATTGAAGGATGATTTACTCGACACAGCAACAAGCGCAATTGTTGAAGCCTCTAAAACGGATAAAGTTGGTGATGGTAAAATATTTGTTTTCGACGTTCAAGGCGCAATTAGAATTAGGACTGGCGAAAAAAACGCTGAGGCCCTGTAAAAAACTAGGAGAAAAAAATGTTAAAAAAATTATTATTATCTGTAATTGGTCTTGGGATTATTGCTCTTATCAGTACTGAACCAGCTAACGCTGCGGGTGAAGATACGGTATACGTCTTCAATACATTACTATTCTTAATCGGTGGCTTTTTGGTTATGTGGATGGCAGCTGGTTTTGCTATGCTGGAAGCTGGTATGGTCCGATCTAGAAGTGTTGCCATGCAATGCACAAAAAATATAGCTCTGTATTCAATAGCTGGTATAGCTTTCTGGGTTCTTGGATATAATTTGATGTATGACGGAGTTAATGGTGGATTTATTGGAAGCTTTACAGCATTTAGTGTTCCAGATCCATCAGTTGATATGGGTGACTACTCAGCAGCCTCAGACTGGTTCTTCCAGATGGTGTTCTGCGCTACCGCAGCTTCCATAGTATCGGGTACACTCGCTGAACGTATCAAGTTAATTCCATTTTTAATCTTCGTTGTAATTTTATGTGGTGTGATCTACCCAATACAGGGTGCATGGCAATGGGGTGGAGGATTCCTCTCAGAGCTAGGCTTTAGTGATTTCGCTGGATCCACAATTGTTCACTCAACAGGTGGATGGGCAGCTCTTATGGGTGCCCTGATACTCGGATCACGAGCAGGCAGATACAATGAGGACGGCACCGTTAATCCTATGCCGGGCTCATCCATGCCACTTGCAACTCTTGGCACATTCATTCTCTGGTTAGGTTGGTTTGGATTCAATGGTGGTTCACAGCTTGCGCTTGGATCAATAGAAGATGCATCATCCGTATCTAAAATATTCATGAATACAAACCTTGCAGCCGCTGGCGGTGTTGTTGCAGCAATTATATTATCACAAATATTATACAAAAAGGTCGATCTAACAATGGCACTTAACGGTGCTTTAGCTGGTCTTGTTTCTATAACAGCTGAACCTCTAATGCCTTCACCACTTCTTTCAATAATAATTGGTGGTATTGGCGGTATTATTGTTGTGCTTGCCGTTCCAATGCTTGATAAATTTAAAATTGACGATGTCGTTGGGGCAATTCCTGTACATCTGCTCGCAGGGATCTGGGGAACACTAGTTGTTCCACTATCAAACGACGGAACAAGTCTTGTAACCCAATTTATTGGGGTTATTTCAATTGGTGTCTTCGTAAGTTTTGTCAGTGCAATTGTGTGGTTTATTATGAAATCAACAATTGGCATTCGCGTGAGCGAAGAAGCCGAGCAATATGGTGTAGATAAAACTGAATTAGGTATGGATGCATATCCAGACTTCTCTAAATCATAAAATTTATACTATAATATTCTCCCGTGAAAAAGGTGGTCCTTTCGACCACCTTTTTTTATTAATTATTAACATACGTTTAACCAGATAATTCTATAATAAATTTTTAGATATTATGAGGATTTATGGAATTCATTTCACCATTCCAGCAGACGCGTGATTTGCTTAAAAACCATCAAGAACGAGATGGTTGGCTCGACATGTCAATTGGTTCACCAAAACATGAAATACCCTCATTTGTGAAAGAAATCATCAATAACAATTTTAGGGAATTCCAGAATTATCCATCTGCAAAATCAAACACAAATTTTGGTCGGAATATATCTAAATGGCTTTCACGCAGACACAATCTTAAGTTAGATGACTACACTGATAATATTTTGCCTATATCTGGTTCAAGAGAAGGACTTTTTTTTGGGAGCTTGCTTGCTAAAAAATTACAGAACAATAAATCGACATTTATTCTACCTGACCCTTTTTACCCGGTCTATGCAACAGCAGGGCATTATACAGACAGAGAAAATCTTGCTGTTGAAGTCTCAGAGGCGGATGATTTTTTTATTAATCTTAAGATGATTGGAAATAATATTTGGTCAAAAACCATAGCATTCTACTTATGTTCACCGTCAAACCCACAAGGATCGATTGCAAGCAAAAAATACCTAGAGGAACTTTACGAAATATCGCTTGAATTTGATTTTATTATAATAGCAGATGAGTGTTATTCTGAAATTTATCGGGACGAGGCCCCTCACAGTATTATAGAAGTAGCAGAAAAAAATAAATTTAAAAATATTTTATCGTTTAACTCACTATCAAAAAGGTCAAATGCTCCAGGGCTGAGATCTGGTTTCGTTTTTGGTGAAAATAACCTGATTAAAAAATTTTTTAATCTACGAAATGTTTCCTCTCCGACGGTACCAATCCCAATCCAGATAGCCTCGGAAGCATTATGGAATGATGAAAGTCACGTTATTGAAAATAGGAAACTATACAATAAAAAATTTGAAATATTCCAGAATACTATTGATAAAAAATTTAATTTTAGCATACCAAGCGGTGGGTTTTTTGTATGGCTGAAAGTATCAGATTTCGGCTCTGATGAAGATGCAACACTTAAGCTGTGGTCTGAAGGTTTAAAAGTAATACCTGGATCATATTTATCAGTAAAAGGCAGTAATAATTCGTCAGCAGACAACTATATCAGGATTGCTCTAGTTGGAAGCGATAGTGATGCAAAGCAGGCAGCTGAAATAATAAATCAGGTTCTAAAGTAGGATGAAATTATCTAGCTTAAATTTTATTGAGAGTGTGCTTCCTTCAGGTTTTAGGTTGTTCATAAGGAAACAAGCTAAAAGACTTTTTGGTTTATTGTTGTTTTCTCTTGCTATTTATTTAATAACCTCTCTTATATCATGGACACCATATGATCCAAGTTTAAATAATTACAACTCAAACAGCATAAGTAATATCTTAGGTATTTCAGGGGCAATCATATCAGATTTAATGTTACAATTTATTGGACTTGGCTCATTTATTTTTATTTTAATTATTCTAATGATAAGCCTTGATATGATCATTCAATCAAAAAGAATAATGGGTGTACCTAGATATATAAAATACCCAATATACTTCTTATCTTGGTTAGTGCTCCTATCAAATATTGGCATTACTGAGAATAATTTCTTTAAATCAACAATTAATTGGTCCTATCTAGTTGGGGCAGGTGGACTGCTTGGAGACTCACTGTCTCAATTAATAAGAGGGATTATAACAGAAAACTTCCGCACTATATCAAACAATAATTTGCAGCAGATCACTTTCTTTATTTCTTCATTAATAATCGTAATGACATTTTTTATAAATAGATTGCTATTAAGGATAAACAGGACAAGAAATTATAAGCTCCTAGAATCTGATCAGATGCATCAGCAGCTATCCCCAAATAGGCTTAGTCCTTTGGTGCTTCTTCTCAGATACATACTGAAATCCTTCGCTTACATCTTATCACGTCTGAAATCACTATCAGCATTTAGGAAATCTGAAGAGACAAGCTTTGAAGAGATCAGAGATAGTCTAAAAGATCGAGATGGAGGCGAGAGTATCATAATTGGGGAAAGTATTGAGTCTGATATTAGCCTAAATACCTTTGATAAACCAAAAAAAGTCTCTAGAAGAAAAAAAACGGTAAATGATACTAAGGAAAACTTAGACCTTTTCGAGCAAAATGAATTCTCTTTACCGTCAGTCAATCTTTTAAAAATAAATCCAGAAAAAAATTACGAAAAAACAATAAACGAAAATGAACTTGAGATGATATCTCAAGAGCTATCAAATGTCTTACTCAGTTATAAAGTTAATGGAGAGATTACAGACATAAAACCAGGTCCCGTTGTCACACTTTTTGAATTAGAGCCATCACTTGGGACTAAATCTACTAGAGTTGTTGGTCTTGCGGAAGATATCGCCATGTCAATGGCCGCAGAGTCTGCAAGAGTTGCAATTATCCCTGGTCAGAATAAAATTGGTATCGAGCTTCCGATTGCAAAAAGAAGTACCGTATTTTTAAGTGACCTCATACAATCAGAGGAATTTGAAAAATCTTCATATAAACTTGCAATTGCTCTTGGAAAAAATATTGGGGGTAAAACTGTTGTGGTTGATTTAGCATCAATGCCACATCTATTGATTGCGGGAACGACTGGCTCAGGTAAGTCTGTCGGAATAAACACAATGATCTTATCATTACTTTATAAGTATTCTCCTGAAGACTGCAAACTAATAATGATTGACCCTAAAATGCTCGAACTCTCCCTTTATGAGGGAATACCTCATCTTCTCACACCGGTCGTCACAGAGCCAAAAAAAGCTGTTGTAGCGTTAAAGTGGATTGTTAGAGAAATGGAGAAGAGATACAAGAATATGTCAAAAATTGGTGTGAGAGACTTAGAAGGCTACAATAAAAAAATAGATAGAGAAGGCGGCACTATAAAGACGAAGGTTCGAATTGGTTTTGATGAACAAACTGGTAAACCAAATTATCATAATGAGGAGATTACACTAAAGAAAATGCCATTTATAGTAGTGATCGTAGATGAAATGGCGGATTTAATGGCTGTTGCTGGTAAGGAGATCGAGCATTCCGTGGCAAGGCTGGGCGCTATGGCACGTTCTGCTGGTATTCATCTCATTATGGCTACACAAAGACCCTCCACTGATGTAATCAGCGGTGTTATTAAAGCTAACTTTCCGGCGAGGGTTAGTTTTAAAGTTAGTTCAAAAATTGATAGCCGCGTAGTCCTGGGTGAGGCAGGTGCTGAGCAACTTCTTGGAAAAGGAGATATGCTTTATGTTGCAGATGGTAATAGAACAACGAGGATACATGGCGCATTTGTTGATGATAAAGAAGTGGCTGATATTGTAAATTACCTTAAGAAACAAGCTACCCCCAACTTCATAGATGAAATACTTGAAGAGCCCGAAGAAGCAAATAAGGACCCAGGCGAATATAATAATATAGATCCACAATTATTTCAAAGAGCTATAGAGGTAATTATAAGCGGGAAAAAAGCTTCCACGAGTTACGTCCAGAGGAGGCTTGGTATCGGATACAATAAAGCTGCTAATATTATAGAAAAAATGGAAAATGATGGAATAATCTCTGAGGCCGACACCTATGGGCGTAGAGAAATATTGTTGACTGAACAAAATTTTGACAATATTTAACGCTAAATATCATATATTATTGTCTGGTAAATAAATAAGTATATGTTCAGAATAATTATAACATCAATAGCCCTTCTATTAATACAAGTAACTCCATCAAAATCGAGTTTTTTAGACCCTGTTCAACTTGAAGCTGTGAATGCGGTTAATGTATATCTAAATAATATTGAGCATATGGAGGGTGATTTTATTCAAATTAATCCGGACTCCACAATTTCAGAAGGTAGATTCTATATACGAAGACCTGGCAGGTTCCGCTTTGATTACACGAAACCTGACTCACTTCTTGTTGTTTCTGATAGCGTGTGGTTAGGCATTATTGATAGAGAATTGGATACGCTTGACCGTTACCCTATTAGATATTCCCCTCATTATGTACTATTCAAGGATAATGTTAACTTACTCGAAGATGCAAGAATTTTAGGTATTGATTTTTATGAAAAATTTTTAGTGCTATCTATTGAGGGTCTGACTGATGAGGAGATTGGTGAAATTACACTTCATTTTCATGTTAGAGATAGTATATCAGAATCAAATACAAATCTTGAATTGTACGAATGGTATATAATTGACGCACAAGGCTTTGAGACCAATGTAAAGCTCTCAAATGTCATTCATGATAAAATTGCTGATAATAGTTATTTTCTAGTCAAAAAAAATAAATGAGAAAGAAAAATCTTAAGGTTATTAGTTGGAATATAAATAGTATACGCATAAGGCTTGAGCAATTAAAAAAAATTATTGAGGAATTGGATCCCGACATAATTTGTTTGCAAGAAACAAAATGTGAAAATGATAAATTTCCATTATCTTCAGTTCAAGAACTTGGTTACAAGTATGTCGCTCATATGGGTCAGGCGTCCTATAATGGGGTTGCAATAATCTCGAGAGTGCAGTTCAAAAATATAATTGAAAAGGATTTTTGTAATAAAAATGATTGTCGTTATATTGGTGCAGAGTTTTATTTGGGCACAAAAAATAATTGCCTAAAATTACATAACTTTTATGTTCCAGCGGGTGGTGATGAACCAAATACTAATATAAATCCAAAGTTCAAACATAAACTAGATTTTTTGGATGAAATGTATCATCACTTGAAAGTTCAAATCGCTGATAATCAATATCATATCATTGTTGGTGACATGAATATTGCACCTCATGTGAATGATGTGTGGTCACACAAGCAGCTCATAAATGTTGTTAGTCATACCGATGTTGAGAGATCAAAAATATCAGAAATTATTAATAAGCATAATTTTTGTGATGTCCTTAGGCACTTTGCAGATGAAGATGAAAAAGTCTATTCGTGGTGGAGCTACCGAAACCGAGACTGGAAAAAATCTAATCGCGGCCGGCGCTTGGACCATATATGGATCACGGAAAATTTATTAGAATATTATCAGAACCATCAAATTTTCCAAATAGCTCGGGATTTTGAGAGGCCCTCAGACCATGTCCCCATATCTACCACCATCAGAGTTAGTGATATTACTTGATCTATTAATCAAGAGTTGTTTGCAGACTGACAACATCCTTATTGAGATCACTGATAAGTTTAGATTTCAAACTTTTAGTAAAATCAGGAAATTCGTGCAAAAGCTTTTCAAATAATTCTCGGTTTATCACCAGTGCTAAACCTTTTGTACCAGCAATTAGTGCATTCTTTGGATGA
>CACPAS010000021.1 GCA_902632055.1 uncultured OCS116 cluster bacterium | reverse complement strand
GGGCTCAAAGTAATGTCAGTTTCGGAATTATCTGCTTGGGCTGATATGATAATGATGTGTGCGCCTGATGAAATACAACCTGATATATATAAAGATCACATTAGAGACCATATAAAACCGGGAACAGCTATTGCTTTTGCTCACGGCTTAACAATTCATTTCGGGCTAATCGAGCCGTCAAAAGACCTTGACGTAATCATGGTTGCTCCAAAAGGGCCAGGGCATACTGTGCGTGGTGAATTTCAAAAAGGTGGTGGTGTACCTTGCTTGATGGCAATCCATCAAGACTCCTCAGGAAATGCACATGATGTTGCCCTCTCTTACGCAAGCGGTATTGGAGGTGGACGCTCAGGTATAATTGAAACGACCTTTAAAGAGGAATGTGAAACTGATCTATTTGGCGAACAAGCCGTTCTTTGCGGAGGGCTTGTTGAACTTATCCGTGCTGGTTTTGAGACATTAACTGAAGCCGGTTATGCACCAGAAATGGCCTACTTTGAGTGTCTGCATGAAGTAAAATTAATTGTAGACCTGATTTATGAGGGTGGTATTGCCAATATGAATTACTCAATATCAAATACAGCCGAATATGGTGAATACCAATCAGGTCCACGTCTCGTCACTGAAGATACAAAAATGGAAATGAAGAAGATCTTAAATGATATTCAAACTGGAAAGTTTGTTACAAATTGGATGAATGAGTGTAAAGCTGGACAACCCACTTTTAAAGCAATAAGACGTCTCAATGATGCACATCCTGTCGAAGAAGTTGGTGAAAAATTAAGAGATATGATGCCATGGATAAAAGCTGGTAAATTGGTAGATAAAGAGAAGAACTAAGGGTAAATGAGCTCCGAAGATAACCATATAAGAATTTTTGATACAACATTACGTGATGGTGAACAATCACCTGGCGCAACAATGACACTTGATGAGAAAATTCAGGTAGCAGAATTATTAGATGATATGGGTGTTGATATAATTGAAGCTGGATTCCCGATAGCTTCAAACGGGGATTTTGAAGCTGTATCAAAAATCGCTGAAAGGTCACAAAATTCAATCATTGCAGGTCTTGCGCGAGCGATTCCTGAGGACATAGACAGAGCTGGTGAAGCAGTAAAAAAGGCAAAAAGAGGCAGGATACATACATTTGTCTCTACATCTCCAATTCACCTTGAGCACCAAATGAAAAAAAATGAAGGAGAAGTCCTTGAAATCATTAAAAAGACAGTTACACAGGCAAGAAGCTATGTTGAGGACGTTGAGTGGTCCGGTATGGATGCAACAAGAACATCTATAGATTTTTTATGTAAATGTTGTGAGGTCGCAATCAAGAATGGTGCAACAACCATCAATATACCCGATACAGTCGGCTATGCCATCCCCAATGAGTTCAATAATTTGATAAAAACCTTAAGGGAAAAAGTGCCTGGTGCGGATGAAGTAATTTTCTCTACGCACTGTCACAATGACCTCGGCCTCGCTGTCGCAAATTCTTTGGCAGGTGTTGATGCTGGAGCTAGACAGATAGAATGCACTATAAACGGACTTGGAGAGAGGGCTGGTAACGCAGCGCTAGAGGAAGTTGTTATGGCGATTAATACGCGTTCTGATGCCTTACCCTACACCACAAAAATTGACACAACAAAAATACTACGAGCATCAAAGCTTGTATCTGCAATAACGTCATTTCCTGTCCAGTACAACAAGGCTATTGTGGGAAAAAATGCTTTTGCACATGAATCAGGTATCCACCAAGATGGAATGTTGAAGAATAGCCAGACATACGAGATAATGAACCCTGAAGCAATTGGACTTAAAGAGTCATCACTGGTAATGGGAAAACACTCGGGTCGGCATGCCTTTCGAGAAAAATTAGCTGATCTTGGCTATAAACTTGGCGATAATGCATTTCAAGATGCATTTGAGAGATTTAAAGCGCTTGCTGATAAAAAAAAGAATATTTACGATGAGGATATTATGGCACTTGTTGATGATGAGATTTCAAGTACAAGCGAACGACTGAAGTTTAAATCACTTATCGTAAACGCAGGTACGAAGGGTCCGCAAAACGCAGAACTAGAAATCGAAGTTGATGGAAAAATAATTTACAATAAATCAACTGGTGATGGTCCTGTAGATGCGATTTTTAATTGTATAAAAGCTATATTCCCTCATGAAGCATCACTTCCATTATACCAAGTGCAAGCCGTCACAGAGGGCACTGATGCGCAGGCTGAAGTTAGTGTTAGGCTGGAGGATGAAGGAATATCTTTCACTGGTCGTGGCGCGGATACAGATACGCTCGTTGCGTCCGCAAGAGCGTATATAAGTGCTTTGAATAGGCTACTTGTCGCCAAAGAGCGATCAAACTAATCTTATTGGGCCCGTAGCTCAGCTGGTAGAGCAGTTGACTCTTAATCAATTGGTCGCAGGTTCGAGTCCTGCCGGGCCCGCCAAAAAAATTTGATTTTTGATCTACAATTTCATAAAAAGTAGGCTTAAATTAATTTCTTCATTTGTGTGAATTCGATTTTATCACAGTTTAGCTTCTTTAATACAGTTTAGCTTCTTTAATAATTACATCAAAATCAGCGCTCATGACAACCCCAAAAGTGACCACCAATTGATACATAATGTATTGTAATTTGTGGTATTTTAATATTTAATAAGGGTTAATGAATAATTAACTATTTTAAAGGGAGAACGAAATGTTAAGAATTTTTATGTTTGCTCTAGCTCTTGTCACTTTTGGCTTTGGTACCGCCCAAGCTAATGAAGTAAAAGTTGGCATGATTATGAGTTTCACAGGCCCCCTAGAGTCGCTTGTGCCACCGATGGTGGATGGAGCGGAACTAGCTTTTAATGAAGCAAATGCTTCAGGAGAACTGCTAGGTGGTTCAACAATTACTCTAGTCAAGGGTGATGCTACGTGTATTGACTCAGCTGCCGCTGTAACAGCAGCGGAACAAGCAGTTGCTGAGGGTGTTGTTGCGATATTCGGAGCTGACTGCTCAGGTGTTACGAAAGCCATAACACAAAATGTTAGTATGCCAAATGGTATTCCAAATATATCACCAGCGGCAACTTCACCATCTCTAACAACCGAACCAGACAATGGTTTATTTTACAGAACTGCCCCATCTGACGCAAGAGGCGGTGAAGTATTAGCAGCAATCACAGCAGATAAAGGCGTAAAGAGTATTGCCATCACTTATATTAATAATGACTATGGTGTAGGTCTCGCAGATGTCTTTGAATCCGCAGTTGAAGCAGCCGGCATTGAAGTAACAGCTAAAATAGCTCATGAAGGTGATAAAGCAGATTACAGCGCAGAAGTTGGAGTTTTATCCGCCGCTGGTGGCGATGCACTAGCAGTACTAGGCTACATCGATCAAGGTGGTAATAATATTATTCGTGGTTCTTTGGACGCAGGTTCATTCGATCAGTTTGCGCTAGGTGATGGTATGATCGGTACCTCTCTTGAAGATGCTTTTGGTGACGAGCTAAATGGTTCATGGGGTTCAACACCGGGATCTCTTGGTGCGTCATTCCAAAGATTCCAAGCGTATGCATCGGCTAATGATGTAGATCCAAATAGCGTTTATGCAGGTGAGTCATACGACGCTGCAGCTCTTTTAATTCTAGCTATGCAAGCTGGTGATTGTGATATTAGTGGTTGTAATGGTTCTACTGATGGTAGAAGTATTGCAGATAATATTCAAAAAATTGCTAACGGATCGGGGCCTAAAATCTATGCAGGTGAACTTGCAAAGGGTTTAAGGTTACTAAGCGCTGGTAATTCAATTAACTATCAAGGTGCTACGGACGTTAATTTCACTGAAGTTGGTGAAGCATTTGGTCAGTTCCTAGAAAAAGGTTATGTTGACGGTAAATTCGTTAATGTAGGTGCTAGATAGGGTAATTTATATCACCCCGCATTCTTATGCGGGGTGATAACCTAATTGTTAATAATCTTCTCAGGTAATAAGCCTTTTGGTCTGTATCTCATTACAACCAATAAGCCCAGACCCATCATTAAATATCTAAAATATGGGATGCTATCAATTAAATGAATCTTTAATTGATTTGTATTATCAACTTCGCTCATTAAGGCATTTATCACAAACAATGCGAATGGGGCTGACTCAATCCAAATAAACCAGACAACGAAAGCTCCAAGAATTGCTCCATAATTATTTCCAGTTCCGCCAAGTAGAACCATAACCCAAATTATGAAGGTATATCTCAATGGTTGATAACTAGCTGGTGTGAATAGTCCGTCATACGTAACTAACATTGCACCAGAAAAACCTATGATGGCAGAGCCGATCATAAATATATGTAAGTGTCTTTTTACAACATTTTTACCCATTGCTTTTGCTGCATCTTCGTTATCACGTATCGCTCTCATCATCCTGCCCCATGGCGATCTGAGAGCTTTTTCTGAAAATACTAATATAGTAATCAAAACAATTGAGAAAATTACGCTAAAACATAGCTTTACAAAAATACTTGATGAAGTCATCACCAGGTCATTTAGTAAGATAATCTTTTCATCTAAATCGGTAACCTTTGATAATCTTCCCTTGAATAAGAATCCAATAAAATTTATAAACCAGTCTGAATTTTGCAGATCTACCTCAAATGGCACTGGTCTCTTAAGTCCAGTAACATTTTTAACTCCCCGGGTGAGCCATTCTTCATGTTTAACATATGATACAACAATCCCTGAAATTAATAGTGTAGCAATTGCAAGATAATCGGATCGTAAATCTAGACAAACTTTACCAATGATAAAGGCAACCAAAGCTGCAAAGATGGCCCCAACAAACCAAGATAGAATTATTGGTAGGTCAAAGCCACCCAAAAAACCACTGGTTGCAGCATCAATAGACTCGATTGCAGAAATTGATGGTCCAGCAGCTAATTTCATCATTGGTATTACTGAGATTACCAAAAAGAATAATAAATAGTTTTTGTATTTCGATTGAAATTTTCGATGAACATAAAAAATGCTTGTAATTAACGTAAACAAAATGAGGCCAGATAATATTATACCAAATCCACCTGCAGCCCAAGCTTCGTTTACCGGTGGAACTGACACAACGATGGTAGCAAGGCCACCTATAGCTAGAAAACCCATGACACCAAAATTAATTAGCCCCGAATATCCCCATTGTATATTAACACCCATCGACATTACTGCAGAAATTAAGCAAAGATTGAGAATTGCCAGGGCGACTCCCCAAGATTGTACAAAACCAACCATAATAAGCAGCAAGGCCATGACTCCAAAAGCAAGTTTTATATCAAGATTATTTCTCAAATAACTTTCCCCTTAAAAATTCCGTTTGGTCTGTATATCAGAACCACTATGAGTATCGCAAACGATATCGCAAATTTGTAGTCTGTTGATATGTATTGCACCAAGCTACTTGGTTCTAATTGCTCTGGTAGCAGATATACAAGAAATTTCTTATATGCGTATGTAAGTCCTATCTCTGTGAAAGCAATAACAAAACCTCCGTAGAACGCACCAAGAGGGTTTCCGATCCCACCCACAATAGTTGCAGCAAAAATAGGTAATAAATTATTCCAATAGGCAAATGGTTTAAAGCTCTTATCTAAACCGTAAAGAGTCCCTGCAATAGTAGCAAGTATAGAAACAATAACCCATGTGTACATTACTATTTTTGTGGGGTCTATTCCTGATAATAGAGCTAAATCTTCATTGTCTGAATATGCTCTCATTGATTTACCAGTTTTCGTCTTATTGAGGAAATAAAACAGTATTGAACATGTTATAATTGTTGTTATGACAGTAATTACCTGAGTAGATTTGAGGGCTATACCCTCATTTAGCCCAGTCATTTTTTTAAATTCACCGGCCTTCATTATAAATCTAGCTCCATCCATAAATATTACGTCGCCGGGTCCAATTACGATCCTTACTATCGCATTTAAAATAAACATAACTCCAATACTGACTACAATAAGTATTACAGGCTCACTCTTTATATCTCGGTAATATTTGAATACTGTCTTATCAAAAAACAAACTCAATATAATTGTTGCAATTATTCCAATAGGCAATGCCAGCAATGCAGTAGGTAAAAAACCAAGAGTAATACCTAATGATTGCAAATACCCCGTAGATAGGATAACTATCATTGTCCCAAAAGCCATTAAGTCGCCGTAGGCAAAATTAGCAAACCTGAGGACACCGTATATAAGAGTAACACCGATGGCTCCTAATGCAAGTTGTGATCCATATGTTAATCCTGGTACGATTATATAATTCGCCAAAAGTATAATTGCATTCAAAAAATCCATTTAACCACCCAAAAAAGACTTTCTAATTTCATCATCGTTTATAAGATAGTCCCCACTTCCTTCATAAGCATTTCTCCCAGTAACAAGGATATAGCCACGATCTGATATACCCAATGCCTGTCTAGCATTTTGTTCGACCATAAGTACTGCTATATTTTGTTGTTTAATATTTAAAATATGTTCAAATATTTCATCCATCACGACTGGAGACACTCCAGCAGTCGGCTCATCGAGCATTAGAACCTTGGGTTTAGTCATTAGGGCTCTTGCAAGTGCAACTTGCTGACGTTGACCACCTGAAAGCTCTCCTGCTAACTGATCTTGTTTTTCGTTTATAATAGGGAACAAGTCATACATTTCTGAAATACGACTACTGATATCACCATCATTTAAGAATGCCCCCATCTCTAGGTTCTCTTTTACAGTTAATTCAGTAAAAATATTATTGGTTTGTGGGACAAATGAAATTCCTGCCTTTATTCGATCTTGTGTTTTTAGTCTTGTAATATCTTGTCCATCAAGTATCACTTCACCATTCTTTAAATCGAGTATTCCGAGCATGGCTTTCATTGCCGTGGATTTTCCTGCGCCATTTGGTCCCAATATTGATACAATCTCACCCTGATTAACTTCAAAGCAGCATTCTTCTATGATATTGACGCCACCGTAACCCCCTGTTAAATTTTTCGCAGAAAAATACATTATTTTTTTACACCTCTGCCCAAGTATGACTCAATAACCTCATCATTACTCTTAATTTCACTAGATGTTCCCGTAAATAGCACAGATCCTTCAGCTAATACTATTATAGGATCGCATAGTCTACTAATTAGCTCAAAGTCATGTTCTATCATACAGAATGTGTAACCTTTTTCTTTATTTAATCTCTCAATTGATTCTGCAATATCTTTTAATAATGTTTTGTGAACACCCGCCCCGACCTCATCAAGAAATACTATCTCTGCATCTACCATCATTGTTCTTGCTAATTCTAATAATTTTTTTTGTCCCCCTGATAGGTTACCAGCTAATTCATTTCTCAGATGATCAATTTTAAGAAACTCCAAGACTTCGTTCGCTTTTTGTTTGATTACTTCATCTTCTTCCTTAATCTTCTTTCTGTTGACCAATGAGTAAAGAAGATTTTCTCCAGCTTGCTTCCCAGGTACCACCATAAGATTTTCAATAACCGTCATATTTGTAAATTCGTGTGCAATTTGAAACGTTCGTAGCATACCAAGTTCAAAAAGTTGATAAGACTCTAAACCAGTTATATTTTGACCATGATAGAAAACCGAGCCAGACTCAGGTTTTAGTTGACCAGTAATAACATTGAAAAGTGTACTCTTACCTGATCCGTTTGGGCCTATTATTCCGGTAATAGATCCTTTTTTAATATCTATAGTACAATCATTTAATGCCACAAGGCCACCAAACCTTTTTACTATATTTTGAACATTGAGAATCGTTTCGCTCATATTTAAGACCCAAAAAATAATCGATTATTGTTACTTTTTTAATGGTTATATTAGCATAGTTAAAGTTTGATTGTATTCTAAAACTTTATCGAATTCAAAGAAACCTGTTGTATCTTTTTGCTGTTAAAATGTTACCGCTTTGAATATCAAGAGGTAAAAATCAATTTTATTAAACACCTCTAATGCATCGATGTTTAGCAATATTAGATATAAATATATAAAAAAATATAATATTGCAGTCGGGATTACCCTTAAATATTGAGTGTTTCTTTTATAATTAAGAAAGCGATTATTTATTGTTATTAGCTTTAAAATTATTTCGATCAGCGCCGAGAAACACTTGAAAGAGCAGTAGATTAATGAAAGTGTGATTATGATAATTATTGCATACCTTAATTGGGTATTGTTGATATCAATTAAATAATCTGTAGCTGCTAAATTGAGCGCATATACCGCTATTGTATCTCGAATGAGGTGTGTAATTTGGTTCTTTTGGAGAAATTGCATTATTTTTTCATATCCATTTTTCTCATTGGCATGCTGTCTATAATATCAAGCAAGCTATCCAATAGTTTTAAGTCTTTCGAATATCCCTTTACTGTTCCGTCAAGGCCTATTAGATAAAGACCAAAAGTATCCTTATTAAATATTTGTATTTGATTTAGGTGAAAGTCATCCTGTGTAATAACTACGTATTTAAGCCGCCTCTCCTCAATTTCTTGGTTATTTTGTTGGAAATAGTAATTAACTTGTTTTTTTATAAAGGAGTGAAATTCATCATCATTGAAATAAGAGATAAGAAGTCTTTTTTTCCATTTATATTTTTTGATCATAATAAATTATCTATTACAAAAAATTATTTTAACTGTTATAAATATATCAGAGAGGAAAGGATTATAATATGATTAATGCAGTAATGGTCGGTCTTGGATGGTGGGGGAAGCATTCAATAGAGTCAGTCAAGGATAAAAGTGAAAAAATTAAAATTATTGGTGCATGCTCGAAAAATAGTGAGCAACATTCGGCTTACTTGAAGAAAAATGATTTAATAATTTATCAAAATTATGAGGATGCACTAAAAGATAAGAATATTGATGCAGTAATTTTGACTACCCCACACACAACGCATACTGAACAGATTATTGCCGCTGCAAATCATAATAAACATGTATTTGTTGAAAAGCCAATGACACTTACAAAATCAGATGCAGTTATGTGCGTTAAGGCGCTTGAAGAGAAGAAACTGAAATTAGGTATCGGTTTTAGCAGAAGGTTCCAACCTGCATATATTGATTTACTGAAAATGATTAGTGACGGAGAGATCGGTGAGGTGCTTCACATTGAAGGAGAACAATCTGGCCCTAGTGCATATAAACTCAAGGAAGGTATGTGGAGGGCTTCAAAAAAAGAAAGTCCTGGAGGGGCTATGGCGGCTCGTGGAACCCATGTGATGGATGCAATGATCAGTATAGCTGGAGCAGTTGAGAAGATTTCATGTATAAGCGAAAAGAGGGTCCTTGATATTGACCTTGATGACACAACCTCGATGTTGATGAAATTTAAAAGTGGAATTTCTGGATACCTAGGAACAATTTATGTAACAGCTGACATTTGGAGACTGCATGTCTATGGTTCAAAAGGTTATTTATTGATGGATGCAGAAACAAGGCTTGTTAAAAAAACACTAGATAATAAAGAGATAGTTATAAACTATCCAAATGCAAATATTGTCGGTTTAACACTGGAAGCATTCGCTGATGATATTGAAGGGAAGGCGCCTTTTCCTGTTTCAATTAATGAAGCAATAGATGGTGTAGCCGCCTTTGAAGCAATGGTTAAATCAGCCGAGAATGATAATAATTGGGTAAGATTGGACTAATACCAAGTGTTGAACTCTAGACTTTTTTTTGGCCTACTGACTCGCGATAAGGTCCATACAAACAAGTTAGCATCAGTATAATTCCTGAAAATACTGCAATCATGCCTGCTGCACTCACGGCATTTTCACCACCAAACCAATGTGGACCATATCCTGCGATTATATAGCCAAAAATTGCTGATAATGTTGCAAAAAATATGGACCAAATGACCTGAGTGCTTAGCTTATTTGTCATTAGCCTTGCTGCAGCGGGTGGACAAATAAACATGGCAATCACAATTATTGAGCCCACTGACTCAAATGCCGCAACAGCTGCGATAGCGGTTATTATAACAAGTGAAAAGCTTATCAGTGAAGAGCGTATACCAATTGTTTTTGCATATTCTTCGTCAAAGGTTACAATTTTTAGCCAGCGCCAAAATATCAGCGTCAGAAAGAGAATAAGTCCACAAACAAGAGTGATACGAAATAATTCATCGGGTAGCGTACTCAATGCATCACGATCAAATAATGACTCCCAACCCTCTGCTTTTAGCCAAATTAGGGACTCTAAATTGCCCATTAATGCATGTTCTACATCGAGATGTACCTTGCTTGTATCTGTTTGCTCCAGTATAAGTACTCCGAACGCAAACATGCCTGTGAATACAACCCCCATTGCAGCACCTGGTTCAATTTTTCCTAATCGTTTTATTATTTCTATGAGTAATACAGCAACTATTGCTGCGCCTGCAGCGCCTAATAACATCGGTATAGTAGATATCACACCAGTGAAAATGAAGGCTACAACAATACCGGGCAGCACAACATGGCTTATTGCATCGCCAATTAGAGCTTGGCTTTTAAGTATAAGAAAATTCCCTGGAATAGCGCAACTTATACCCGCAAGAATACCAATTAAAATTGGTGTCAAAGAGAATTGGATAAATTCAGTAATCATAACTTCTACTCTTAAATTTTTGAGATTTGATATATTGATCAAGGTTTGTAAGTTCATCCATTGTGAGTATTTCTTCTATGAATTTTATACCATAGTTTTTGCTCATATCTTTGTCCGGATAGATTTCTTTGGCTGCAATCCATCTGTTTTCATCGATGTGGATTTTAGTTATTAATTCTTTACCTTTACTTGTCAAGCCATCCAATCCTTGGAGACCCTCGTTTAGCAATAATTTTTTAGTGAATGGGCTGACAACATCTTTGCCTTTTGCAATTGTGAGCAGCCCCTGACGACGATGGATGTTGGATTTAGTCTTTCGATACTGCATGAATATTGAGAAAACTCCACGGTTTGGTGCCAGAAAAAGCGAAACTATAAATAGAAGTATTGCAATAAGTACTATTATTGGACCAGTTGGGAGCGATGGCGCTGAAGCGGATAGAATTGCACCCATATATCCGGACAAGCCACCCAAAAAGCCAGCAATTATAACAACCTCATCTGTACGATTACTCCAGAAGCGTGCTGTAACAGCTGGTATTATTAGCATTGCCACAATTAAAATCAAGCCAACAAGCTTCATCCCAATGACGGTTACTCCTAGAACGAGCCCCATCATTAAAAGGTCAATTTTTCGGATGTCATAGCCCATAGAAATTGCATAATCTTTGTCAAAAGCAACAATCGTCAGGGGTCGGCGTGCAATCCAGATCCCTAAAATACTCAGAAATCCTCCAATGGCAATTACAACAGCGTCTTCAAATAACATTCCAGCTGTTGAGCCGAGAAGAAAGCTCTCTAGCCCTGCTTGCCTGCCACTACTCATTGTTTGAATGACTGTTAATAGAACAATCCCAGCACCAAAAAATACTCCCAAAACGCTACCTATAGCTGCATCCTCAGGTAAGCGTGTACGTCGAGGTATCCACTCTATTATGATTAGACCTACAAGAGCTGTTATGGCTGAACCGCATAATAATCCTAATATACTACGTCCATCACCGCCAAGCCAAGTCATTATAATAAAAGCAATTCCTACACCTGGTAAGGTTGCATGGGCTATTGCATCTGAGACTAGTGCACGTTTTCTCAGAAAAAGGAATGTTCCAGCGGAACCAGCGGCGACGCCTAAAAGAATAGCACCAATGGTAACAAGGGCAACATTGTACCCAGCTTGAAATAGCATTGCTTGAACAAAAGTATTCATGTAGTGGTACGATCTATGGAAACAGATAGTTCCTCAGCGTGTGCTAGTTCTAGCTTTCCACCATATGTTGATTGCAAATTTTCGTTTGTAAAAGTCTCATTTATTAATCCTTCTGCAATATTTTTTATGTTGATCATCAGCACATAGTCAAAGTAATCGCGAACAGTCGCCAAATCATGATGAACTGCTATTACAGATTTATTTTTTGATTTTAAGGATTTTAAGACGTCAATAATCGCCCTTTCAGTGGCGGCATCGACGCCAGAAAATGGTTCATCGAGAAGATAGATTTCTGCATCTTGTGCGAGTGCTCTTGCTAAAAATACCCTTTGCTGCTGACCTCCTGATAATTGACCGATTTGTTGTTGCCATAAATCAGCCATTCCAACCCGATCCAGGCACTCCATCGCGATGGAAGTTTGTTTTCCTCTCATTCTGCCAAGTAATCCAACCTGTCGATAAAGACCCATTTGTACAACATCCATTACATTTGTTGGAAAATCCCAATCAACGCTTACTCTTTGTGGTACATATGCAATTTTTTTTAAATTATTTTTTATTGGATTTCCAAATATATTTATTTGTCCTGATAGCTTTGGTTGCACTCCAATTACTGATTTTAGGAGTGTTGATTTTCCGGCACCATTAGGTCCAATTATAGCCGACATGGAGGCCTTTGGGAAATTTGCATCAACCGAAAATATGGCAGTCTTATCTCCATAAGAGACTGTTAATCCCTGTATTTCCAATGCCGAGTTGGGAGGCGTTATCTTGGATGTATTAGTATTGTCACTCATACTTGACATTCTAGATATTTAGTACTTCCGTATTAGTTAAGTTTGTTAAGCATGCCAGCAACAGGAGCATCACCGTCTAGGGCATTTGCAATCGTTGTAGAGTTTGAGTCAATCATACCAATATAAGTTCCCTCGTAGCTGCCCGGTTCGCCCATGGCATCAGAAAATAGCTCGCCACCAACGGTGACTTGATGCCCCTTAGCTTTTGCGCCTTCTACTAGTGCTCTAATATTGCGATCACTAACGGAGGTCTCAATAAATACTGCTTGAACATTCTTTTCTATAATTAAGTCTACCAGCTCAGACATGCGCTGCAAACCAGCCTCAGACTCTGTTGAAATACCCTGAATACCAATAACATCATAGTCGTAAGCTTGTCCAAAGTAATTAAATGCATCATGGGAAGTTAATAGTATTCGGTTTTTTTCTGGGACGGATGCAAGAACTCTATTCGCATAGTTTTCAATTTGTTCAATTTTTTTAAGATAAATTTCTGTATTATCGGTAAAACTAGTTTCCGCTTCGGGAAAAATTTCAATGAGAGCGTCTCTGACATTTAACACCAGATAGGACCAAATGCTTGGATCCATCCAAATGTGGGGATCATAACGACCGTCATACTCATCTGAGCCTATCAGCAAATTATTAGGTACCCCCTCAGCAACAGCGACAACCGATCTCTCATTTGCAAGTTCTAGAAGAAATTCTTCCATTTGTGCCTCAAGATAAAGACCATTCCACAAAACTAAATCAGCATTTGCAAGCGCAACAATATCAGATCTTGTTTGCCTGTAAGCGTGAGGATCAACACCAGAACCCATAAGCACTTTAATGTTGACGGTCTCTTCTGCAATGTTTGATACAGCATCAGCAATCATACCTGTGGTTACAACAATGTTTGGTTTCTCATCTGCGTGCACTGTTGAAAACTGAGCATGCATCGCAAAAATTATAAGCACAAATAATTTGAAAAGTGTTTGAACGTTATACATTTCTATAATTTAATGCAATTAAGAATGATTTGCAAGTAGAATTAGGTAAATATCTTTTTATATTTGTTCCTGTGATGAATTTTTTGATCAATAATATGAATTGGTATTTGGGATTTCAGACATTCTCATTGCAAACCCAATCGCGAATATCATCCCCGTAAGCCTCAAATCCATTATTTCTGATTACGATGGTATCTTCTAATTTTATAAAACCGATATCATCATATTTCAGATCGGTTTCAATTGATAACACCATTCCTGACTCAAGAGATTTATCCTTATATGGGGCAGGGTATGGTATGATGCCTTTGTCATATATATGAGGTGCTTCATGCTGGATCATTCCCATACCGTGAGCAACAAATTTAAAATTTAAATTTTTATCACACTTAGATATTTCATGATATGCGGCTTCTAATATTTCATTTCCTGTTATTCCAGCTTTGATCAAAGAACGGGGGGCATCATTTATTGCACGGACTTGTGAGAGTAAGTCACGCATCTTGCTCGAAGGTTTACCCATCACAGCCATTCTACATAAGTCACCAAGGTATCCCTTTAGATTTGCGCCTGAGTCGAGCGAGAGAACATCACCTTTTTTCCAAAAAAGTTTTTTTGATGGCGTACGGTTATAGGATTTGCCGGCGGCAACAAGGCAGTACTCAAAATTCATACCCAATTTTGTTTCTTCTTCTTTTAATGTTTGCGCAATTTCATGTGTATCTGTTTCTGGTTTTGTCATCGTCATGACTTTTTTCATGCAGGCGGTTATGTTATCTGAAGCATTTTTTAACAACTCAAGCTCTGTATCTGTTTTGACTGAACGCAACTCTTGCATCAAAACTAGTACATCAACAAATTCGGCATCTGGAAGGTTTTTCTTTAGAGCAATATATGTATCTGTTGGTGTGTTACATAGTTCAATTCCAATTCTTTTTTTTGAGTACCCCAATTCAATCACTTTCTTTGAAGCTTCATGGCCTGCTTGGCTTGTATTCCATTGTATATTCTTTATGTTATTAATCCATATTGGTTCAACATCTTGTTGTTGACCTTCTAGCATATGTCCAATATAAAAAGCCATTTCAGGCTTTCCTTTTGGGTACCCAATTGTTGGTAAATAACGACTAATGCCAATTGAGTCTTTTTGGGCAAAGAAAAAAAATTTATACCCACCTAATAAATATTGGGCTGTATTCTTGTCATTTATTATCAAGAAATCAATACCATGGTCATCCAGTAATTTATCTAATTTAGATTGATCAAATGGTAATTTCATAAGCTGTTTTTCTATAAAGTGAGGCTTTGAAAATCATTTTTAAGAAGATTTTTGCCCCACTGTGAAAATTGCATATCTTGGTTAAAATGGATATGAGAGGAACAGGCCTGAACATCCATGAGTGAGCTTGTTATTGGTGATCCATTATATATACCATTTGCTCCACAAACTTGCTGCATGATAGACACAGACTCAAGTGTAATTTTGACCGCGTATGCCGCATTTCTTTTATATTTGAGTTTATCACTTGTGGAAATTTTTCCATTCTCATGCATAAGTTTTTCAACCTCAATGCAATCATTTCTCAATATAAGTCTTGCAGCGTCTATTCTGGAAGCGATTTCTCCCAACCTATTGTGTACGCTCGGGATATCTGACATTTTTATATTTGAGGTGCTGGTCGATCTTTTTTCAATCCATTCAAGAAGTAAATCAAGACATAATTGAGCACCGCCGATTGCGCAACCTGCAAGCCCGTGACCACCAATTGATGCCGTAGGAATTTGATACATTAAATTCTTATTTAATTCTACACCCTTGAAAGAGTGGTCATCGCGGTTTACTGAGAATGATTGTAACTTATATTCAGGTACAAACAATTCATCAATTTTAACTGAACAGCTCCCTGTTTGCTTCATGCCATAGGTATCCCAATCATTTAAGATCTCATACTCGCTTTTATGAAGGATGCATTGATGCCAATCTTTTGATCCATTGTCATCTAACATAAATGCAAAAAAAGACCAATCTGAAATTTCAATTCCAGAGCAAAAATTCCATAATCCTGTGAGTATTACACCATCTTCTATTTTTTTTGCACTTCCTTGCTGATAGATATTGCCTGCAGCTATGAGAGCATTTGGATTATCATCCCAGATCTCCTTCTGAATTCTTTCATCAAATACCGCAAGAGTTCTATGATGTGAAGCCATATTTGCAACAATCCAGCCAGTTGAACAATCTGCTCGAGAAATTATTTCAGGAATATCGAACCATGCCTCAAAATCCAATTCCCAGCCGCCCCATTGCCTTGGCTGAAAGTATCTGAATAATCCCTCTTGGTGCAATAAGTCTAAGATATCTGCAGAAACATTGGTATCAGGTGATTTGTTATTGCTTTTGATGGCTCTAATCTTTGGAATAAGAGATAAAGCGCGCTCGTTTGCGTCTTTATTGGAAACTACTGATATTTCGTTTAGATTATCTTTAAGCATTTAATTTTTATGAGAATTTTGTGTTAAATCTATTTAAAATCTGATTCTGAGAGATTAAGTAGCCTCAAGGCATTCAATCCACAAATTTTCTCCCGTTCCTCTTCTGTTATAGTTTCAACTTGGTATACGTGTTCAACTGGATCATGCTCTGCCATATCTGCCGGATAGTCGGTACCAATAGCAACATGGTCAGCTCCATATTTTTTTATTAAAAATTCTAACTGATCAACAGAAAATACTAGAGTATCAAAGTAGAATTTTTCTAGGTAAGTTGATGGTTTTTTATAAATTTTTTGTCGACCATCAATTCTTGCACCATATACATGATCCATCCGAGCCGCGTAGCTTGCTGGAAATGCACCACCATGTGATAAGTAAAATTTTATATTTGGATATCTTTCCATCACACCATCAAATATCAAGTAATGGATTGCAACGGTTGTATCAAGTGGATTTCCAATCACATTCAGCATGTAATGCTCACCAAAGCGATCACTGTAAAATGACGATGGATGAATAAATATAAGAATATCATGCTCTTCACATCTCTTCCAAAAAGGCTCCAACCTCTCGGCTGATAATTCTTCTTTCCCTACACGCGCTCCAATTTGTATTCCTCGGAAATTAAGTTCAGTTACACATCTATCAAGTTCTTTTATTGCAAGTTCAGTATCTTGTAGTGGGACAGTTCCAAGGCCTACCAGTCTCCTCGGGTTTGTTTTTGCAGTCTCGGCAATGTTATTATTGATTATTTCGGCAGACTCTGCACATAGATTTTTATCAACCATGTAAAAAAATTGCTGCGGTGAGCATGATAATGCTGAAACATCAAGTAATGATTTATCCATTTGCTCAAGTCTTACATTGATATCAGTAAAAGGTATTTCGCGGTCTTCAGATTGTCTTTTATTTACCTGCTTTGTTAGATCACTTGCAACACCCACTGATGGATGAAAGTCTTGTGGTAGATGAGGCTTTACCAGGGCGTCAGACTCTGGAGTTCTCATATGGTTATGAAGATCAACAGTTAGGGTCTTGGGTCTTTTAACGGGTCCAGTAGGATGTTCTCGACCAGCTGTTGGACCGTATGGTCTTAATTCAATATCATGTTGAGTCATTTCTGAAACCTCCTAATTGACGTATTCGTGTAATTAAACAAATCTTTTATATAGTGTCCTGAAGATAACTACTCCCACCAGTGAAGTGCATCTTTGTTTTCCCCTTGCTTACTATTTGGACCGCTTCCATTCGTTCGTAGAAACATTTTTTTATCATGACCCTCTTTGATCTTACCATTAAACACATCAGCTAGCCAATCCATGCACATCATATGGCAGTCGTGTCTATCTTGTCCGGTACCCTTGAACATAACTGCTTGATGGTAAGTATCCTCATACACCCACAATTCTTTTGGGGAGTTTACTTTCTCATAGAAATTATAAACAAGCTCGACAGGGCTTCTTGAGTCGTACTCTCCCACAGTCAGTAGAATTGGACATTTAATATCTTTTTCTCTGCCTTCGACCGTCATTTGTGCGACGATTTTATCGAGCTCTTCTTCACTTTTTGCTCCAGTTAAATATCCAAATAATTGTTTATACCTCGGTGAAAATGTATCCAGTATATAATATTTATCAAGGTATGATGCCCAAGGTCCAACAACGCCTTTTATCCTTGGATCGCCGGATGCCGCAACTTCAAGACCCCAATGTGACCCCATTGATACCGCGAAAATACCTATCTTATCCTTATCCACCTCAGGCCTTGTTTCGAGCCAATCGACGATTTTGAGAACAGCTCTTTCATAATTACCGTGAGTTAATTTTTGATTTCGGATATTACTCATACCTTGCCCTGGTCCATCAATAACAAGTAAATGCATTCCGCGTGCATGTGCTTCAACTACTTTTGGATCTGGCCACATCTCTTTAGTCATATCACATCCTGGGATAAAAATCATTGTTGGTGCAACATCAACTCCAGGGCATAAGAAAAAGTTACATTGTAATTGCATATCCTCGAATGGCACTTCAACTCTTTCAATAGTATAGGGTGCAAGTTCGATAACTTTTTCAAAGTTTGCAATACATCGACCGTGTAAATATTTTTTTTCGTCGTTTGTCTCTAACACAGGATGTTGAGCGGCTGCAAACTTTGCTGAGGCTCTGTAATATAGGTCAAAAGCTGTTGATTTATGACCTGCTACCTCTTCCTCTTGCGCAACTTTTTCAAGTCTTTGAGCTTGTCTGCCTAAATGTTTAGATATTTGACCATGACTTTTAACTGTTCCTGGCAGTTCACGACCGTCTTCATCCCAATGAAATACGCGACCGGTTTCCTTTACAATCCAGTCATAAATCCATTGATGACCATCTCTATTTAATCTGGGTGTACGCATCATAAATCCCCTTTTTAATGCAATGTATATTAAACATAATTATTAATTTACTAAGTATAATATATAGGATAAAAACACATTATTTGAAACATATAATTTAAGTTTTATCAAATAATTCAATAAACTTAGGAAAACCCAAATTAGTACATAGAATGTATTTATCACTTAATTTTCCATCGCTAAGAAGTAGGGAGTTTAAAAAATACACTGCCGGTAATTTTTTTGCAATGAATGGCATTTGGATAAACCGAGTCATTATTGGTTGGCTAGCATGGGAATTAACGAATCTAGCAACTTGGGTTGGTTTTCTGTCATTCTTATTATTTGCTCCAACAAT
>CACPAS010000020.1 GCA_902632055.1 uncultured OCS116 cluster bacterium | reverse complement strand
ATTGACTGAGGGGTAGCACGATCCTCATAGTCTTCCCCATACACTAATTCTTTGCGCAGGGATGCCTCAACTCTCTGGTTCCGAAACTCCAAACCAGGTAACTTTATTCCTACGATTGCTAAAAATATTGTTCCAAATAATGACCAGAATATTGCTGCATTTAATAGCGGCGCAGGTATTTCACCTAGTATCGGTAAATCTGTAACATATTCAGATAATGCGAGGAGGACTGGTAGGAAGGCAATTAGTGTCATTACAGCATCAATAATGGAGACTCCAAGACCTTCCATAATAGCTGCGAACCTCATGGTATCTTCCTGAACCCGCTGCGCCGCACCTTCAATACTTCTAAGCTTTGCCCACTGGTCAGTATAATAAAAGTTCATAGCAGTACGCCATCTGAAAATATAATGGCTGACAAAGAACCTTGTTAAAACAAATACAGCAAGTGAAACAAAAGCAATTTGCGCAAATATAAATAGCAGAATGTACAAGTCCTCGGAATAAACACTAATTTCATTTCCTAAAGCATTTTGAATTGCATCAAAAAAAGGTCTTCGCCAATTATTGATCGCAACAGCAACCTGAACGCCGAAGTATGTTGAAAAGATTATTAATGATGAGCCCAGAATGGACCAGTTTTGCCATTTATGAGGTGAGTATCTAAACCAAAAAGCAGCAAAAATAAATGTAGATATAAAATAATATAAATAGAACCAGATAAATTTATTAGATATAAAGTACCCAAGACCGATTATTGGCTCCGCGTCTTCCTCAATTTTAAAGCCAAAGATTGCAGCAATATCCGTTCCCAACCAAAACCAGATTACTGTAGACAGAATAATCCAAATTATTGCAGATGGAAAAAAAATTTTTGGTGAAGGGAAAAAAGATCTAAACATTGAAAGTTTCCTTAAAATTTCTGTTTAGCCATTTTGTAAGCTCCGGTATGCTGCCCGAATGCATTATTCGTTTGATATAATTGATTACTCTTGGCATGTGAACTAAATAATTTTGATTAGATTCTAGTATAGCAATTCTAGCAAAGATTCCCAATATCTTAATTGACCTCTGAACTCCTAAAATTTGATATTGCTGCATAAATGAAAAATTATCAAACTGGAAATTATTGAAAGAGAAATCTTTTTTGTATAATTCAATTAAATATTTCTCATGATCTTCATTTATTGTATATCTCGCGTCATTTGTAAGAGAAACAAGATCATAAAGAGGGTGTCCAAATAGTGCGTCTTGAAAGTCAATTACAGCACATTTTTTAAAGCCACTTTCATTTTCTAAGAACATAAGGTTTGGTGAGTGAAAGTCCCTCAACATTAGAGTCTTATCGTCCGTAAGATTTGAATGTACCCCTGCCATAATAAGTATAAATTCTTGTTTTTCATCTGCACTACATATTTTTCCATTAATGAAAGGCCAATAGTAGTCTATAAATATCTCAGCTTCATTAAGGTAGATATCTAAATCAAAATCCTGTAAGTAATGGGGGTTTGAGTCTTTACTAATATTTTTTGGATGCTTAATATCTGAAATATGTATCAGTGTTTTAATTGCAGGACTATAGAGCTTCCGATAATTATCTTTTGTCAATATGTCTGTATAGCAATATTCCCCTAAATCCTCTTCGAGTATCATATTATCAATCTTATTTCTTGCTATTAATTTTGGAACACGAACATCAATGCTATCAAGGTATTCCCCGATTACAATAAAATCATCAACTCCATTAGATAAACCAGTTTTGCCTCTGATATCATTTTCTTGGGTTGCATCCATAAGTATCACCGTGTCGTCTGGGCGTATAACCCTGAAATATTTTCTATTTGAAGCATCACCTGGCAACTTCTTCAATTCAGTGAATTTGATATCAAGATTACAAAGGAAATTTTCCATTTTATTTATATTAATTATAGCTTCCTTAAATCTACCAAGAGGCGTTATATTGTAGACTCTCTCTGTATTTGCGCACTCTATTAAAATTTCAATACGGTCTTTTGGCAGTAAATCACTAAATTTATTAGCCCACTCGATAATACATATTTTGTCTTTTAAAGACTCATGAAGATCAATTTCAAGGAGCTCTACCTCGCTTTCAATTCTATAGAAATCGTAATGGACAATCTCAAGAGCATCCCTATTGTAGGTTTGGCATAGGGTAAATGTTGGGCTAATAATATCTTCAATAGGGGTTTGAGTTAGATTATTTATTAATAGCTTGGCAAGAGTTGTTTTTCCAGATCCAATTTGACCGTTTAGCGCTACAACATCTCCCTTAATTAAGAGAGGAGATAGTTCTCTTACAAATTTCTCTAAATCAGACAAATCTCGGGATATGTAGCTATCACTTATCATCACTGAATTGCTGGTATCTCGATTGTAATATTATTTGCTTCGGGTTCAATATTAATATCACCTGAGAAAAACGTCACATATTTATCAATGATAGTATTTTCAATACTACCCGGTACATAAGTAAATTCTCTATTCACATTGTTGATATCTTCGATTATTTTTTGTGATATTTCATCAAATTTTAAAATAAACTTATAGGACTCATTAGTTAGTTTAATATTCATTTTTATTTGACAATTTTTTGTGTCATCATTTGTCATATGCCTATCCACAAGTCTCACTGTACCAATGAAAAGCCTCAGTATGTGTGATGTGTCAACGTTTAAGGTTGTACTATCGTCTATCCCAACTCCGGTCACATCATAATTAATATTCAAGAAATCTAATTTATTCAGTTCTTCTTGAAAGATTTTAACTATCCTATCCCCATTAATTTTTTGATATTCCGACTCTATTTTACCCGACTCAAGTGCAGTTATCTCAAGTATTTGATTAATTTGATGGTGTAGCTCGTTCCCGGATCTTTTTATATCCCTGATATAATCATAAATTTTTTTATCTAAATTCCATTTCTTTTGAACACCCTCAATTAATTCAGAAAAACCAATAATATTTTGCAGGGGGGCTCTTAATTCATACGAGATATTATTCATAAATGATGTTTTAATATTATCAGCTTGTGTTAGAGCGATATTCTTTTCAATGAGCGCTTCTTCAATTTTTTTACTGTCTGTTATATCATTAAAAGTATATAGGATTGATCTATCTGGTAGGATGGATGACTGGTAATAGATAATTTTATTATTCCCACAGTTTAAGATGTTACTGTACTCTTTCCTATCAACTCCGGACGATACGACATTATGATATATCTCATCAAATATTTCTGACTTTCCTGACTTTTCCATGACTTTAATAAAACTCTTGATATGCATTCCAATCAGACTTTCCTCTGTTTCCCAGAGTTCAGTGAATTTAGGATTATGAAGCTTTATTTTACCATCAATCCCAAAAAGCACGATACCTTCTGATAGGCTATCAATAGTCTGTTTTTGGATCTCACCCATTAGTTTTGCCTCATTTTCAAGAGCTAACCTCTCCGTATGATTCTCAAAGATATGTGTTACTCCACCCATTGGATTTGGTTGTGAAAGGATGCGTAGTGTCCTTCCATCTTGCAAATACCACCACTGCTCTCGATCATTTAATGTTTCATAGATATTGAGTTGTTTCTTTTTCCACTCTTGAAAGTTTGCTTGGTATGGTAACAGCTCTTTCTGTCTCATGTTATCTAGTATCTCTGATTCGGTAGGCTTACTATTTAAGTATTTATGAGGCATCATTGAAAAAGATTGGAATGCTGAATTAAAAAAAACTAGCGATCTATCTTGACTAAAAATAGCGACTGGGCTATTTAACCTATTCATTAATTGGAGGTTTGTTTCATTCTGTTTATCCAAAAGCTGATTTCGTGAGTCTTCATCAGTCTTGTCTTCCGCGGTAAGGATAATTGAATTATCTCTATTCTCACTTCTCAAAATAAAAGTGTGTAGCTTGCCATTTAGAATTTTCTTTATTTTAGTTTTACCGTCATCTACATCGCTTAAATCGTCAACTGGGAACATCTGTATATTTTCGCTGATTATTTCAGAGGTCGTTTTGCCAATGTATAAATTTTCATAGTTTTTATTAAACTCAACTATTTTGCCATCTTTTATTACCCAACAAATCTTATTGGATGATTGTATTTTATATCTATCTGCTCGAATACTTTTAAGAAGTCGTATATCCAAAACATAAACAAAAAATGCTTGCATGATGGCCTTGATTGTGTTTGTGAAGGGGTATAATTTTTTTTTGGGATAAATAATGATGCAAGCCAGTAATAAGGATAGCAAAAGTATAATTACCATATTACTTGTATTGTATATATCTGCTATCGAGTCGTTCATACTACTTATTAATTTCATCAGTTTCTTTGATAAATTAATAGTAAATGAATTTTTTATTTATTGAAATTAAATCAGCGAGATATGGGGATATTTTTAATATCTATAGTGGTCTGGTTTAAATGGTCCATTATCTGATACACCTATGTATTTACTCTGTTCTTCATTTAACTTGGTTAGGTTGACATTTAGCTTTTTGAGATGGAGTGAAGCAACTTTTTCATCGAGTTCCTTTGGAAGCATATAAACTTTATTTTTATACTTGTTACCATTATTATAGAGTTCTATTTGCGCTAAGACCTGATTTGTAAAAGAGGCGCTCATTATAAAACTTGGATGTCCGGTGGCACAGCCAAGATTTACTAGTCGGCCCTCGGCGAGCAGAACTATTTTTTTACCATCAGGAAATTCAATTTCATCGACTTGAGGTTTAATATTTACCCATTTCAAATTTTTTAATTTTGATACCTGTATCTCGGCATCAAAATGACCGATGTTACAAACAATCGCTTTATCCTTCATTAGCCTCATATGTTCAAGTGTTATAATGTCCTTATTACCTGTTGCGGTCACAAAAATATCAGCAACTTCTGAAACTTCATCAATAGTCCTTACCTCGAAACCTTCTAATGCCGCTTGGAGGGCACAAATTGGATCTATTTCAGTCACCACGACTCTCGCTCCGGCAGCTTTGAGAGATGAAGCACAGCCTTTACCCACATCTCCATAGCCCGCAACCACTGCAAGTTTACCGGCAATCATGATATCTGTTGCCCTTCGAATTCCATCTATTAAGCTTTCACGGCAGCCATAAAGATTATCAAACTTTGATTTTGTAACAGAATTATTAACATTGATTGCTGTGAAGGGGAGTGAATTGTCATCCTCCATCATTTTTAGTCGGTTCACCCCCGTGGTAGTTTCTTCCGTCACGCCAATAATCTTATCCTTTATTTTTGAGAACCAGTTCGGGCTCTCATCAGATCTTTTCTTTATTTGCTTGAACAGTACCTCTTCTTCCTCATTTTGGGGGTTATCAATTACACTTTTATCTTTTTCATACTTTGCGCCGAGAATGATATAAATTGTTGCATCCCCACCATCATCTAATATCATATTTGGTTCGCCACTCTCCCATTGGAATATCCTATCAACGAACTCCCAATATTCCTCAAGGCTTTCATCCTTGAATGCAAATACGGGAATCTTTTTTCTTGCAATAGCTGCTGCTGCATGGTCCTGAGTGGAAAAGATATTACAGGATGCCCATCGAACTTGAGCACCTAATTCAACAAGAGTTTCTATCAAAACGGCTGTTTGTATTGTCATGTGCAGGCAGCCAACAATTTTGGCACCAGACAGTGGTTTTTTATTCTTATACTCATCAACCAAGGCTACTAAACCCGGCATCTCATTTTTAGCAAGCTCAATTTCCTTGTCACCGAAATCTGCAAGTGAAATATCTTTTATTACGAAATCTTTAAACATTTTTTCTACGTTATTGTGTACAACTTATAATTATACCAAATTTTAATTCTGTGAAAGTATTTATAGTACTTATGTATGTTTTGGTAGTCTAATTTTAAACTTTGTGCCTTTATTTTTCCCTAATTTGAAGTTTTCGACCGAGACTTCTCCTTCATGGGAGTCAACTATTTGTTTTACAATTGCTAGACCAAGCCCTGAATGTTTTTTGGATTCCACATCCTGTGGTCTATCTGTATAAAATCTATCAAATATACGATCTATTTTTGTACCTACGACTCCGCCACCAAGGTCGGAGACTTCTATAAGAATATTATCCATATCAGCCTTTAGGTTAACATCAATATTATCTCCAGCATTTGAGAAGGATCTCGCATTATCAAATAAATTGATAAATACTTGATTTAGTCTATCCCTGTTTATTACAGAATAGAGTTTTATTCCTTTTTCATCCTGATTGAGTCTGACCGGATTTGTTTTATACCTTGAATTTTGGAGTGTGGTAAGCTCATAAAGAAACTCATAAATATCTGTAATCTCCCTTTCTTCCATAGTTAGAGCTGTATCTAGTTTTGATGACTCTGAAATGTCAGAAATCAATCTATCAATCCTATCAATATCCTCTTGTATAATTTCAATAAGCTTTGACCTTTCATTTTTATTTTTAATTACAGGAAATGCTTCTATTGCGCTTCTCAGAGATGTAAGAGGATTACGTAATTCATGAGCTACATCGGCAGAGAATTTTTCAATGGTATCAATTCTATTTAGCAGTGTTACTGTCATATTATTTAGAGCACTAGATAGATTTCCAATTTCATCATTTCTCTGAGTAAAGTCAGGTATTTTTTTTCTTACATTTAAGTTATTTCTTACCTCATCAGCTGCATCAGCTAATTCTCTCATTGGCTTTGCAATAGTGTTTGATAGTATTAATGATAGAATGATAGTGATTATTGATGCGATCATAAACACTTTCATTATTGAGGCTCGCTCTTCATAAACAATCATATCAATAGTGCCGCTTTGCGTTGACAGAACAAGAAATCCTATTATTGCTTTAAATTTTATAATCGGGACTGATACGTGAATAATAGCCTGACCGCTTTGATCTTTATTCACAACAATGTACTTACTACCATCCAACGCATTCGAAACTACGTTATAATCCGTTGCATATTCAAGATGTCTGATACTGTCTAGGCCAAAGAACCCTATAATCCTATTATATGCAGACCAAAAGAAACTCCTATTTTCTATCTCTGATATGGGAAAGATTGCAACTTTCTGATCTGAAAAAAATTGATTGGATTCATGGATAAGTTTGTTATTTGAGTCATAAATTTTTGCATTTAAGGTTTTAGGATCAATAAGCTGGCCAATAATGCGTTCTAAAAGTTTTTTGTTTATAGTGTAATTCCTATATTTAATCACTCTTTGATCAAAGCCATCCTCATCGGCTATATTCCTATCAAATACAAACAAATTGGTACCTTTGCTTGATGTTGCGCTTGCTGAAATTGTGGCTGATATAATTTCGCTTTGTGTCTCCAAGGCATCAACTTTTGCTTCAATCAAACTTTGCCTGAACTGATTTAGATACAAAATACCAACCAACAATAAAATCAAGGCAAGTAGATTCAATAATAATATTCTTGCTGATAGGCTGATGTTTGTACTTCGAATAATTTTTAATATTCTCATGATAGCAGAGCCAGTTTACATTATTGAATTTTATAGCCTACGCCATATATTGTTTTTATCAGATCAAATTGAGGGTCAACAGCTAGAAATTTTTTTCTTATCCTTTTTATATGGCTATCAATCACACGATCTTCTTTACTAAGTGTTTCGGTGAAGGCTTCATTTATTAAGTCATCACGAGTTCTAATTGTTCCTGGTCTTGCTATCAATGTGAACAATATTGAAAACTCCGTAGCAGTTAGTTCAATTAAATTATCTTTCCATTTGCACAACATCGATTGTTCATCGAGAGTTAGATGGCTGAGTTCAATACTTGTATTTTCCTCTTTTTGGGTCTTTTTTACCGATCTTCTCAATATAGATTTTATTCTCTCAACGAGTAATTTATGTGAGAATGGTTTTCTTATGTAATCATCGGCTCCAATCCTCAGACCTATAAGTTCGTCTATTTCACTATCTTTAGAAGTCAAAAATATGATTGGTATGTTGCTGAATTTTTTTATTCTTGTGAATACCTCAAGACCATCAATTCGTGGCATTTTTATGTCGAGTAATATGATCTCGGCGCTGTTATCTCTAATATAATTTATAGCCTTAAGACCGTCTGTAAATGCTTTTGTCGCAAAACCTGCCGATTTTAATACCATTTCGAGTGATGTAAGTATATTTTGGTCATCATCAATTAGTATAATTTTCTGCATTTTTAGTTCATCAATATTGACTGCTTCAGAATAAGCTATATATTAACTTAGATTGAATAAATATCAAAAATTTTAAT
Source organism: uncultured OCS116 cluster bacterium (assembly GCA_902632055.1). Classification (GTDB taxonomy): domain Bacteria; phylum Pseudomonadota; class Alphaproteobacteria; order Rhizobiales; family TMED25; genus TMED25. The sequence continues at coordinate 11,462 of CACPAS010000020.1, read as the reverse complement.
TCAATCACGGGAGAAGATATTGGAAACGGCTGATTATAAAAAGTACTTGGCTAAAGCAAAAAAAGTTCATTACAACAATTCGGCCACTGAGCTTATTCAGCTCGCCTCTGAGCTAAATGAGGGAATTCTGACTGTCGATGGTTCTTTTTCAGTAAATACAGGAAAGCATACTGGTAGATCACCAAAGGATAAGCATATAATTGCTGATGCAGATACCGAAGATAATGTTTGGTGGGGTAACAATGCCAGAATTAAAAGAGATAATTTTGATCTTCTTGAAAGCGATATGTTATCCCATATGCAGGGGAAAGAATTATTCATTCAAGACTTACATGCAGGAACAGATCCAAGTGAGAAGATAAAAGTAAGAGTCATCACTGAATTTGCTTGGCAGGCCCTATTTATTCAGCATTTACTTATTTTGCCCAAAAATATTGAGCAAGAAAATTTCATAGAAGATCTTTTAATAATTGACTTGCCATCATTTAAAACTGACCCGGATAGATATGGAGTGCGAACAGATACAACCATAGCATGTGATTTTACAAATAATAAAATACTTATTGCAGGCACTTATTATGCGGGTGAAATAAAAAAAGCAGTCTTTACTTATTTCAATTATACATTACCGCCAAAAGGCATATTACCAATGCATTGCTCTGCGAATAGTGACTTAGCGGGTAAAAATACTGCAATATTCTTCGGATTATCTGGTACGGGCAAAACAACATTATCGGCAGACCCCGATCGTATTTTAGTTGGTGATGATGAGCATGGATGGTCAAGCAAAGGTATATTTAATTTTGAGGACGGATCTTATGCAAAGGCCATAAACCTATCAAGGGAAGCCGAGCCAGAGATATATAATGCCGTTAGAAGATCTACAACAGTATTGGAGAATGTAGTAGTAGACCCAGATAGTGGTGAACTTGATTTTAATGACGGAAGTTTGACGGAAAATACAAGAGCTGCATTCCCGATGTCTTTTGCAGGGGAGAATATATCTAAAGATGGTATGGCAGGTATACCAACAAATATTGTGATGCTAACATGTGATGCTTTTGGGGTCATGCCACCAATATCAAGATTAGACTCAAATCAGGCAGTCTATCATTTTCTATCTGGGTATACTGCGAAGGTTGCTGGAACTGAGAGAGGCGTCATAGATCCTTCTGCAACATTCTCGACATGTTTTGCGGCCCCATTCCTACCTAGACACCCTATTGTATATGGCCGGCTATTAAGGGAATACATGGAAAGGTATAATGTCAGAACTTGGTTAATCAATACTGGCTGGAGTGGTGGCCCTGCAGGTATTGGCCAAAGGATGCCAATCCAGCTGACAAGAAAGTTATTAAAGGCCGTACTGAATGATGACCTGAGTAATACTGAGATGAGGCAGGATAAATATTTCAAACTAATGGTACCTCTCACGATAAATGGTGATAGTAGTTATTTGAGCCCAATTGATACATGGTCAAATAAGGATGATTTTGACAGACAGGCAAGGAAATTAGTTGAAATGTTTGTTGAAAATTTCAAAAGATTCCAAAATGAGGTAGACAATGATATTATTAATGCAGGTCCCTCAAACTAATTAAAATCAAGCACTGCTCCAACTATTTGAAACTTTTATATCAACTTTAAGTGGAACTTTGAAATTGATTAAAGGCATAGCTGCGCTTTCCATATCGCGTATTACAATACTCTTCATCACTTCAACTTCATCATCAGGTACCTCAAAAACAAGCTCATCGTGAATTTGTAAAATCATCTTTGACTTTACCTCTTTTTCTATCATAGTATTAGAAGCTTTAACCATAGCTCTTTTAATTATATCAGCAGCGGTTCCCTGAATTGGGGCATTAATTGCTGCTCTTTCATTGAAGGATCTTATTGGGTGGTTCTTAGAATTAATATCTGGGAAATGGCACCTCCTCCCGAAGATTGTTTTTACGTATTCATGTGTTCTTGCGAATTCAACTGTGGCATCCATGTACTCTTTAATTCCAGGAAACCTGCTGAAATAATCTCCAATAAATTGCTGTGCATCCTTTCTTTGTATTTTTAGTTGTTTTGATAGTCCAAACGCAGATATTCCATATATTATTCCAAAATTTATAGCCTTAGCGCTATACCTCATTTTATCGGTGACCTCAGTTAGTGGCACATCAAATATTGTTGAGGCAGTCATTTTATGTATATCAAGATCTTTTAAGAAAGCGTCTTGGAGTTGTTGAATATTTGCTACATGTGACAATACTCTGAGTTCTATTTGACTATAGTCTGCAGATAAAAATGTTTGTCCCTTTTCCGCTATAAATGCCGATCTGATGAGCTTACCTTCACTAGTTCTGATTGGTATATTTTGTAAATTAGGATTGGATGATGATAGGCGACCTGTGGAAGTGAGAGCTTGTGAGAACTTAGTATGAACACGCCCTGAGGATTGGTTAATAAAATTTGGAAGGCTATCCGTGTAGGTTGTTTTAAGCTTATTGAGTTGACGCCACTCAATTATTTCATCAGCGATACTATGTCCGATAGCTGAGAGATCCTCTAAAACATCTATCCCAGTTGCCCAAGTGCCACTTTTTGTTTTTTTCCCTCCGCGAAGGTCAAGAGTTTCGAATAGTATCTCACCAAGTTGTTTCGGGCTTGCAATATTGAATTCATTCCCCGCTAAATTATAAATATTTTGTTCAATCTTTTTTATTTTCTCACCAAATTTTTCTGAGAGTCCGGATAGTATCTTTCGATCTGCTTTGATACCATTTTTCTCAATCTCACAAAGTACTGCTATTAGCGGTTTTTCAATTAATTCATACATTTGTATTAAGTCAGATTCTAGTAAACAGGATCTCAGGTATTCCCATAAATTATAAATTATTGGAGCTCTTTCCGAACAAAGTATATTCATTTTCGGATCTTTACTAAAATTATCATTTTCAATACTGATTTGAGTCTTAATTTTTTCTTTGTAAGCGTTAAAAAGAGTATTCAGGTCATTTTTTAATCTACCATTGTTGGCTACATACGACATCAAAGATACATCATCAAATACCTTAATGAGGATTTTATTTTCTTTTAGGATCGGAAATATATTTTTTAGGTCAAAAAAGATTTTTTTTATGGTCTCATCAGTCATAAAAGGTCTGATTTTTTCGAGCAAATCTTTAATTGATGGGCGGCTTGGGTTATCTTTTCCATCACCGAGAAAATATGTACACATACCATCAGTCGAAATAGCAATTTCTGTGATTTCATTATCACTTGTATCGAAATCAATGCAAAATGCTTCTGAGGATCTGATTTTATTTACTAGCTCCTCTAGTGAATTATTTGAGTCTATTTCAATTTTTGAATTTTGACTCTGTTTTTCAGTTTTATTTGACTCGATACTACTTGATTTTAGGGCTTTATCGGCCAAATTTGCATTATTTATAATTTTATTCGCAAATCCTTCTTTCGAGAACCAGTTATTTATGCGATTTGAGAGATTAGAAAGTTCCATCTCATTTGAGAATGAAATAATTTTGTCATAATCCAGATGTTTATTTGCTAAATCATCAATGTCTAATTCGATTGGTGAAGATGAGTTCAGCAATGCTAATTGATAAGAGATACGGGCGTCCTCTGAGTATTTTAGAAGATTTTCTCTCCTTTTATTTTGCTTTATCTCTTCAGCATTGGATAATAAATTCTCAAGTGAGCTGTATTCATTGATCAGCTCAGATGCTATTTTGATACCAATACCTGGGACGCCGGGTATATTATCTGTTGAGTCACCAGCTAATGCTTGTACGTCAACGACTTTATCTGGGGTTACTCCAAACTTGTCATACACCCCATTAGAGTCTATAAACTTCTCTTTTCCCGGCATAGGATCATACATTCTTACATTATTATTGATCAGCTGCATTAGATCTTTATCACCAGATATTATGATAGTCTGCGCATCTCTTTCGGATGCAATCTTAGAGTAGGTTGCAATAAGGTCATCGGCCTCATAACCAATTTGAGATATACATTTTATATTAAATGCTTCAACAGCCCGGTGAATAAGTGCGAATTGAGGGATTAAGTCCTCAGGAGGAGCATCTCTGTTGGCCTTGTATAATGGGTAGATATTACTTCTGAATGTTTTTTCTTTAGTATCAAAAATGACTGCAATATGAGACGGTTGTACTCCATCTATCCCATTCGTTATAATTTTCCACATCATATTACAAAATGCCATAAGAGCGCCTGTGGGCGTACCATCTGATCTAGTAAAACCACTCCCTCTATTCTGTGATGCTTTATACATTGCGAAATATGCTCTGAATATAAAAGTTGAACCGTCGATTAAAAATAAGGTAGAATTAGAGTTGATCTTTGACATTTGGTTTAATTTGATAATAAATATTTATTAGTAATTTAACAGTTATAAGATTACTACGACTTATAAAAAATCAAAACGAAAATAAATCTTTATCAATGAAACAAACATCAGAATATGCAATTGAGACTAATCTTTTAAATAAGATTTATCAGCCAAATAACAAAAAATTAGCGAAACACGCACTTATTGACTTCACGATAAAAATTGAGCCCGGGCAAATATACGGATTGCTTGGACCTAATGGGGCAGGTAAATCAACATTTATTAATATTCTAGCAAATCTTGTAATTAAAACGTCGGGAAATGCAAAAATTTTGGGATTCGATATTGAAAAACAAAAAAGAAAGGCAAGGTCAGCTATTGGCATTGTACCTCAAGAGTTGAACCTAGATCCATTTTTTAAACCTGTTGAGGTGCTAGAAACCCAAGCTGGCTTATATGGCATTCAAAAGAGAGATCGAGACTCAATGGGGCTCTTAAGGATATTAGGCTTGGAGGACCAAGCATATTCATATTCAAGAACATTATCAGGTGGTATGCGAAGGAGGCTTTTGATTGCAAAAGCGCTAACACACAAACCGAGGGTTCTCGTACTCGACGAGCCAACCGCCGGTGTTGATATTGAGTTACGTCACCAATTGTGGGATTTCGTTAGAGAACTAAATAGTGGAGGAACAACTATATTACTCACGACACATTATTTAGAGGAAGCCCAGTCACTTTGCGATCATATAGGCATAATTAATAAGGGTCGTCTTGTAGCTAATGCGCCAACAAAAGATCTTCTGGACAGCCTTGATAGAAAGCAAATATCAATAAAATCTAATATCAAACAAAAGGACATAATCATCCAAATAGATGGAGTTAGCAGTGTTGAGGCCAACAAAGATGGTTATATTGATATTATTTACCAGCCCAGTAAAATAAATTTTTTCGATATCTTGCAGCAACTTGAAAATCAAAATATAGCCATAATGGATATAATTTCCAAAGAAACGGACTTGGAGGATATTTTTCTTAAATTTATAAGAGGGAATAAAAAATAGGGACTAAATATAACACATTAGCCCCCATTTTTATTTTATGAAATTAACTATTTTAATTGGTCAACAACAATCAATGCTGCGATTACACCAATTAGACCAGCACCTGAGAATTGATTTATTAGATCAATCAGGTTCCCTGCTACGTCAGCGTTAATGAATGCTAATGCATCGGGAAAAAGGATTTGTAGAACAACCCCTAATCCAACTAGAACCAACGCAACGTCAATGCCGCTTCTGAGCATGCCAGTTAATGATGAAAACATGTTATTTCTCCCATTTGTTATAAAAAAAGTTTAACAAAATTTACAGTGCCTACGATAGACTAAACACTATAAATCCCTTTATTATAGTGTTTGAGCTACTTCCGGCTAATCAAGTATGCAACGAGACCAGCTGCTATAAGTCCAACAAGTCCTTCGCTACCAAATTGTGCCATGAGTCCGCCAATGTTACCCAGTACATCAATTCCGAATAATAATACAAAACTATCACCAAACAGAACCTGAAGTAGAGTAAGTAGTGCTACTGCCCAAAGCGCTATTTCAAGAGAGCTCCTAAGAACACCTCTCAATTTGTCTAATAAAGCTGTCATAACTTCCCCCATCTTTATTTTCTATTTTTTAGCGTTTAAACTTAGTAAATAGAATCACTATCTCAAGTCTAAGTGTGCCAAAGAAATAGTCAAGTGATTAAAGTTTTATCACTTTGTAGATATTCTAATAGCCAAATAGTTGATAAAACCTTAATTATGATTTAATTGTATTGGATCAATTTAAAATCAGGCGGGATATTTTTTTTGAGAATTGTAAGTTTATTAAGCAAAAACTTACATAAAACTTTTAAAACTTAATTAAAGTGAATGATGAATGATAACAAGAAAAGTATTCTAATTACCGGATCCTCAAGTGGCATAGGTCTGACTGTAGCAAAGGATTTAAGAGATTTGGGATGGAATGTAATAGCTTCTTGCCGTAAAGAAGAGGACTGTAAAATATTGACTGATAAATATGGTCTTTTGAGTACAGTTATTGATTATGACAACCAAAAATCTATTCTATCAGGGCTGGAATATGCCCTGGATAAAACCGATGGTAAAATTGATGTTTTATTTAATAATGGGGCCTATGGACTACCAGCTTTAGTAGAAGATATTCCTGTGGATTCTTTGAGAGAGATCTTTGAAACCAATTTTTTTGGGTGGCATTCGCTCACAAAAGAGGTTATCCCATATATGAAAAAGAAAGGCTCTGGTCGGATAATTCAAAACTCATCGATTTTAGGTTTTATGGCACTAAAATATCGTGGTGCATACACAGCAACGAAATATGCGATTGAAGCGCTATCAGATACTCTAAGATTAGAAATGAAAGATGATAATATAAAAATAATAATAATACAGCCAGGCCCGATTACGACAAAGTTTCGAGAAAATAGCTATATCCGTTTCCGAGAGTCCATTGATTGGCAGGGGTCCGATCATAAATTACTTTATTTAAATAAGATAATTCCAAGGCTAGAAGCAAAGAAATTAAAGAAAACTACTTTTGAGCTGTTACCAGATGCTGTTAGCAAAGCAGTTATTCAAGCTTGTACGGCAAGTAATCCACGTATAAGATACAGGATTACTTGGGCGACAGTGATAATGATGTATTTGAAAAGATCTTTGACGGATAATCTATTTGATAGAATTTCATCGAAGCTTTAGATATTGTAAATTTAGCAATTTTGAATTTGGTATTTCGCACCCGTAGCTCAGCTGGATAGAGTAGGTGGCTTCGAACCACTTGGTCGGGAGTTCGAATCTCTCCGGGTGCGCCATAATAATTTAGGATTTTAATTTATGCAGTGCAAAGCTGAATATTATGCATAAAAAAAGCAGAATTTGTCCACTAACATATAACTGATAAAATTTATCAGGCTCGCTCCATAATGCATATGTCCAATAAGCATTCGACAGTAGGGGGAGGCTTGCGCTTAGCACTCCAATCACAAACCCATTTTTTACAAATGCGATACCGACCGTGAGAAGATAAGAAATGACCCCTAACGACAAAGTTAATCTTATTAATAATTTATATAATAGTTTCATATTTAATCTTGAATAAGTTTTATCTCGAATTTATGCATGGATTATTTTATCTGGTTTTATACAAATCATCCATATCTATTTTATCACAGTGACTGAAATAAATGAATTGGGTCAATAATAGATGAATAAACTATCTCAAAGTGTATTACTCAATATAAATTTATTGAAGTTTATAAGTCTTACATGGTTTGGTCATTTCGCTCTTAAAATTATAAGCTTAACAGTTGGCTGGCAAATATATGTAGAGACTGGAAGTCCACTTGCTTTAGGATTTATTGGACTTATTCAATTTGCCCCACAATTCTTCCTAATTTTACCAGCAGGCGTTATCGCAGACAAATACAATAGGAGACATATACTGATAATATGTAACATAGTTCAGGTTTTTGTCGCTGGGTTTCTTTTGTATTACTCTGTTTACAAATTAGATGATGGCTCAGTTATTCCAATTTATTTGATATTAATATTACATGGGGTCGCAATGTCATTTCAAGGCCCGAGTAGCTTTGCGATTCTACCAAATTTAGTTAAGTCAGAAATTTTTCCAAGGGCTGTACATTATGTTAATTTTTTTGAAGAGTTTGGTTCATTAGCAGGTCCAATTGCTGCTGGGGTATTAATCGCATATTTTAATGAGTGGGTTTATTTAGTAGCTTTAATTAGTTTCACAGTTTCAACATTAAGTGCGATATCTCTTCCCGATTTTGGAAGTGGGACTGGAGAAATTAAGAGGGTAAATGTAAAAGTTTTGCTCAGTGGTTTTGTTTATGTATGGAAATCAAAAATAGTTCTTGGGACGATGACAATAGATATTGTTGCTATGTTATTTAGCAGTATTATGGGCATGTTACCTATATTTGCTATTGATATTTTGGATATTGGTCCTGAGGGTCTTGGAATACTTAGGGCAACGCCATCAATCGGTGCATTATTTGCAGCAATCATATTATCTCAATTACCATCATTAAGGTATCCCGGCAGGATGTTGATTTTTTCAATTATTATTTTTGGGTGTGCCACAATAACATTTGCTCTATCCAATGTGCTATGGATCTCACTTGCTGCGCTTTTTATTTATGGTGTTTCTGATATGATCAGCATGAACATAAGGCAGATAATAGTACAACTTGTTACACCAGATAATATGAGAGGCAGGGTTATGTCAGTTCACTCTGTCATAACTACGGGTTCAAATGAGTTAGGGGATTTTAGGGCGGGCTTGTCTGCAAGTATTATTGGTATAGCACCCGCGATTATGGTAGGTGGATTACTGACGGTTTCTTTTTCAATTATTTGGTGGTTTTTTATTTCCCGGTCTGAAGGAGGTAAAAGATATGAAAGATCTTAATAATTGAACTTTCAGATTGTTATATCATTGTATACCAAAGGTTAGTATATTTATAAGATGCATTGGTTATATTTATTTTTAGCGGTGATTGCAGAGACACTCGGGACTACATTCTTAAAAATGTCTAATGGCTTCACTCAACTCTTCCCATCTATCTTGGCTATAGCTCTTTTTTGTTTAGCGCTTTTTCTATCTGCAATTACTTTAAAATATCTAGCTGTTGGCATTGTTTATGCGATATGGTCTGGGCTCGGGATTGTATTAGTTACCCTTGTCGGCTATTTTTATTTTAAACAAAATTTAGATGTGGCTGCTCTAGTAGGTATTGGACTTATAACTATAGGTGTTTTGATCATATTCACTATGTCTGGAACTCAATCAGGGTGACTGCAAATAGTTAATCACTAGAATGCCAGCCATTTTTTTTTATATTATTTATAGTCTTTAGTAATTCTGCTTTTCTTAGATAAGGATCTTTTATTCTAAGTTTTTTCTTCGAATGATTTTGCGAATATATGACCTTTTTCTAAGTTATTTTTAATGTAATATAAAATTCCTTGCAGATCTTCCTCTCTTATCTCATTCGAGAAGCAAGATTCTTGTATCCTATGCATTTCTCTTAAGAAGATTTTTTTTTCATGATCTTCCAAGCTTTTCTCAGACCAATCACCTCCAAAAGCAACATTTTTTAATTGTTTTTTTTTTTCTCCATAGTATAGAACAAAATAAGAACAAAAATAAAAAAAATAAAGAAAAAAATTATAAATGACTGATTTTAGGACCCTATATATTGATATGGATAGTTTTTTTGCGAGCATTGAACAGCAATTAGATCCTAATTTACGAAATAAGCCTGTAGCGATAGCAGCCATAGATAACGATGCGGGATGTGTGGTAGCTGCTAGTTATGAAGCGAAGGCTTATGGTATAAAAACAGGGACTAGAGTTTATGAGGCTAAGAATTTGTGTCCAGGTATTAATTTTAGGCAGAGTAGGCATAAATTATATGCAAAGTATAATAGATATATTTCATATTTATTGGATAGTGTGGCTGAGCTGGAAAGTGTGAGATCCATTGATGAGTTTCAGATATATTTGGGTAACAGTCATTCAAGACTTTCCAAAGCGGTAGACCTATCAATGAAGATAAAGGGTCTTATTGGGAAAGAGGTTGGCGAAGAAATAAGACTGTCAATAGGTATTGGACCGAATCCTTTATTGGCGAAGATCGCAGGTAAGATACAAAAGCCAAATGGATTGCAATGGTTATGTAAAGAGAATATGCCTGGAAAGATTAACCATTTATCCTTAGAAGATCTTCCTGGAATTTCCAAAGGCATTAAGCGAAGGCTTTTAGGAGCGAGAATATATTCTATTAAAGATTTATACGAAATGGACCCACGTCACGCTAGGCTGGTTTGGAGGTCTATAGAAGGTGAACGATTTGTAAGAGCTCTAAAAGGTGAGGATATTCCTATCAGCAGGTCTAATAGAGGCAGTTATGGTAATTCAAAGGTTCTTTCACCGGAGAACCGTTCTCCTAATAGAGCTTACCTCGTAGGTAGATGGCTATTAGAAAAGTCCACCGAACGAATCAGAAAATATAATTACTGTTCAAGTCGTCTAGATATCTTTATTAGATTAAATAATATTGGTGTTTGGCAGGACTCTATAACTTTTTCTTTCTCCCAAGATACATTCTTTTTCTTGAAAGAATTTAAAAGGTTATGGGACAAAATGACCTTAATTTTAGATCCTAAAAAAGTGGACTTTGTTGGCGTTAGGCTGAGTGGATTAATTTATTTGCAAGATAGGTCAGGTGAATTCTTATTAAATTTATATCCAGGCGAAAAAAATACTAGAGAAAAATTATCTACATCTATTGATAATTTAAATATGCGTTACGGAAAGAGGATAATAAATTTTGGGGTGCATAGAGAACATCCTGGGTTCTTTGAAAGGGAGTAGTTTTCTTAAAAATACCCTTTGTATGACATTATTTATTAGTTACATACGACCTAAGACTTGATAAAAATTTCTTTTTTGTATCGAGCTCAATTTCTTTAATAAAAATATTTTCTAGCTCCTTCACATTCTCCTGGAGCCTTCGCAACGTACTCCTACCCTTTGACGTAATCCCTATCTGTTTATGCCTTTTATCCCCTTTTTTATGTTGGCTAGATATGTAATTTTTAGTTTCCAATTTTTGTATAATCTTACTGAGCGTTGACCGATCTATATTGATAGACTTTACAATTTCATTTTGATTAGATCCTGGTTGGAAATCAATTGTTTGAAGTACAATAAATTGTCTTGGTGTTATATCGTATTTCAAAAAAAGATTTTTTTGTTCAACATCCATCTTTTGCTGCACTTGGTGGAATAGAAGAAATATTGACCCTTTTGGATTTTCAGAGTTTGGGGGCTTTTTTCTAACAGACATTTTTATTTATCAAGTCCAACTATTAATCGTGAAAAATCTTTTATATTGAAGTCACTTAAATCTTCTATACTTTCTCCGATACCAATGAAGTGAATTGGAATCTTTAATTCTTGTGAAATTGACACTACATATCCAGCTTTTGCAGAACCATC
>CACPAS010000019.1 GCA_902632055.1 uncultured OCS116 cluster bacterium | reverse complement strand
CGGCAAGCAACATTCCGCAAAAAGGTCCAGCAATAAAGTTGCCAAACTCAATTACTCTAATACCTTCTAAAGGTGCCGTCATATTATTCAACCTGTATATTCAAGAATATGTAGACCTAGACCCCATCGATCAGACATATATATAAGTCCGGTTTCACGATCGACATAAACATCGTTACTTTGTGGGCAGCATCGTTCTTTATTTCCCGCCGGGATATAAAATCCAACTTCTTTAGGACTAAATGGATTGCCCCAGTCAATAATCCTTAATCCAGCATTAAACCAAGCGATGTAGATAAGATCATTCTTTTCCATATCCAACCATATATTATGAGCACCATGCCTTGATCCTGTCTGCCCCCATTTAGAGTCTAAGGGTCTCATCTCATATGGATCTATATCAAATGGCATATATGTACTTACTGGAAGTGGAACATCTCTATTTCTTAAATCGTAGAATGTAATGAATGCTGGTGGATGTTCACAATTGACAGTTATAGTTTCTTGAGTGACAATCCCAAATTCAGAGCCTTTTGGCACAAGAAAACTATGATAGTTTCCAGGCCAGCCATGGGTTTCATGAGGGTTATGCCTCCACTTAAATTCTGGTTTTGATGGATCTGTACAGTCAAATAAAACAATACCTCCATCCCACCACCCGGCAGTTACGAAGTTGCCCCATGGGTTTCCTTCGTGGCACCAAGCTTCATTTTTAACTATAGAGTTATCCCATGAATAGTCTTCACCATCTTTTTGACCCTCAACCCAACCATGACCAATAAATTCAGGATTTGATGGATCTTTCATATCATGAATGAGAAGTATTTTTCCATTATAACCATCTTTAAAACCAGAGCTATACAACAATTTTCTCTCTTTATCATAGATCGGTCTATGTATACCATAACCATCAACTTCAACGTGTCTAATAAATTTTGGATTTATCGGATCTGATATATCAAAAACTCTTAATCCGCCTTTTAATTCTGGATATTGACCAATTAGTTTAGGCCTCAACTCAGAATTTGTAATCAATATATCATCACTAATTCTGAGAACCTTGTGAGTTCGCGCACCGGGTGAGTCCGATATTTGATTTAATATTTTCGGCTTCGATGGATCCTTTACATCAAGAATTGTCATACCATTATGACCATTAATTCCCGATGCGGCAACATAACATACCCCGTTTGATACTTGTATTTGGAAGGCATCACCCCAGCCATTCAAATCTGAATGCCCTACTAATTTTACATTATGAGCTTGTTCTTCCCATGGCTCATTAAGTTTATGTTCAGCGCCAATATATTGTTCTGGCCCTCCAATAGGATCTGGCTTGTAGTATGGTCTCTTCATTTTAAGACCTCATTTTGAAGCAAAAGATTACCCTTCAATTTCATATGCAGCTTCATCTAATTCTTCTGGTGAAATCAATACCTTCATGTTATCAGTTACAAATGTGACATCAATCCTCATGCCAGCATCTAATGCTCGGACAAGATCCGTTCCTTCTTCAAATTCACGATCAGATGGGGGTAATTGAATTAATTTATCCAGAGGACCTCTTCTCCATGCGTGAATTGGCACTAACTTGTAAATGTCATCAGAATCAAAGTCATTAATATCTCTACGTATGTCCTTTAAAGTTCCAACTTTTGATCCTTCAAGAGGATATACAATTCTGTCGTTATTCCAGTCTACTTGAGCTTTTACTATATCGTTATTACTTTTCTCGTGCTCTTCCAATGGCGATACCATGGTAGCAATACCAACCTCAGAGTCCGACAATGCATACATCAGAGCTTGCATGTAGTATGGTTTAAGCTCAGGCATATCATCAGGGACAGCAACAACGATGTCATGTGTATAGTATCGATCAAATTTATTGACAGTAGCTGCAATACGCTCAGCCCCCGATTTTGAGCGATAATTGTGGTCCTTGCCAAATTCAGACATATCTGTTTTAACAGTGTAAGCTCCCTTTCCTTCGAGCTCAGTTACTTGCTCATCTGATACACCATCGACTATTACGCTACCAATTCCCGAGTCGTTGACTTTTCGAAAGGCAGTAACCATTGCCTTTACTTGTTCTTTTGGCTTTGGGGGTTCCGATGATAAATCTCTTATACCTAACTCAGACGCAACAATTATTAATGGATTAAAAATCATTGAGCGATTTTTTTCAAACTTATAATACACAAAAGTTTGCCTTTATATGGTGTGGACCTCGGGGTAATGAAACCCCGAGGTTTGTAAATTGTTTATTTTTGTGGATATCCAAATATCTCTGCATGATGGAATTCACCTGGTCTATACCCGGCAACAGCTTCTTCCATGTGTTCCATTTTGGTAAATACAGATGGCCCATCTTTCGTGACTAGGACATTTTCTTCTAACCTACAAGTTTGAGGTAGTCCTGCGTGCCCCGCAAAAGTCTCGATTGCAAAGTACATATTTTCCTTTATTTCCGCAGGATATTTGAGTGAGTAGGCTCTACTCATCCACATACCTTCATAGAGCGTAATACCTATCGAGTGAGCAAATTGTTGAAGTGTAACAGTGCCATACTTATCATCATCATACTCTGGGAATTTTGACACAACATCTGCCGAGGTTTTACCTGGTCTGAGATTTTCAAGACCGGCATACATTGAGTCATATGTTTCGCGATATAGGTCTATTTCTTGCTGAGACATTTTCGAACCACACTTGAATGTTCGAACGTAGTCAATAAAGTAGCCACCTGGCCCCACAGCGTTGATATCAACAATTAATAGATCACCTTGTTGTATCAGTTTATCAGTAGCCCATCTTCTGTAGGGGCTTGTATTACCACCAGAAGCTACAATGATATCATAAATAATTTCACATCCACGAGATAGCATAAAGTCGTGTACTTTTGCTTCAATTTGACGTTCCGTTATACCTGGTTTTAACCATTCATGCTTAACATGCCACATTGCTGCATCACCAATCGATGACGACATCTTTAAATGCTCAATTTCATCTATTGTTTTGACAACTCTTGCACGTGACATTGCTGGCCAACCATTCACTATTTTGATTCCAGCCTTTTCCATGGCATGTAATGCGGGCATATCTAATTGGTCGACGCCAATCTTCTCTTTGTCAACACCGTTGTCAACTAAAACTTGTTTCACAGTTGCGACCATTTTATCAGCCATCTCACCTACGGCACCTTCAGCCCACTGCCATGTCATGGCAGGTCTGATATTTTCTTCACCCAGCCAAGGTAAATCTAGGAAAGCGTTTCTCATATCTGAGCCAGCTGTTTCGAATAGGACAGGATCACCACCTCGAGGCAGGACAGCATACCTAATGTTGATATTATATTTCCAGTTTCCTTGATAAGAACCGGTTATGTAACGGACATTTGCACCTTGGAAAACAACGAGTGCCCCTAAATCATCAGCTTCCATTTCGGCTCTTATTCGCTCTAATCTCTGTCTTCTCAACCTCTCGTGATCAACACGATATTGCCAATCTGCACCGGTTTGACTATACAGTCTTCTTGGATTTGTATGGTGCTGCTCTTGAATGAAGCTAGTATCTAGCTCATAACCTTTTGTAGGATCTACTGGTTTCATTATTCATACCCCTTTTTAACTACTCACACATCATTACATAGTTGATGTAATGTTTTAACAATCCCTATATTTAACACAGAAATAGAGCCTAATGCAATCTCATTTATGAAAAAAAATGGGAAATACTACAAATAAATTTTATCTGATAAACCCAAGATGAGTGTAATTGAAATGATGGTAAAAACTCCTGATACAATCACATCAAGTAACTTATTTTTTGCGCCAACAGATGCATCAATTTTTTTCAAATAAAAGGAACCTTCATAACCAAGTTGAAGAATTGATGTTATCGCTAATGTTAGATACCAAATCCAGCATCCGGCAGGACCACCGTCTCGAAATACGATGTAAATACCAATTACAAATAACGGTGTAATAAATGTCCCCAGTATTCTTGCAAAATAAATACCTGACCTCTCCACCCCAAACTCCTCAGCGATACCACTTGGTGCAAATATTATACGTACAAGATAAAAACTCATCATGATTAGTACAAGTATATGTATCGCAAGAAAAAAAATACCGTTAAAATTTTCGATCATATCAAAATCCTTTTATTTTTGGTTTCGTTTTTTTATACCTAGTTGGCAGTCTCAGAAGTGGCTCTTATCTGTGTGATAAGTGACGAATTTTATCTTTCATTTAATATCTTATTTAATTACCAAACTGGTGGGCGATCCAGGACTCGAACCTGGGACCACTCCGTTATGAGCGGAGGGCTCTAACCAACTGAGCTAATCGCCCCAATTTTTTTATAGTACTACATTCGTTATATGTAAAGCCACAAATATATGTATGTGAGTAATGCCAGATATTAAGGTATAAAGGTATCTAGCTGTCAAGGAAACTTCGAAGCTTTCTACTTCTTGATGGATGTTTTAGCTTTCTCAGCGCTTTTGCTTCAATTTGACGTATTCTCTCTCTTGTGACAGAAAATTGTTGACCTACTTCTTCAAGAGTATGGTCTGTATTCATACCGATACCGAATCTCATTCGTAAAACCCTTTCTTCTCGTGGCGTCAAAGTTGCAAGAACTCTTGTTGTGGTATCCCGAAGATTTGAATGAATCGCAGCGTCGATAGGCAATATTACATTTTTATCCTCTATGAAATCTCCAAGATGGCTATCATCTTCATCGCCAACAGGTGTTTCAAGAGAAATTGGCTCTTTTGCAATCTTCATTACTTTTCTGACTTTATCCAGAGGCATGCCAAGTTTCTCTGATATCTCTTCTGGGGTTGGCTCTCTACCAATTTCATTTAGTATTTGTCTTGACGTTCTGACAATCTTATTGATTGTCTCAATCATATGCACAGGTATTCTTATTGTTCTTGCCTGATCAGCGATTGATCTTGTTATTGCTTGCCTTATCCACCATGTGGCATATGTCGAAAATTTATAGCCTCTTCGATACTCAAACTTTTCAACAGCCTTCATCAAGCCTATATTGCCTTCTTGTATTAGATCTAGAAATTGTAGTCCTCGGTTTGTATATTTCTTTGCAATGGAGATAACGAGCCTGAGATTCGCCTCAACCATTTCTCTCTTTGCCGAGTGTGACTCACGTTCACCTTTTTGAACCATATGAACAATATTCCTGAACTCGTTAACTTCTAGCCCCGCTTCTGATGCTAAGGAAGATATTTCTTCTCTAATATTTTTTATTTCAACTTTTTCCGAGGCAGTAAAATCCTTCCATCCTTTAGCGCTGAGCCTCGACACCCGTCGCACCCATTTTGGATCAAGCTCATTATCATGGTATTGCTTGATGAATTCATTTCTATCGACTCCATAACTCTCCGCTAACCTCATCAACTTTCCTTCAAGGGACATCAACCTCTTATTGATGTTGTAAAGTTGATGTACAAGTGCTTCTATTCTGTTTGCATTTAGAGATAGAGCATTTACTTCCTCGATGAGCGTTGTTCGAATTTTAGTATATTTCTTTTCCTCTGATGCAGTAAAATTTTTCGTATTTGCATTCTTTTTTTCAATTGATTTCTTTAGTTTCTCTAGATTTGCATATTCTTTTGCAATTTTGTTGAACCGTGAGGAAACTTGGTCCTTTAGTGCTAATTCCATTGCTGCGAGTGATAGATTATTTTCATTTTCTTCATCATCATGATCTTCTTCTATTACCCTTTCTGTATCTTCGCTGCCATTCTCATCTTCTTGATTGCTTGGCTCTGGTTCTTCTACTTCATCAATCATATCTATTTTTGGCATCTCTTGAGCATCAGGACCTGAATATGTAGCCTCCAGGTCAATAATATCTCTTAAGAGTACATCACCATCGTTTAATTGGTCTCTCCAGATAATAATAGCCTGAAAAGTAAGCGGACTTTCGCATAGCCCACGCATCATTGCTTCTTTACCTGCCTCTATTCTCTTCGCGATTGCGATTTCACCATCCCTCGATAAGAGTTCAACAGAGCCCATTTCTTTGAGGTACATTCTAACAGGATCATCAGATCTATCAGCACCGGATGACCCAGACTGTTCAATTTTTGCAGGAAGCTGTCCCTCTGACTCGGTACCTAATTGGTCATCGGCTTCTTCGTTTTCAATTACATTTATTCCCATATCAGAGAACATTGCCATAATATCTTCAATCTGCTCAGATGAGACCTCTTCTGATGGTAAAATCTCATTTAATTCGTCATAAGTAATGTACCCTCTTTTTTTTCCGAGTCTAATCCAACTTTTTACAGTTCGATCAGATGTATCAATAAGAGGTGAGTCTTTCTTGATTTCGACTATTTCTTCAGATTGGTTCTGATTTTTTTTCGGTCTCGGCGTCATTCCTATGTTTCTCTGATTCGATTTTTTTTGTGTGATACGTATTACTTTATATAGTAAATTTACCCATTAATTACTAGGAATTTCTAATTATTTTTTTTTACAGCAAAATTTATGACTTTATATCTTTTCTTTGCAGTCTTGATTTATTTTCTTCATACCATTTATCAAACTTCTTTTCATCTTGGCGCTCCTGATTGTGATCTACTCTTTCTCGTTTTTTTAAATCATCAAGTTCCCTCTTCAAATCATATATTTTCTTTTCGTTTATATCCGTCGCATTTTCATAATAGGATAGTTTTGCGGCTTCTATCTCATTCATCAGTCGTTGTTTCTTTAACTCCTCCAATGCATTTTTAAACTTGGCCTTTATATCTTCTGTATCAATTTCATCTGATGAATTAATATGTATTTTTCCGTTTGCACTTTTTTCAATCATCTCTATTAGACCTGCATATCCTAGACCTTTCAGATGATTAACTAGTAAGATTGATTGATCGTTTTTAGTTTTATTTTCTATCACAAATTTCAAGATATGCTCTTTCAAGGCTACTACTCGATCATCTAACAGCTCAGTTAAACTAATTTCATTCATAAATTCAGATGCTAATTCTGGGTATCTTATCAATGACGAAATGAATATAGAATGTTGCCATGATATGAGGTCTTCTTCAGAATCTGATCTAAATTTATTTATTAGTTGCGCGCTTGGCTTTTTCTTGTTGCTTTTAAAAAAGACACGATTGGACTCAAAACTTTTTGACTTCCAGTATGCGCTAAGTCGATCTCTGATTTCAAGCTTGTACTGTCTTTTTACTTCAATATTTTCAATTCTATCCATCATTTTATTTACCTGACTTTCGATACTTGCTCTATCCTCTGGCGTTCCAAAATCAGAAGATGTGATGAAATGACTCCAAAAAAGATCTATGAGTGGAGTTGCATTATTGATGAGGTTATCCATTTCATTTTTTCCACGTTTTTTTAGTAAATCATCTGGGTCCAGACCATCTGGTAGAAAAATAAATTTCATTGAAAAACCTGGTTTTAATATTGGAAAAATAATTTCAATTATTCGATTTGCTGCATTAACACCCGCAGTATCACCATCATAACAAAGTATTGGAAGATTTGATAGTTGCCATAACAGTTGTATCTGTGCAGGAGACATACTCGTTCCCATTGTTGCAACAGATTTGTTGAAGCCTTTGACTGATAATGTTATACAATCAAAATAGCCCTCACATACAATTAGTTGGGATTGATCTGCGGATATTTTTTTCGCATTGTGATAATTATAAACAATATTTTTTTTCTGAAATAAAATAGTTTCAGGTGAATTCAAGTACTTTGCTGGCGCTTTATTAGTAAAATCTCTGCCACCAAAGGCAACTATTCGGCCATTTTTATCATTAATTGGAAAAGTGATTCTATTTATAAATCGTTCATAATATTCGCCGTCTTCATTTTGCGCGGACAGTCCAGCATCAAATATTTGCTTATCATTGTAACCGCATGAGTTCAAATGGCGAACTAACTCCCCACGCTTAGAAGTTACACCAATCTCAAACTGTTTAATGTGATCCCGAGTCAGGCCTCGTTTTACTAGATAATCTAACACACTCGCATTTTCGTGCTTACTTAATTCATTAATGAAAAATCTTTTGGCTTCTTCATTAATGTTTTGAAGAATTTCTCTTTTCTGCTTCTCTACGGGATCAAAGTTATTTTTTTCTGGTAAATTTACTCCTGACATATTTGCAAGCCTTCGCAAAGCCTCAGGGAAATCTATATTTTCTTTGTCCATTAAAAATTTAAATGCATCTCCATGAGCATTACATCCAAAACAGTGATAGGTATTTTTTTGATTATCTACAGTAAATGATGCAGTCTTCTCACTATGAAAAGGACAGCACGCCCAATAGGTTCCTCTTGTTGGATTTGACTTTTTATTATCCCAATTGACATACTTATGAATAACGTCTGACAGAGAAAGTTTTGACTTTATCTCTTCGATAGCATTATTGGAAGTTTTTTGTATACTCATAGATTTGTAACCTAAACACTAACTCGATAGTTGATCTTTTAATAATTTTCCTGCGAGAGCAAAATCCAATTGTCCAGCGTATTTAGATTTCAAAACGCCCATAATCTTTCCCATGTCCCGAATCGAGGATGAATTTGTTTCCTCAACAACTATCATAATAATTTCTCTTATCTCTTGCTCAGTTAATTGCTTTGGTAAGAATTCTCGAATAACTGCGATCTCCTCCTCTTCTTTATTAGCTAATTCCAATCTATTATTTTTTTTATAAATATCTGCTGACTCTAAACGTTGCTTAACCATCTTAGAAAGCACGTCCATAACAGTCTTATCATCAATATTCTCCGTCTTTTCTCTCGCTATTATTTCTCTGTCTTTGATTGCTGCTAGTATCAGGCGCAAGGTAGAAGTTCTATCCTTATTTGAGGCTAGCATTGAATTTTTTAGCTCGTTATTAATAGTATCTTTTATCATATTTTGTACTCTTTGGAATTTGTGGATTTTATTACAATCTTCATTATATTCATTTTTTTTTATTTATGAATAAAATTTACTTTGGAAAAGTGATAAATTTTGAATGAATTTTGAGAATATTTCAAATAAATGATGTATACATTATACGAATATTCATAAATAAAATATATTATGCGTGAGTCGAAAATAGCAAGTACAGATACTGCTAACAAAATACTTGGATGGCAACCATTAAAAAAAACTGCTATTCTTCTTTTCTCTAATGGTCTGATTAAATATGGTTTCGGTATAGGACACAAAGGAATAACTACCGGTGAGGTTTGTTTCAATACATCGGTTACCGGTTATCAAGAAATTATGTCCGATCCATCCTACGCACATCAGATTGTTAATTTTACATTTCCACACATTGGTAATGTTGGTGCAAATAAAGAAGATAACGAAACCGCCAATCCAGACCAAAAAATACATATATCTGGTATCATAACGCATTCGCAAATTGAAAAACCATCGAATTATAGGTCTGAAGGCGCTCTGTCCGAGTGGATGAAGCAAAAAAAAATCATCGGTATATCAGGTGTTGATACAAGATACATAACAAAACTTATTAGAGATCAGGGAATGATGAGTTGCCTCATAGAACATCGAGATGATGGTGTATTTGATATTCCTAAATTAGTAAAAATATTAAAGAATATAAAAAGAATGGAAGGGTTAGATCTTGCTTCTTCAGCCTCCACAAGCAGTCCTTACAATTTGAACTCAAAAGCATGGGAATGGGACGTGGGATATGGAAAGCGTGACACTAATAAAATAAAGATCGCGCTTATTGATTATGGAATAAAAACAAATATAATTCGAATGCTCAACACATACGATTGTGAAGCCAAAATATTTCCTCCAAAAACGGAAATGAATGCTATTATGAAATATGATCCAGATGGAGTTCTTTTGTCCAATGGACCTGGAGATCCGGAGGCAACATCCGCATATAGCATTAAATTAATTAGGAATATTATTGAGAAAAACATACCGATATTTGGTATTTGCTTGGGACACCAGATTTTAGCCCTTGCTCTCGGCGGAAAAACAAAAAAAATGTCTTTTGGCCATCATGGTGCAAACCATCCTGTTAAAGACTTGAAGAATCAGAAAGTGCAGATCACGTCAATGAACCATGGTTTCACAGTTGATATGGAAACTTTACCAAGTAATGTTATTGAGACACATCGATCACTCTTTGATCAATCAAACTGCGGCTTTGAAGTCAAAGATAAACCTATCTTTTCAGTTCAATTTCATCCAGAGGCATCCCCTGGACCACAAGATTGTTACTATATTTTTGAGCAATTTATTAATACTATTCAATCAAAAAATAAGAGGAGGTTAAGTGCCCAAAAGATGTGATATAAAGTCTATACTCGTTGTTGGTGCAGGACCAATTGTCATCGGGCAAGCTTGTGAATTTGACTATTCCGGAACACAAGCATTAAAAGCAATAAAAGAAGAGGGCTTTCGAGTTATTCTAATTAATTCGAATCCGGCTACAATAATGACAGATCCAGAATTAGCGGATGCGACTTATATCGAGCCAATAACACCTGAGCTTTTAGAAAAAATTATTGAAAAAGAAAAGCCTGATGCCATTCTCCCAACAATGGGAGGGCAGACAGCCCTAAATACAACACTTTCACTTAAAAAATTAGGGATACTTGACAAGCATAATGTTGAAATGATCGGTGCGTCCTCTGAGGCTATTGACATGGCAGAAGATAGAGAGCTTTTCAGGGAGGCAATGGGTGAAATTGGATTAAAAACGCCGAAATCATTATTAGCTCACAATCTATCTCAAGGCCTTGATGCATTGAATGAACTTGGTCTCCCTGTAATAATTCGTCCATCATTTACTCTGGGGGGGACGGGTGGCGGAATTGCTTATACTCGTGAGGAGTTTATCAAGATAGTCGAAAATGGTATTGATGCCTCGCCAACTTCGGAGGTTTTAATTGAAGAGTCCGTTCTTGGTTGGAAAGAATATGAAATGGAGGTTGTGAGAGATAAAAATGATAATTGTATAATTATATGTTCTATCGAAAATGTTGATCCAATGGGTATTCATACAGGTGACTCAATTACTGTAGCTCCTGCATTAACTCTTACTGATAAAGAATATCAAATTATGAGGAATGCCTCAATTGCGATACTTCGTAAAATTGGTGTAGAAACAGGAGGATCAAACGTACAATTTGCTGTAAATCCCGAAGATGGAGAGATGGTTGTTATTGAGATGAACCCTAGAGTTTCAAGATCTTCAGCGCTTGCCTCAAAGGCAACAGGATTTCCAATTGCAAAAGTTGCCGCAAAACTTGCACTAGGGTATACTCTTGACGAACTTTCAAATGATATAACCGGCGGACAAACCCCTGCATCTTTTGAGCCTACAATTGATTATATTGTTACAAAAATACCGAGATTTGCATTTGAAAAATTTCCAGATGCAGAGCCATTATTAACAACTTCGATGAAATCCGTCGGGGAAGCAATGGCGTTTGGTAGAACATTTGCTGAAAGTCTTCAGAAGGCACTTAGATCCCTAGAAATTGGGTTAACTGGTCTAGACCCGGTTGAGTTCTCTGATATCGGTAAAGATGCAAAAAAAAATATAGTACGGGCTGAATTAGGCGAGCCAACACCAAATCGAATATTAAAAGTTGCACAAGCGCTTAGACTTGGGATATCTCACGAACAAATACATCAATCATGTAAAATTGATCCATGGTTTATCGATAGACTGCAGGAAATTATTGATATTGAAAACAAAGTTCAAGTGCATGGTATACCGGAAGATCCGGAAAATTTTCACCAATTAAAATCGTATGGTTTTTCTGATGCAAGACTTGCGCATTTGATCGGTAAAGATGAGCAATATGTCACACAAATAAGAGAAAATTTGAAAATAAAACCAGTTTTTAAACGGATCGATACTTGCTCAGCTGAATTCAAAACATTAACCGCATATATGTACTCTACCTATGGTACTTTCGATATAGAGGATATGGATTGTGAGGCAAATCCAAGTGATCACAAAAAAATAATTATTATAGGTGGGGGGCCAAACAGAATTGGGCAAGGAATTGAATTTGATTATTGTTGCTGCCATGCATGCTTTGCACTAAAGGAGATGGGAATTGAAACAATTATGATAAATTGTAACCCCGAGACCGTTTCTACTGATTATGACACATCAGATAGATTATATTTTGAGCCCTTAACAACCGAAGATGTTTTTGAAATTATAAAATTAGAACAGGAAGCTGGTAAATTACTTGGAGTGATTGTTCAATTTGGGGGTCAAACACCGCTGAAATTATCAGAAGAGCTATCAAAAAGAGGCATAAAAATCCTTGGAACTTCGTCTGACGCAATTGATCTTGCAGAAGATAGAGATAGGTTCCAAAAATTAATTAAAGACCTGAAATTAAAACAGCCCGAGAATAAAATAGCTTATTCCCTGAATGAAGCACGTCAATCAATTCTTGATATTGGTTTGCCAATTATCCTGAGACCATCTTACGTTTTAGGTGGAAGGGCAATGGTGATCCTCAGAGACGAGAATGACTATGATGAATACATAGAGAATACACTACCAGAACTCATACCGGAGAATATTAAATCAAAATATCCTCAAAATCGAGATAAGCAAATTGATAGCCTCCTGAAAGATAATCCATTACTTCTAGATCGATACTTGTCAGATGCAGTTGAAGTCGACGTTGACGCAATTTCGGATGGAAAGAAAGTTTATATTTGTGGCATAATGCAGCATATCGAAGAGGCTGGCGTACATTCTGGTGATAGTGCTTGTTCAATCCCACCTTATTCACTGCCATCTACCACTATCAATAAACTTGAAAAACAAACAAATGCAATAAGTGAGTCTCTTAACATTATAGGATGCATAAATATACAGTTTGCAATCAAGGATGATGAAATTTATATAATCGAGGTAAATCCGCGCGCGAGCAGAACAATCCCATTTGTTGCAAAGGTAACTGGTTATCCTATTGCAAAAATAGCCACTGAAATCATAACTGGGAGAAAATTTAGCTTACCAAAACAAGATACAACTAGAAGCCACATAGCAGTGAAAGAAGCCGTTTTCCCCTTCACTAAATTCGATGGTATAGATGTTTTGTTGGGACCAGAGATGAAATCTACTGGAGAAGTTATGGGTATTGGAGATGACTTTGGAATTGCTTTCGCGAAGAGTCAATTGGGAACAAATGTTTCCCTTCCAAAAAGAGGAAATGTGTTTGTGTCGGTCAAAGATAGAGATAAAACTCATATTGTTGAGTCCGTGAGGGTATTGGAAAACTTGGGCTTTCAGATCCTTGCAACAGGCGGAACGCAACGTTTTCTGATTGAAAATGGAATAAGTGTGGACCGAGTTAACAAAGTCTTAGAAGGAAGGCCGCACATTGTTGACTCTATGAATAATAACAATATAGACTTAGTCATCAATACAACAGAAGGAAGTAAAGCTCTATCGGATAGTAAATCACTCAGGCAGGCTGCACTTAGAAACAAGGTCCCCTATTATACAACGTTATCGGGCGCATTAGCGGCGGTCATAGCCATCGAGAGATACATAAATGGATTAGGGCAAATTAAATCCTTGCAAGAGTATTTTTAATAAATATTTAGTAATGTAGTCTTAAACTATAAAAAAATGGAGTCATATAGGAAAATTGATGGATAAGATACCAATGACAATAAATGGCTATGAAAATCTTCAAGCTGAAATAAAGCGCCTGAAATCGATCGAAAGGCCACAAATTATTTCAGCGATTGCCGAAGCACGTAAACATGGCGATTTATCAGAAAATGCTGAATACCATGCGGCAAAAGAACAACAGGCGATGAATGAGGCGAAGATAAGTGATCTCGAGGATAAACTATCAAGGGCCGATGTTATTGATATAACAAAATTATCAGGAAATATTATTAAATTTGGTGCTGTGGTAACCTTAATTGATGAAGACACAGAAAAAGAAGCTAAATATCAAATTGTTGGTGAATTTGAGTCTGATATATCCGAAGGCTTGATATCAATTAGCTCACCAATAGCACGAGCCTTAATAGGAAAAACAATCGGGGATAGCGTCGAGGTCGCGACACCGGGCGGCGGCAAAAGCTATGAAATTATTAAAATTAAGTATGCGTAAAATGACGTTACTAGTAAAGAGATTGATTTAAAATCTATGACTGAAAAAAAATCTAAAGTTATAATCATTGGTTCAGGACCGGCAGGCTATACCGCTGCTATCTACGCTGCACGGGCAATGTTGAAACCAATACTAATTGAAGGCATCCAACCAGGTGGTCAACTCACTATAACCACAGATGTAGAAAATTATCCAGGTTTCGCAGATATTATACAAGGCCCATGGCTTATGGATCAGATGAGGCTACAGGCAAAAAATACAGGTGTAGAAGTGATAAATGACCATATCAATATTTGCAGTCTTTCCAAATATCCATTTCAAATGAAGGGTGACTCAGGTGTGGAATATATTGCTGAGAGCCTTATTATTTGCACTGGAGCTCAGGCAAAATGGCTTGGTTTAGAAACCGAGGAGGCGTTTATGGGTTTTGGAGTTTCAGCTTGCGCAACTTGTGATGGGTTCTTTTATAAAGATAAGTCAGTAGTTGTTGTTGGAGGTGGGAATACTGCTGTCGAAGAGGCATTATTTTTGACCAATTTTGCAAATAAAGTAACCCTCATACATCGAAGAGATAAACTAAGATGTGAGAAGATATTGGAAGATAGATTATTCAAGAATAAGAAAATAAATGTAATTTGGGATAGTGTTGTTGATGAAATTATGGGTACAAAAAATCCAAATTCAGTCACTGGTATAAATATACGAAGTACAAAATCAAACAATATAAAACATTTAGAAACAGATGGTGTTTTTATTGCAATTGGTCACAAACCAGCAACCGATCTATTTACGAAAGATTTGGAAACCAAAAATGGATATATAATCACAACCCCGGGATCAACAAAAACCTCAATATCGGGTGTTTTTGCAGCTGGTGATGTAACCGATGAGAAATATCGTCAAGCTGTAACCGCTGCAGGAATGGGCTGCATGGCTGCCCTAGATGCAGAAAATTTTTTAGCAAATAAGAATACCAATGGACTGGGATAGATTAAGAATCTTTCATGTAGTTGCAGATGCTGGCAGCTTCTCGCACGCAAGCGAAGAAATAAATACAAGTCAGTCTGCCATCAGTCGGCAAATTTCGAACCTAGAATATGAAGTCGGAATTCCACTATTTCACCGACATCCTCGTGGACTTATCCTCACAGAGCAGGGTGAGTTACTTTACAAGCGAACAAGAAATGTTGTTGATATAATTAAGGATGCAGAATTTGAATTAATAGATAGTAAAGAGAGACCTTCAGGAGATTTATCTGTTACCACAACAGTTGGCCTTGGGACCAATTGGCTAACACCTCGCCTAAGGGATTTTACTTCAAAATATCCTGAAATTAATTTGGAACTGAGATTAACTGATGCAGAGCTTGATGTTGGGATGAGAGAAGCAGATATCGCAATCAGGTTTCACAAACCACAACAATTAGATCTAATTCAGCGTAAATTATTCACCGTTCATTTCCATCTATACGCATCGCCAAATTATCTCGATGAATTTGGAACACCAAGCAAAGCAAGTGATCTAAAAAACCATAAAATTATAACATATGGAAAAGCGCCTGATTATCTCAAAGAGATAAATTGGCTAGAGAATATAACCAGGGAATATAAAATAAAACCAATTTTAAAGATAGGTAATATAAAGGGGTTGCATATGGCAGTCTCTAACAGTATTGGGATTGCAATGCTGCCAGATTATCTTGTTGGACAGGATGATAATCTTGTAAGAATCGCCTTCAATGAAAAACTCCCTGTTATTGACACCTATTTGACATATGCTGAGGAGAGAAGGAATTCGAAGAGGATTGCAGTTTTTAGGGAATTCATTATTGAAAAAGGAAAGGAATGGTCATTCTAGAATTGCAAAAAATGCATGTCTAAAATGCAATATTATGTATAGATTTGCATAGATAACTGAGATAATTTACACATAATGTATATGAAACCTCCCAATTAACATATACGCTTGCACATCAAAAAAAACTGGACTCAATCCTGGGTTCAGTTTTTTTTTATGAAAGTCCAGCACAAAATCTAATTATTCGGGTGCAGGCTTCCTCTAACTGCTCAATTGATGTTGCATAAGAAATTCTAAAACATGGACTTGTTCCAAACGCCTCGCCATGTACAACAGCTACACCCTCAGCATTTAGTAGTTCCGTAGCAAAATCAGCATCAGTTTCAATCAAAAAACCACTAGCTGTTTGCTTTCCTATGCAACCCGAACAATTTGGATACACGTAAAACGCACCTTCTGGTACTCCACACTCAATACCTTCAGCTTTATTTAGAAGTTCAACCACAAGATCCCTTCGCACCTTAAATTCTCTAACCCACTCTTTGATAAAGGTCTGATTTCCCTCGAGCGCCTCTACGGAAGCCCACTGACTAATCGATGTCGGATTAGTTGTGGATTGTGACTGTATGGTTCGCATTGGTTTTATTAATTTTTCAGGCGCCCCACAATAACCAATACGCCATCCTGTCATTGAATAAGCTTTCGAGACACCATTAAGGGTTAGAGTTCTGTCAAATAATCTTGGTTCAATTTGAACCGGTGTATAATACTTAAAATCGTCATATAAAATATGTTCATAAATATCATCAGTGAGCAACCAGACATGACTATACTTTAAAAGGACATCTGTTATTGCTTTTAATTCAGATTTCGAGTAAGCAGCACCACTTGGATTTGAGGGTGAATTAAATATAAACCACTTTGTTTTATCAGTGATAGCTTTATCCAACTGATCAGCGCTTATTTTGTAATTATTTTTTGGATTTCCCTGTATTATAACAGGTCTACCCCCAGCCATCTGAGTTATATCAGGATACGATACCCAGTATGGAGCTGGTATTACTACCTCATCAGCGTCATTTATAGTTGCCATGAATGCGTTATAGATTATAGCCTTACCCCCCGGAGCAACAAAAACTTGATCGGTAGTGTAGTCAATATTATTTTCTTTTTTAAACTTATTGACTATGGCCTGTTTCAACTCTGGGATCCCGTCAACTGCGGTATATTTTGTTTCCCCTCTATTTATTGCGTCAATTGCTGCCTCTTTAATATTATCTGGTGTATCAAAATCAGGTTCGCCTGCCCCAAGCCCAATAACATCCCTGCCTTGGGATTTAAGTTCTCGGGCCTTTTGTGTGACTGCGATTGTTGGAGATGGCTTGATAGCCTGGACTTGTTTTGATAGAAATTCATTATTTGTCATATTATAATTCCTTCTCTAATACAACACCATATGCGAATATATCACGATCAGTAGCGCCCCCATTTTTATTTACTGCCCCACGCCATCTTTTCATGTGATCTGTCTCAAAGTGTGCTTCAAGATCTTCCATTGATTTCCACTTTTCTGATACACGAATCAATCCCGGATCATTGAGAGCCTCGGAGAATCTGTATGAGATACAACCACTCTCTTGATTACTTTTTTTAATTACTTCATCTATTTCAGGACGCAAATTTTCAAGGCTTTCAACTTTAAGCCTAAACTCCCCCATCACGATAATCATTACAATCACTCCAGGTATCTTTAATATATATCATTCAACATACATAAATATAGTGTATTTATAAGAAAAAATATAGTTTATAAATATTGAAATTTAAATATAAACATAATAATTATCTATAAGATATAACAACAACAAGACAGTTCATGATGTCTCAAGATTTAGCCCAGAATAAGTTTCAAATTCAATCCAAATTTACCCCCTCCGGTGATCAGCCACATGCAATAAAATTACTTACTGAGGGTTTGAATTCTGGAGCCAAAGATCAAGTACTATTAGGTGTTACCGGCTCAGGTAAAACGTATACAATGGCAAAAATCATTGAGGAGGTTCAAAGACCAGCCATTATATTGGCACCGAATAAGACACTCGCAGCCCAACTCTATGGTGAATTTAAATCTTTTTTTCCTCATAATGCTGTAGAGTATTTTGTATCATACTACGATTATTATCAGCCAGAAGCATACGTTGCGAGGACTGATACATATATTGAAAAAGATGCTTCAATCAACGAGCAAATAGATAAAATGCGGCATTCAGCCACAAGATCACTGATTGAAAAAAAGGATCTTATAATTGTTGCTTCAGTATCATGCATTTATGGTATTGGACCGTTGGATGTTTATGCTGATATGACAGAGAAAATTGAAGTTAACATGAACGTCGATCTGAGGATGGTTATTTCAAGATTAGTTGAACTCCAATACAAACGAAATGATTTGAATTTTTATCGTGGTACATTTAGGGTCAGAGGTGACACACTTGAAATCTTTCCAGCACACTATGATGATAAAGCCTGGAGAATATCTTTCTTTGGTAACGACGTTGAGTCAATCGAGGAATTTGACCCACTTACGGGTGAGATTTTTGATAATATTAGTTCAATTACAATATTTGCAAACTCCCATTACATTACCCCAAAGCCAACTCTTGAGACAGCAATGCTACAAATAAAAACTGATCTAAAGTCACGTCTTGAGTTCTTCAATAGAGAGAATAAGCTACTTGAGGCTCAGAGATTAGAGCAAAGAACGATATTTGATCTTGAAATGATTGGCACTACAGGGACGTGTGCAGGTATAGAAAATTACTCGCGATACTTGTCCGGACGACTTGAAGGTAATCCACCTCCTACATTATTTGAATTTATGCCAAAAGATGCAATTGTATTTATTGATGAAAGTCATGTTACAATCCCGCAATTAGGCGCGATGTACAAGGGTGATCTGAGCCGAAAAGAAAATTTATCTGAATATGGCTTCAGGTTGCCATCATGTAAAGATAATAGGCCTCTAAATTTTGATGAATGGAATGGGATGAGATCTCAAACTATTTATGTTTCAGCTACACCTGGTAAATGGGAGTTAAATCAAACTGATGGTAAATTTATAGAACAGATTATAAGACCAACTGGTCTGATTGACCCAACGACAGAAATCAGGCCTGTAAAAAATCAAGTAGAGGATGTAGTTGATGAAATAAATAATACAGTATTAAGTAATCAAAGAGTACTGATTACAGTTCTTACAAAAAAAATGGCCGAAGATTTAACTGAATTTATGCATGAAAAGGGAATCAGGGTTCGCTATCTGCACTCAGATATTGATACTATTGAACGTATTGAAATAATAAGAGACCTGAGAAAAGGGATTTTTGACGTATTAATTGGTATAAACTTACTAAGGGAGGGTCTGGACATTCCTGAGTGTTCCCTTGTAGCGATACTTGATGCTGATAAAGAGGGTTTTTTAAGATCAGAGACATCTTTGACACAAACTATTGGTAGAGCCGCAAGAAATATAAATGGGAGAGTAATTCTGTATGCTGATAAAGTTACAAATTCAATATCAAATGCATTAAAAGAAACTGAAAGAAGAAGAAGAAAGCAAAGATTATATAACAACGATAATAATATTACGCCAGAAACAATATCAAGGAATGTTGATGACCTCGATTACTCAATTTATGAAAAAGATTATTATAATGTAGGAATAGATAGTAGTATAGATACGAAGGAAGAAGATTTTGACAAAAAAATTGATAGACTAAAAAAAGAAATGCTAGATGCTGCATCAAATCTTGAATTTGAAGAGGCTGCAAAAATTAGGGATGAGATTAAGAAGCTAAGTAATAAGAATTTACTTATCGAAGAAGATCTTTGACATACCGGAGCGATTAATGAAAACGATATTGATAACAGGCGGCGCAAAAAGGATTGGCAAGTCAATTGCTGAAGAACTTGGTTATGAGAATAATCGTATTTTAATTCATTATAATAGTTCAGATATGGATGCCAAAAAATTACAAAATGATTTGATAGATAAAAAAATAGAAACTTTTATTTATAAAGCAGACTTGTCAAATGAAAGTGATATCCACAATATGCTTGACAAAATTACAAAAGATGTTGGACAAGATCTTGATACAATCATTAATTGCGCATCAATATTTGAAAATGATAGCGCAAAAAATATTGAAGTTAAAAATTTCTATAAACATATAAATATAAATCTTTTGGCGCCAATTTTACTATCAAAACATTTATCTAAAATCCACCGTAAGGATCATGATAATAATATAATAAACATAATCGACCAGCGTGTAATGAGGTTAAATCCCTCTTATTTTAGTTATTCAGTTAGCAAGTATGGATTGTGGGGGGTCACACAAATGATGGCTCAGGAATATAGCCCATCAATCCGAGTTAATGCGGTTGCACCTGGCCCAATATTAGCAAACCATGATCAATCAACCGAGATGTTTGAAACAGAAGCGAATAATACGCCTCTGCAAAGGCAGCCAAATATAAAAGATATTACAAATGCGATAAAATTCCTGTTGAATACAAAATCGGTTACAGGGCAAATAATTGCAATCGACTCAGGCCAACACTTATCTTGGAAGACGCCAGACTTCATAGAAAATTAGAAATCATATGAAGAGAGAAGTAACAAATACAGAAACAGGCATTTTAACTATTCGGTCTTATTCCAAAGATCTGACCAAGAAACCAGGTGTATACAAAATGCTCGATGCCAGCAATAAAATATTATATATCGGGAAAGCAAAAAACTTATTTAATAGAGTTAAAAGCTACACAAATCTCAACAATCACACATACAGAATAAAAAAGATGATTTCAGAGACAAGGTCAATGGAGTTTACAATAACCAATACTGAAGCCGAAGCACTTCTCTTAGAGGCAAATCTTATAAAGAAAAATAAACCAAAATATAATATTGCCATGCGTGATGATAAGTCTTTTGCAAAAATATTAGTAAACAAGGAGCACGATTACCCACGATTGATGAAATATAGGGGTGATAATAAAATGAGCGGTGATTATTATGGGCCATTTGCATCAGCCGGGGCTGTTAATAAGACAATAGACACTTTACAAAAAGCATTCTTAATAAGAACCTGCAGTAATCATGTATTTGAAAATAGATCTAGGCCGTGTCTCCTATACCAAATAAATAGATGCTCTGCGCCCTGTACGGGAGAAATTACCAAAGAAAATTATGATCATCTCATAAATGATTTGCATGATTTTATGAATGGACATGCAAGTAATATCAAGAATAAAATTTATACTGATATGCAAAAAGAATCAGACAATCTAAATTACGAGAATGCAGCAAAACTCAGAGATAGATTAGAGACGATAAATAAAATAATTTCTCAACAATCAATAAATAATTCGAATATTGGTGATGCAGATGTCTTTGGTATTAGTCGATTGAATGATATCGTGTGCATACAAGTATTTTTTATAAGGGCAGGTCAAAATTGGGGAAATCGAGAATACCACCCTATTGCTAATAAGCTTGACACAAATCCCGAAATTCTGGACTCATTTATCGCCCAGTTTTATACATCTCATCCATGCCCAAATAACATAATTGTATCTGAAAAATTACCAAGTGAAAAACTTCTAACCAGTGCCTTATCAGATAAAAATAAACGAAAAATTAAAATCACTCAACCTAAACAAGGAGAAAAATATAAACTTGTCGAAAAAGTACTCATGAATGTTGAGCAAGCACTCAATCGAAGGATTAATCAGATGCAAGATCAGCAAAGCCTACTTGAAGGACTTGCCACAAAATTACAATTAAATAGAGTGCCACGTCGAATTGAAGTTTATGACAATAGTCATACGCAAGGTAGCTTTCCAGTTGGTGCGATGATCGTTGTTGGTCAAAATGGTTTTGATAATAAGAATTACAGAAAATTTAATATAAAATCCAAAGATATCTCAACAAGTGATGATTATGCAATGATGCGAGAAGTTCTAACTAGAAGATTCGCAAAATTATCAGAAGAAAATTTTCAAGATAGTTCACCAGACCTTATTGTGATAGATGGGGGTAAAGGCCAATTAAATATCGCTATTGATATAATAAAAGAAAATAAGATAAAGAATGTTGAGGTAATCAGTATATCAAAAGATAAAAATAGAAAATATGGTAATGAAAAGATACACTTAAAAGAGACAGGGGTCATTACTTTAGATAAGAATGATCCTATCTTTTTTTTCTTGCAACGCATCAGAGACGAAGCGCACAGGTTTGCAATAGGGAGCCATAGAACAAGACGGGTCAAACAAATTAATTACTCTAGACTTGATGAAATTGAGGGAATTGGACTGAGAAGAAAGCAACAGTTGATGAGACATTTTGGAAGCATAAAGTCCATAAGAG
>CACPAS010000018.1 GCA_902632055.1 uncultured OCS116 cluster bacterium | reverse complement strand
GCAATAGACTACAATGATATTCAAAATACCCCAAAAATGGATAAAAGTTTAGCTTTAGACAGTTATAACGAAATAGATGGTCTGCTTATTGGCTCTGGGATGGCGCGTAGTCTTATGATTGGTATGGGGGATTCGCTAACATTAATCTCACCGAAAGGTTCGCAAACACCTTTTGGAACAACGCCAAGGATAAAGTCGTATCCGATAACAGGTATATTCAATATTGGTATGTCAGAGTATGACTCAAGTTTTGTATATATGCCGTTACAAGAGGCTCAGAAATACTTTAATAAAAAGGATAAAGTTAATACTATTGAGGTATTTTTAGATAATCCCGAAGAAATAGAACTAGCTCTAATCAAAATACGTGAAATCGCTGATGGAGTTGGCTACGTATCTTCATGGAAAGATCAAAATAAAACTTTTTTTACAGCGCTAGAAGTCGAGAGAGACCTGATGTTTATTATTGTGTCACTAATTGTTTTGGTGGCAGGTTTAAATATCATCTCAAGCCTAATTATGTTGGTGAAAGATAAAAATTCGGATATTGCAATTTTAAGAACAATAGGGGCGTCAAAAAGTTCAATAATAAGGATTTTTTTTATAGCAGGTTCTTCCATTGGTGTTGCTGGAACAGTACTTGGAGTGATCATCGGAATAATATTTTGTCAAAATATAGACACAATTCGCCTATTTATCTCAAAAATAACGGGCACTGAACTCTTTTCACCCGAAATGTACTATCTAGCCAAATTACCGGCTCAGATTGATAGTTACGAATTGCTATCCGTTGTTGTGATGGCATTATCTTTTTCAATATTAGCGTCAATATATCCCTCATGGAAGGCATCAAAAATAGATCCAGTTGAGGTTTTAAGGAATGAATAATAATAATAAAAAACAATTAGATATAGTTCTAACCTTAGATAATATTTCAAGAATATATTCACAAGGGAACAACGAAATAAATGTTTTAAATAACGTAAACTTGGAAATGAGAAGGGGGGAAATTATATCTTTAGTTGGTAATTCAGGATCTGGCAAATCATCATTACTTCATATAGCGGGATTACTAGAAAAACCAAACAGTGGTGAAATATATATAAGTGACGTTAAATGCTCTAAAATGACTGATTTTGAAAGAACAATTGTAAGAAGAGTTTCTATTGGTTTTATCTATCAATTCCACCACTTGTTATCAGATTTTACAGCAGTCGATAATGTTGCAATGCCCATGCTCTTGTCAGGATCTGATAAAGTATATTCAAAGAATAAAGCAATAGATCTTCTGAATAATTTAGGTCTACAAGACAGAGTAAATCATTTACCTTCTCAGCTTTCTGGTGGCGAACAACAAAGAGTATCTATATGCAGAGCGCTGGCTAATAAACCTGATATCTTACTTGCAGATGAGCCAACAGGTAATCTTGATATCAAAACAGCTGAGGTAGTTTTTGAACAGTTTATATCTCTAGCTAGAAAAAATAATACAAGCGTGTTATTAGCTACGCATAACCAGAAACTATCTGAAAAATCTGATAGAACTATTAGAATTATCGACGGCCAGCTTGTTGAGAATTAATTCCTTAGCCAATCTGGTACGGGTAAATCTCTTTCTGTAAGAAATTTCTCATTGTATATTTTACTTTGATATCGGCTTCCATGATCGCATAAAATGGTAACTATTGTCTTTCCTGCGCCAATATCTCTCGCTAAATTGACGGCTCCAGCAATATTTATTGCACTCGATCCACCTAGAATAATACCTTCGTTCTTTACAAGATTATAGATGTAGTGCAACGCATCTTTATCCTCAATTGTATAACAATGATCAACTTTTTCAATTTCATCAATTATAGGGGTTACTCTTCCAAGTCCGATGCCCTCTGAAATTGAATTACCATCGGATGGTTCTACCTTATTGTTCTGGAAAAAATTATACATAGCCGCTCCTTTAGGATCAGCAATACCAATCTTAACATCAGATTTATTCTCGCGGAGATATTTTGAAACCCCTGATAGGGTTCCACCAGTTCCAACCGAGCAAATAAAGCCATCTATTTGATTATTTGTTTGAGATAAAATCTCAGGTCCAGTGGTACTGTAGTGAGCCATCATGTTATCAAGGTTATTCCACTGATCTGCGAAAATTGCTCCCTTTGGGTTTGTTTTCATTTCTTCTTCAGCAATTCTACGCGCAACGTGTTGATAGTTGTTGGGATCAGAAAATGGCACAGCAGGAACTTTTATAAGCTCAACACCGAGCGCAATTAACGTATCAAATTTTTCTTGGCTTTGTGTATCTGGAATTATAATTTTGACATTATAGCCTTTAGCATTAGCAACAAGGGCTATGCCTATCCCAGTATTACCTGCGGTTCCCTCAACAATTGTTCCACCTTTTTTTAAATCACCCCGTTTTTCAGCGTTTTCAATAATACTAAGCGCAGCCCTGTCTTTCACAGATAACCCAGGATTTAAGAATTCAGCTTTTCCATAAATATGACAAGATGTAAGTTCTGAAACCTCTTTTAAATATATAAGCGGTGTATTACCAATTTGGGATATAATATTCATTGTTTATTTATAGTAGTTGGGACAATTAAAAACAAATAAATTTATTCGACCCTGAAATATTATTCTAATGATTTAAATCTCATTATTTTGTATATAAAATATTGGTGACCATCCGTATTGCTGAAGATGAGCTGCGCTAGCGTCTGAATTAAGTATGGTTAAAATATCCCTTTTTTCCATTTCGTAATGCTCAACATAAACAGTCGGGTTTCCTTCAACAAAACCTGGAAAAACAGATATGTTTAGATATTGAAGATCATTATGAACATTAACAATTAAACCGCTTTCACTTAAATCAAGGCTCTGAAAAGTTTGTGACTCAACATAATTACTCAGCATATCAAATGAGAGCTTATTTAGCATGGTATAAATATATATACCATCATCAAATTCTTGAACTAAATAGCCTATTAAACTGTCTGTATTTTCAAAATCCTCTTGGGAGGAGTTAATCGGAACACGAACCCTTGAGGTTACGTAAGACATAAAGTCATTACCAACATCGCATCCAACATAGCTGTATTCTATGAAATAATCACTCAGTGTATTATGAAGATCGTACAGGTCCTCATCACATGATGATACTTGAAAGTTGACAAGCATTGGTATATCAATTTGCTCCTTATTTTCGAGCACATCTATAAGATCAGAAGTATAAATATCACCTTCAAAATCAATTTTACATGCCGATAATGAGGTTATAATGATTGCTATAAATAATAATGCTTTTATTTGTCTTATAACTGTAAACATTCAATCTACCAGTTTCAAAATTCAATATATTTATAATTACATAATAAAATTAATTGTTGAAGCTAAAAATTGAGTTAATGTTGACTATTAATTAAAGCAATTATATTCATAAGAAATGTATTTTATTCGAACTATATTATTTTTTTGTATTTTTATTATTTTACCGAATGAAGCTAATCCAAGTGTCTATCAGGACGACAAAGGTAAGCTTGCGCTTGATGCACCATTACACTCTGGATTTAAGACACATACCAATTATATGAGTCAAAATGCCTATAGTTATAAATATATAGAAGATTCCTCGAGTTCCAGAAGGGGTAAGTTTTATCAACGATTTGAACTCAGAGATGGTGACTGTTTTGGTGATGATAACTGGAACGATTGTGCGGCTGATCGAGAACGAGTCGAGTTTTCGTCAAGACCTACTCAAGAACCAGAAGGCATACAATGTTTCGCGTATAGCATTAAATTAGACAGTGATTTTATTGATACCTACCCAACAAATACTGACTTAGGCCAAATCCACCAAAAGGGTGGCCCTTCAGGAAAAGCTGGAGGTTTTTTATCATTACCACCACTTATACAGATAGGAGCTAAGCGCGGAAAGTTACATTTCGGGTGGCATTCTTTAACAGGATCTCCAACAAATATAAGAGATAAGAGAATTGATTATCACCTTCTAAACATCAGCGATATGATTGAAAAATGGAATGATATTTCATTTTGCCTAAACTATGTTGATAAGATTATGGAAGTATGGGTAAATGGTAACAAAAAGCATGAAATAACTAAATCGCCAATAAACTTTACCCCGGAGTCAACATATTTCAAGTATGGCATTTATAGGAGTTTTGTGAGTAGATACAAAAAGAGAAAAGAAAAAAAAGGTCAAGATCCAGATTTGCCGACACAAATTGTCTATTATGATGAGATAAGACGTGGTAATTCAATTATGGAAGTTGATTTTAATATCAATCCCAACCTAAAGCCAGTTGATTAGGAAAGGCTCGACTGTTGTAATTGGTATAGAAGTACATACACTCCAATTATAGATATTGCTATACCAGTTAAGACCCGTATATTTATAATTTCATATTTTCTATTGAGCAGATATCCAAACAAGACACGAAACGCAATGGAAGATCGCTGAATTGGCTCAACATAGGACATTGCCAACAAAGCAAGTGCCATATATCTTAGTAGTTGGGATACGAAGGCCATAATTCCCGTAATTAAGAACCACTTTTTCCCCTCTGGTTCCAACTGATATAACTCTTTTAGTGGAATTCTTAATATAATTATTATTAAGAATAAAAAAATAGAAGCTGATAAATATGATATAAAACCGCCAGCTATATTATCCTTAATTCCCCCATCATTTGAGCCTAATTTTATGAGCAAAGGACTGGTACCATAGGCGAGTGAACATAAAATCCCCCAAATGAAGCCACGGGCATAATTAATCTTTAGGCCAGACTTTGTAGTATTATTGTCGCGACCAGCAAGAATGACAATAGGACCAAAGAGTATAAGTAAAATACCAAGTAAGTGTAGGTAGGTGAATAATTCGTTCAGTATGAAGAATGCGAAGAACACCGAAATCAAGAGGGATATTTGTATTATTGGACCGGCAATGGTCGTACCTAGATGCTCAATAGACTTATAGTTACAAAATCTTCCAAATATAAAATGGAGTATACCGGCAAGAGCAAAGAAAAAAATCGATGAAGCTGTTTGATTTAATAATGCGTCAACACAGTCAAATATTAATATAGTAGAAATAAATAAGGGAACACCAATCGGAACAGTTACTGCAATTGATTTATAGACGGAGTTGTATAAAATACCGCGTCGGACTGCCACATCATTGAAAGCAAATGACATGGCCGATAACAAAGCCAGAAAACTTCCCAACATAATTAACCAGAATTAAATATTGTGCAGGTTATTAGAGCAACAAATATATCACTAGTAAACAAAAAAACCAGCCAATAGGCTGGTTTCTTCGGAGTAGTTTAAATATTAAACACCAATTTTCTATTTAAAAACTCGACTACTTTCTAACATTCATTTTATTTCAATACAATAGCTTAATTGATTATATCAAGAAGAAATATTACTTGATGTATGCCGTGAGGTCGTATTGGATACTACACGATGGAATTGGTAATGGTCCCGAAGTTTTAAATAGTGTACTCGCGGGCATTTTATCTCCTAATCTTTTAACCCAGAGGTCTTCCGTTACAGGAATATCCACCATATCAACGAAATGAACTCGCCTTCTTACAAGATTTTCAATAGAAGTACCAGCAGCTTCACATATATTAGAAACCTTATTAATTATATATTGCGCCTCAAGGCGTGCTTGATTTTTATGATATGGAAAATTAGGGTTGACTGTAGCCTCAGGCGCAAGACCAGTTTCAAAATCTGTAGCAAGTTGTCCTGATAGGAATAGGTATGGCCCTGCTTTTACAGCAACTGATTCAGGGCTAATTGAATTTGGTACGCTCTTACAATTCACAATTTCTTTTTTGTATGGGCCATCTGGATCAACAGCAATAAATTCTGACTCAATTCGCATTGGAAGTACCACTAGGGGCACTGGGATTATGACACGTGCAGGAGGGTCAACAGGGAAGTATTCCTCCCATAATTCATCAACTAGTGCAATGTCTTCCATATTGGTCATATGTAATTCCGCTCTCACAACGTGCTTCAGTGATGCACCAGCATCTTCTAGTAGGTCCTTCATCCTCTCAATCTCATAGCGAAGTTGATATTTAACAATATTATTATCATAAGGAAACGGATAATTTGGAAGCGTCTCTTTTAGAGGACCATCTTGGTTATGTGCTGTAGTGCCACGAGTAAAAATAAATCCAGCACCTTTTAAAACCTGTGAAAAGACCGCCCAACCAATCGATTTTACTTGGGCAATATCAGGTGACTTAGTTAGTTTAACTGCTTCAATAGGCATTTTAGCTGATTTTGATATATTTATCATATCAAGTGACACTCTTGCCTCTTGCACAGGTAGTTCTGGAGTAAAAACCAAAGTACTCGGAGGAGGGTTATCTTTGCTAAACCAATTCCTTCTTTCTCTCAATGCCATATCAACATCGTCACCATGCATATGAAAAGAATTTATTTTTAATATGTGTTTTAGAGATGTGTCAACCTCATCTAAGGAACTGTCAAGTTTGCTATATATATATTTTAATTGTTTCTCGATTAGAGATCCATGATAAGGCATACCCTCGTGTAATTTTAAGTTATCCGGAACACCAACACCGCTTTCATAAGCCATTTGCCCACTAATAAAAATTAGATCACCAGCTTTTACTGCGAGAGGATAAATATTATTATCTTCTACTAAGTATTTTAATTTTGATGTCATAACTATTCCCCTTTACTTGTTGTTTAAAAAGCTGCACCTGTTGCGTTCTTACTAGTAAAACGTTGATAAATAACCATGATCAATAACAGTATTGCAGTTTGAATTACCATGAATGCCGCTAATCTTGCTGAATGCCTCTCCATCAGCATGAAAAAGACAACTGGCATAACTTCTGTCCCGTGACGGTATAAAAACATTACAGAAGAAAATTCTCTAATAAATAATATGAACGACATAAGCCATGCAGATACAATCCCTGGCTTTAATAGTGGGGTCAGTATCCTACGTGTTGACTGAAACCAACTTGCTCCATGTATTCGTGCCGATTGCTCAAGCTCCGGATGAATAGATAGGCGGACAGAGTATATTGTCCTGTATGCTAAATAAAAATAGGCGATAACATATGCAAAAATTATAATAAAAATTGTATTATAAATAGGTGTTTTTACAAATGCGAATAGCACCATCATACCGAAAACAGCTCCTGGTATTACAATTGGCAATAAAACCAACAGCCCCATAAATGCTTCAGCATTACGTGATCTAATTTGGGATAGAATTAATGCAAAAATCACAGAAATTGTTGCAGCAACCGAACAGGCGAATAAACTATTTTTTATTGCTCTTGCGGTAACATCATATTCAAAAAGAACAGTATTGAAGTTAGCCCAAGTGAAAAATTGCATGCTAAATGAACCTGTCCAGAATTTTTGAAGTGCTACAAGTATCAATGTCACAATCGGCATAACTACTGCAAAAATAATGTATGTTATTGCAAGAGTAAAAACGATCCACTTCCAGCGCCCAAGGGATATTTTCTTCGATTTGTAACCCTTACCTGTAACTGTTGTAAATTTTCTATTACCAAGTAATTTTCTCTGTATGATAATACCAATAGCTGCAATAAGAATTGCTATCATACCAAGTGCCGACGCTGCTGTTACATCTTGAGGCATATTATTCATTAGAGCCCAAATTCTGGTTGATAATACGTAATTACCACCAGCGGAGCCAAGCGCCATTGGTACTTCAAGAGTTCCGACGGACATAACAAATACAAGGATCATTCCCGATAATAATGCTGGCCCATTTACAGAAAGAGTAATTTTTCGAAGAGTATTCCAGTTACCAGCACCATGAATTCTAGCAATCTCTTCAAGCGTTGGATCCATCTGTCTAAATGATGCCACTGCATAGAGATACATAAATGGAGAGTAGAAAACAGACTGGATAAAAATCATTGAGCCGAGAGAGTAAATATCAGGTAGTAAAATTTCTGGAAAACCATGTTTGGTCAAGAACATGGAAATCATACCTGCGTTTGGTACAAAAAGAAGGCGCCAAGCAATGGCTCCTACAAACGCGGACATAAAAAACGGAATAACACAGAAAACCTCGATCGCTTTTACGCCCGGTACATCAGTTCTAGCATTGACCCACGCCAAAGAAACACCGATAACAGTCGCCCCAAACATTGAACCTGCAGAGAACATGAGTGTATTCCAAATATCTGATGCAATAGTATCAAGTTGAAGAATCCTCTCAAAACCAGCAAGTGTAAATATATCATTCTCGAAAAATGCAGCCCTTATTGCCATGGACGCTGGATATAATATGGCAACTAACATCAGCGCTGCAGTTATCCAAAAAAGAGATCTCTCGATTGATATATTCTTAATAAAGCTGTTTATGTAGGTGTTTTGAGTAGACAATGTCATATACTTCCATTCAAAAGACTATTGCTTTGTTTTTATTTACTTTTATTGAAACCTTATCTCCAACGACATATTCCTCATCGTCTGTAACAGATGCTTTTATGTCTGCAAATTCAGTTTCTATAATTAATTCAGACCTATCTCCTAAGTATTGAAAGGTTCTTATAACACCATCGATTGAATTTTCTCGGTCATCATTATTCCCTTTTTGAATAGATATCCACTCGGGCCGGAACAAAAGCACACCTCGCTCAGAGTCTGTATTGTGAGATAGTCTCGCTCTAATAATCTGTTCACTATTTTCATTTTTTAGAGATATTTTACACGAATTGGAGTCTTTTTGAATTATGTGACCTTCTATCATGTTTGCTGTTCCAATAAATTCACCAACAAACTTCGTCTTTGGGTTATTATACAAGCTCTTAGCTTGATCACTTTGCTCAATTTTACCATTATTCATCACTATGAGTTCATCACCAAGACCCATTGCTTCTGATTGATCATGTGTAACATATACAGCTGTAATACCAATTTCTGTTTGAATTTCTTTCAATAAGTAGCGCATTTGCTCTCTAAGTTTTGCATCAAGATTGCTAAGTGGCTCATCAAATAGTAATAATTTTGGTCGGCCCACAATTGCACGTGCTAGTGCTACGCGCTGTTGCTGACCTCCTGATAAATCTGTAGCATTTCTTGTCCCAAGACCTTTTAACTGAACCATATCAAGAGCTTCTTCTACTCGACTAGCTAATAAATTCCTATCAAACTTTGACATTCTAAGTGGGAAAGCAATATTCTCGAAAACGCTCATATGTGGCCAAATTGCATATGACTGGGCCACCATTCCCATTCCACGCTTTTCAGCTGCTATAAAAATTTGCTCTTCATTATTGGAGATAGTCTCATCTTTGATACTTATAATTCCATTATCAGGTTTTTCCAATCCACCTATACATCTCAATGTTGTTGTTTTACCGCAACCACTTGGACCTAGCAGTACAAACAGCTTTTTTTCTTCGATTTCAAA
The DNA here is from genome assembly GCA_902632055.1 of uncultured OCS116 cluster bacterium. Lineage (GTDB taxonomy): Bacteria > Pseudomonadota > Alphaproteobacteria > Rhizobiales > TMED25 > TMED25. The sequence goes on along the minus strand of CACPAS010000018.1, from coordinate 13,109 downwards.
GCTTATATTATCTATTGCTTGGTGGTCGCCATATCTTTTTGATAAATTTTCGACTTTTAAAAATGCACTCATACTTCAGCTAATCCTATTAAACTTATACTTTACTAAAAAATACATTGCTTTGCATAATTAAACACAAAGCAATGTATAATTTATTTCAGAGTTGATATGAATTATTAATTTACAAATAATGCTCCAAACTCTGCCTGTGCATTAGCAACAAGATCAGCATCCTTCACCATTGCCTCATAATCAGGAGCAAAGGCTGAGTCCATCAAGTCATCATTATTTGGTGTAACTGCACAGCTACTTGGAACACCAGCTCTTCCAGGTACACGTCCTTCATGATACTCAAATATAGTTTGACCTTCGTGACTTCTTAAGAAATCTAACCATAATTGTGCAGCATTAGGGTGTGGGGCGCTCGCAAATGCAGCAGAAGCTTGTTCTTGTAGCATTACGCCCTCAACAGGTGCGGCTGTTTTTATGAATGTTGCTCCTTGACTATGAAGCACACAAGCATCAGCTGATACACCTAGTATTGATACTGGTCGTTCACCAGACATCATCATATCTATTGATAGAGATGAAGTTGATGAAATTAATACATCCTGGTCAGCTAGTCGTTCCCAGTAATCATCAGGAAGTTTACCACTTTTTTTCATATAGTCATAAACTAGAGCTACAGACTGTTGAAGTGAACCATCAAGTATGCTCATTTTACCTTTTAATTGCGGATCAAGAAGATCCATCCAGCTATTAATTTCAAGATCTGGTAGTGCGTTACTATTCCACATTGGCACAAACATATACATATCAGATGTCCAATATGGTACATTATTTAACCCAATTTTTTCTGGTAGTTTCATCTCTGCGTAATTAGGCGAATTATAAGCCATGATCAGGCCTCTATCTACAGCATCCATGAACCAGGTAATTGCAGGCATTGTTGTCACATCACCTGAAATTGGAACCCCTTCACTTGCCTCAGCTTCCAGTCTTGCAATTGTACCGGGTGTATTTCTGATTTCAAATTTTACTTCAAAATCGTCATCTAGGCACCAATACTTTTTAAAACCTTCGCTATGAGCTTTAGTAGTTTCTGGTGTCTCATATATACTCGCCACAACCAGTAACTCACCCTCTCTATTAGCTTGAGCAACCCTTGGGTCAGCACATCTCTCTTCATCTACCTCAATAATCCATGCGCCTGGCGCTTTTGCAAGACTAGACGTAGTTGTTAAACCTAGCAAGAACACACTGAAGACCAATAAGGAGGGCACTGCTAATAATTTAGTAATTTTATACATTAGAATAATTTCCTTTCATTGGTTAATGCAACCAATCTCAGAATTTAATAAAGTAAAAAATCAATAATCGATGGTTAATCTACTTGTTTCGATTATAGCTTCTGCTGTAATTTCAATCTTACATTTTGGAAAACCTAATCCAGAGATTTGCAGAAGTGTACTTGCAGGTCTATTATTTTTGAAGTATTTGAATCTTTCATCAGAGACCCCATAATATTCCTGCAGATCTAGTACATATGTTTTAGAAGTTACTACATCGTCAAATGTTGCACCGACATAATTTAAACAGATGCCGATATTCTCGCATGTTTGTCGCAGTTGATCGCGCATATTATCACTCTCAACAGAGCCGTCTGGCAATCTCGCTGTCTGCCCCGCTAGATAAATGAAAGTTCGAGATTCATCGATGTTCAATGTTATTGGAACGTATAAAAGTTCTCCATCTGGACATTGATCGGTTTTTTGAACCCGTTGCCAGACGTTTTCTGGACTTAGAAACTTCCTTTTTAACATAAAACTACTCCTAGAACATAATTACTTATTAAATAAAAAATTGGTTAACTAATGTAATCACGAATCATTTTTATTGTCAAAAATTCAAGTTCGATTTATCCACAGGATAGTTATTATTACCGAATTTTATAATTGATCTTACGCGCGCAAAACGGTTATGTTCAAGGGTTTTACACAGAAACTATGCTGTTTAATATTATATGTAGTTTTTTGGATAAAATATTTTAAGCCAGTTCTATCAATAGGTGTTTAATATGCAATTTAAATATTTCCTCTACATAAGTTTTATTTTTCTCTTACAAATAAATCCTGCAACTTCAGCATGTCCTGATATTGATAATTTGAAAGTTGCCGAAAGCTTTGGTGTTCAAATCTGCGCGATGCCAAATGTAGATCAAAAATTCGTTGATCATGCAAAAAATGTTATGGATAAGCTCATAGACTACAACGACGATGGTTTGGTTGATAATCAAGCTGTCGTTGATAAAGTTATCACTACAGGCAGTGTTTATGCTGTTTTCAAAAGTGGAAGGGGAGAACGTAAATTCGAAGATGTATTTTGGTCAGAAGAAGTCTACGACGAATTTATGCCTATTTTCAAGAAGAAACGCTGGGATTGTGAAGGGGAAGACGAGGATAAGTGTATGCATGCTGTTGAAAGCAAGTACGGAACTTTCCTAGCCGTATTTACAAATGAGATGAATCTTAGTGGAAATGGATGGGACCCAACTATCGAAGAAGGGCTGCACCTGCTAACTCATATGGGATATGCTCATGTGTATCCTGAAATTTTTGGACAAAATAAAGATTCCCAGATTGCAAAATTAATGGACGTAGCAAGAGGTGGATATTTTGAAAAAGCTCGAAGAAATTACCCACACGGAGCTTACTATACATACGATGACCGGAGCTGTACTTATTCATGTCAAATAACAGAATTTACATATTGGGCAATCACATCTCTCAGAGGTCAGCAAGAAGCCAGGGATAGAGAGATCAGAGAGGAGTGGAAACTATCCACGCCAAATAAGATGCAGGAAATAGCGCCAGATTTGGTAACTTTACTGTCTGATAGTAAATACGGTATATACTTTAATTAATAAATAAAATCACTTTATAGGTGCCATAACCTTGAGAGAGTTTGAACGTTTATATAGCTTTGATTTTTTGCGAGCATTTGCAATGATGCTTGGGCTTGCTATTCATGCTCCTCTTATTTTTTATTTTCCTGATGCTGCCAAAGAATTGGGTATCACCGATATATCCCCTGCTGAAAGCTGGATTTACTTAATATTGGAGTTCATAACAATTTGGAGAATGCCACTATTTTTCATGCTTGCTGGTTTTTTTTCTATATTAGTTATTGAGAGGAAAGGTCTCAATAAATTTATACAAGATAGATTTATTAGAATTGGTATTGCTTGTGTTTTTTTTGCAGCATCACTTGATTTACTTGATGGTAATCTTGATTTTACCCTAGATCATTTATGGTTCTTATATTACCTAATGCTTTTTATTATCTTATTATCGTTACAGTGCGCTTATCCAAAATTAAAGCATTTAATAACATCAAAACTGACAATAAAAGGGGTAATAAAGACATTCCTTTCCATGCTTCTATTGATACCTCTATCGGTACTGTTCAGCGGCACATGGCAACCTTTATCTTTTTTTCCACCCAGTACTTATTTTGATATAGATATCGGCGCTGTTGTTTATTATTTTTCTTTCTATTTTCTTGGCACAATTTTGTATTCTAACCAAGAATTCTTTAGGCTCATAGACAGTCGCATTATCATAATTATCAGTGGATTGCTATCGATTATAGTTTTTTTTCTATATCTTCGGATTAACGACTATATGTTTCGAGTAGGCAATGAAGAGTTATATTTTCTATTCTCGGGTGAGGAGGCTTTTCATGATATAGAATTGAATCCGATAATAGTTTTTATCAATAACCTAATCAAACAACTGAATACCATATTATGGATTGTTTTCCTCATGTCTATATCAAGGCGGTATATTACCTCAGATAGCAAAATATTAAGATGGTTTGTTGAATTATCTTATCCTGTTTACATACTACACCTTACGCCAATAGTGCTCGTAAGTGCCGAACTATATAAAGCAGGCTTTGATCAGTTTCAGATTTTCATTATCTCTATCTTAATTGGTTTTTCTATCTCGGTTATTCTTTATTATGCTGTCATAAAATTTTCTCCCTTGAACTGGCTCCTGAATGGGTATAAGAGGTCTTACTTTAAGATTAGATACTTGAAAGATTGAGATAAATTACCATCTCTAAAATTATGAATAACAAAAGTGAAATCAGAGAATACCGTCGGGAGAAAAAGAAGCTCTCTCATATAAAAAAACGAAAGGGTAGACTCGATCCAAGAACCGGGCGTCCCGGTAAGAGAAAATAATCTTTTCAACTCACATGTTTTTTTAATATTTTCTTTGTTGTTTCAGAGTTTCTAATTTTAGACTTTATAGAATATAATACAGCCGCTGCTTTTTTTCTTGTTTCACCTTCATCAATTATCGGAGCAGGATAATTATACATGCCTTCAATGATTTTCCATGGCTCATGAATATATTCTACGGGACAATTTTGCAGCTCTCTAACCCATTTTTTTATAAAAATACCATCTTTATCTTGATCATAGCTTTGCTTGATTGGGTTATATATACGGATTGTATTTATTCCTGTAGTTCCTGATTGCATTTGTATTTGTGAGTAGTGTATTCCAGGCTCATAATCTGTGAAGATATTTGATAAATGATGTGCAAATTTTCTCCAATCCATCCATAAATTATTACTTGCGAAACTTACTAGCATTGCCCTCATCCGAAAATTAATCCAACCAGTATTTATCAGAGAGCGCATACATGCATCGATTAGTGGAAAGCCAGTTTGGCCCTCTTGCCACGCATGATATAGGTCTTCATTAAAATATCCATCTCTTATATCGTTGTACGCATCATGTAGATTCTGACTCTCGATATTAGGTTGGTCTTCAAGCTTTTGAATAAAGTGTGATCTCCATCTGAGACGATTTTTGAACGCATTTATGGAGCGAAGATTCATATTATTTGCGTAATCTTCACCATCTTTAAAAGCGTTAATGGCAGTTTTTGTGTAATAGAAAATTTGCTTAAGAGAAATATTACCAAAAGCAAGGTATGTAGATAATCTCGAGCATGTCTCGTGAGAGTGCGTTGGGGACGAAATATTTTTAGAATAGTCAAGCGATCTTAATTTGAGGAAGCTATTCAATACATTTTGTGCTTCTCTCTCCCCACCACGTTGTCTGTAGGGACATTCAATAGATTTTATACCTAGATCATCTGCACTTGGTAGAGTTTCAGATAATATATCTATGCTATTTAATTTATCGGGTTTCTCGTATGGGATTTTTTCCATCTCTTGATAAAACATGCTGGTCCATAATTTTCTATCATTTAATCCTCGAAATACTCCGTTGACGTGAATTTCGTGCCACTTTATATTTTTGGAGGTAAATAGTCTTTTAAGTTTGAGGTCTCTTTGGTAAGTCCAGTTATTCCAAGTTTCCTCGTGGGACCAAATATTTTCAACGGCGTGTTCTTTGATCAGGTTTGAGAATACCTGCTCAGCATTACCAACTCTGATAATCAATTCTTGTCCTAAATTTTTAAGTGAAAAATTTAAATCCCTAAGAGAGTCAATCAAAAATTCATAATGCCTATCACTTAAATCTGGTTGCTGCCATAGATCTGTCTCAATAATGTAAAGGGGAATTATTTTATTTAATTTCGAAGCTCGAAATAAAGGTTCATGATCATGGACCCGAAGATCTCTTTTGAACCATACTATATCAGTCATTCTCTATCGTATCAAATTACTACAGAATATTCTTCAAGGCGAGGTGGGCCAATATATAAATCAGAGTGCTTTCCAGCATCCTTGTGTGCTAAGCGAAACGCCTCCGAATGTACCCAGTTATAAAAAGCATCTTGACTTTCCCAAGTACTATGCGACGCATATTCTGTATATTCAGTATGAGTCTGCCCTTTAACTAAGTGAAACTCAATAAAACCAGGCACTCCGTCGAGATGGCTATCACGACTTCTCCAAACTTCTTCAAAGTCAGTTTCGCGACCTATTTTTATTTTAAAATTATTCATAACTATATGCATTGATGCCTCACAAATTATATAGATATATATATGTACCGTTAGACATCTTACAACCCGTGCCCATCTTCATGTATTCATTTTTTTATGGTTAAATACTTGGTTTGCTGCATAAAAGATTAAGCTGTGTCTTTCGGCAAGTTCAAGATTATCATTGGAATATCCGCCACCAATGACAGTCGCAATTGGCACATCTTTTTTTCTAAAAAATTTGAGTACTTCTAAATCTCTTTTAAGAATATATTTACTGCTAATATTTAGTCGACCAAGTTTATCATTCTTATGGATATCAACACCAGCATCATACAAAACTAAATCTGGTTTAATTTCTTTACTGCATATATTTAGAGCTGACTGAACCTTCTTCAGGTAATTGGATTCAGAAATATTATCATCAAGAGCAATGTCAAAATCACTTTTTACTTTCACCGTTGGAAAATTATTTGATGCATGGATTGAGCAGGTAAATATATTATTATCATTTTTACAAATATTCGCTGTGCCATCTCCTTGGTGGACATCACAATCGATAATTAATATTTTTTTGCATTTACCCTCTGAAATTATATTCTTCGCTGCATATGCTAAATCATTAAATACACAAAATCCTGATCCGTAACTCGAATGAGCATGATGAGTACCTCCTGCAAGATGGCATGCAATACCATTCGAGAGGGCTAACTCTGAGGTAAGGTATGTGCCATTAACAGCTAAGTATGATCGCCTTGAGAGTGTTTTTGACCATGGTAAACCAAGTACTTTTTCTTCTTCAACGGATAAATTACCATGTTTTATCTTGTTTATGTACTCACGCGTATGAACTCTAACTAATTTGCTATCTTTTGCTGGAGTGGGAATGAAAACATCAGCATCTTTTGCTAACTCTGAGTCTATTAAGAGTGTATATAAATCACCAAACTTAGATGATGAAAATCTGTGATTTTTTGGTAAAGGAATGTCGTATTCTTGATGAAATATCCACGGTATCTTCATGGCTTATATTTATGTTTCAAAATCCTAAAAAAGTAAATTTAAAAAAAATCTTATTTCGATATTTCAAATTAAATATTTATCAAATGATAGCATCATCACTGATTTGATCAATGACTATGACTATGATATAAGCAGTAATTAAGTCAATCTGTTCAAGGTTAAACTAATGAAACTTATTCGTTTTCACGATGTACTTAGGGATGGCATTCAATCTTTGATGGGAACAAATCCTTCTGCAGATGAAATAATTCAGGCCTATCCTACCGCACACAAAACCAATTGCGATATGATACAGACAGCTGGTGGAACTTTTTTTGACCTATTTGCAAAAAAAGGTCGCGATGAGTGGGCTGAAGTTGAAAAAATTATAACTCACTTCAAGGATCTCAATGTGAAACAATCTGCATTAGTGAGAGGAGATTTTCTATTTGGCTATGAACCATATTCGTATGATGTTGTGGAAGAAGTCATTCTCGAATTCGCAAAAATGGGAATTAATGTATTTCATAATTTTCATGGAATGAATGACCATACGCCGCTCATTGGAGTATGCGAAGCAGTTAAGAAGGCTCAAAAAAAAGGTTATGATGTCATAGCAAATGGAACGATTTGTATTGAGGATAACCCCAACGTAACAATTTCTAGGTGCCTGAAATTTGCAAAACAATTAATAGATCTTGGGCATCAAGGATTTTATTTAAAGTCTGCTAGCGGGAGGTTAAATCCTGAATTTGTGTATACTTTGACATCGCAACTAATAAATAGGTTTCCTGAGCAAGAGATTACTATTCATGCGCATTCAACTTACGGAGAAGCACCCGCTTGCTATATTTCAGCAATTCTTGCATCACTTTTAAATAAAAAACCTATTACAATTGATGTTCAACATCCTGCACTTTCCGGCTCTACTGCGCAACCAAGCATGACAAAAATGGCAGAACTGATATCTAATTATCCAGATCCAACTGTGAATATTCACGCACCAGAATTAAACAAGATGGCTATAAAAGATAGTCTGGACTCTCTCTTAAGGCTAAGATTTCGATACCGTGAATATGAAACTGCATATGATAAAGAGCTTTTGGATACGATGTATGAGGCCAGAGTTCCTGGCGGTGCCTCCTCAACTCTGAAATCCATTCCAGGGCTCGTAGATAACCTTGCAAGAATTCTAGAACTTGAAAATGATCCAGATAAATGGGAAAAAATACAATCACAAATATATAAACAGCAAAAACAAATACTAAAGGATTTGGGTGAGCCGATTCAGGTTACCCCTTATGCGGCAAATACCACAGGTCAGGCGGCCATATCCTTATGGAATATTCTCGAGGGTAGGGACGCATACTCCTCATTATATCCTGGAATAATTAACTATTTAACCGGAACACACGGAACTGTTCCAGAATGCGTTAATAAGAAACTCGTGTCTGTGGCGTTAGAAAAGAAAGGCTTAAAAGAGGTCGAAGTATACAAAAGTTCCATAAAAAGGGAGGGTATGCTAAAAAAAGCTGAGATTGATCTAATTGCTGCAGGTATTGAGAATCCAACAATTCGTCAAAGTCTATCATATCTACTCCTCGGCGATATTGACCACGTCATAGCAGTAAGCAAAGGAGAAAATAAACCTCAATCCAAGCCAGAACTTCCATTTTTTGCTTCCGAACCAATTTCAATTGAGAAAAAGAAGATGTCATCAGACGGAAAGACTTATTTATTTGACATTAGAGACGCTATCACTGCAATTGGAGGCATACCTGTTCTTCAAGAAATTGCTGAAAGAACGCTACATTTAAAGCAATTGAGCGATGGACACTATATATTTCCTGATAGTTATAGCAATTTAGGAAAGATTTGGTTTGATATAAATATGAGGAAATTGCTACAAATTATTGATTCTATTGATGAAAAATTAATTGAGAATGGATTTAATTCTATGCAAGTTCATAGCTTCACAAAGCAGAAAGGTCATATAACAATATTTGAGTGCATTAGAGAGGTCTTAGAGAATAGGGGCGAAGGTTTGTATAACTACTTTGAAGACCTCTATCAGCAAACGTTATCAGTTGAATAACTTAAAATTTATTGATCTGCGTGATAATTTTTATGACAATAGAAATTCTATTCAGACACAAAAGATGAGCAAGCGTTAATCACGTCCAGCTTCAATTATTTTTTTTGCCAACAAATCTGGATTTGTAAAACAAGTCTCATGACTTCCAGGCATTGTAACAAGTCTGTATAGACCAAGTTTTTGTGATAATCGAGGGTGCCATGGCAGGCTTGCGGGCAATGCAATATCATCGTGGCAAGATATGTAAGATTTACCAACCTTCATTTCGGCCGGCGTCTCAGATAACTCAATTGGGTCAGTAAACGTCTTATAAGGATGCGGATTTAGTTTGTCATAGGAAGAATGCGCTATTTCTATATCTCCATCATTAATAAAGGCCTCACGCCATATTGGAAAAGGCAATACAACACTACCATCTTCTTGGACAATGTTATCAAAAAGCGAGACATACTCAGGAGGGGTCATATCGTTAAGTGACTCACCTGGATTCGGTACAAACGCATTCCAATAAACTAATCTTTTAACCCGTTTTTTGTTCAATCTGTCGTAAGCTCCTGTAATAACCATACCACCATATGAATGGCCAACTAATATACAATTCTCTAAATTATTTTCATTTATGTATGATGCAAGTGAGTCAATGGCATCATCTAAGCCAACTTTTTTGGAGTCACCGTCATTATTACCCTTGAGAGTTGGTAGGTATACCTTATGACCATCTAACTCAATTGACATTGCTACATTTTTGAGAAGGTTGCCATTGTGCCAAGCACCATGTACTAGAACATATGTATCCATGTTTTATATACCAAATTTGCTGTTAATATTAAGCATTTATCCTTTTAAATTAATATTTACAAAACATAAACGATTTTTTAGTAATAGCCTGATGCGACTATTGTAAGAAGTATAAGTTGAACGAAATTTATTACAACTGAAGATTTGTGCAATATGTTAAACATCCGATCGTTTGAACTATCTCGATATTTATTTATATTAGGCATTAGAATAAATAAGCTTACTGCGAACAGGATCGCACACATCAAGACTATGTGGTACCTAACAGCAAAACCGCTGTCAATTAAACCCAATAATAAAGCGAAACTAAGGCAGATCAGATTAAAACCATAATAGAATGGAAAAAGCTTCCTAATAAATTTCGCTGCATTAGCTCCATCTAGGGTAATAAAAGTAAGAGGTGCGATTATAAACGAGAAGAAAATCATCGTACCAAGGCTAACCATTATTAGGTTATTTGAAATTAGATATATCATAATTTGTGGTCACAGAATTCTAAAAAAAACGGTTACTTTTAAAAATATCTTGGAAATTAATCGTCTTTTTCGACAACGGGTTCGCCCTGATATTCATATTGATTATTTGGCCGGTAACGAACTACAAGACACGCGATAGCTATAATAAGTATTGCACCTGCCTCATACAATAACACAGAGGCATCCATTCCTTTACCTTGCAATATAATAAGCCTCGAAATAGCAGTCATTGCAATAAATAGCGGTAAAGTAATCGGTATTCTATTACTGGCGTAAAAAACACCAATCATTCCTAATACTTCTGTATAGATAAATAGCAGTAACAGATCTGCAAGAGCTACCTTACCAATAGCATAAATTTGCAATATTTCTTGCACAGTTGCAATAATTGTCAAAACGGCTATCGTTGCAAGCAGTACTTTTTCTATACCCTTAACTATAACTTTTGGATTAAGATTTTCCATAATATTCATCCTAGTAAATAATTATTACGTAATGATTAACATATTAGTTTATATTATTTTAAATAAATATTTTGACTGCGGTGCATTATTTCAAATATGATGACTAGTAACAGGAGGTATTTAAATGAGTTCAATTGAGGTAAAGAATTTTTCAACACAAGCTGATGAAGTAGTAAATCCAAGTAATAGAGCAAAGGTTGAAAGTGTAAATGTGGGAGGCCAAAGAGTTATGAGACTTACATTGCAGCCTGGGTGGAAATGGTCAGATGACATAAAGCCACACGTTGGTACTGATAGCTGTCAGGCAAATCACATTGGCGTCATTGAAAAAGGAACGATAACTGCTGTTCACGATGATGGCACTCAAGCAACATATAGCAGTGGTGATGCTTATTCCATAAAACCCGGTCATGACGCCTGGGTCGAAGGAACAGAGGAATGTGTTGTATATGAATTTGCGGGTCTCTGGGGCGAATAAGAGCTACTAATAAATCATGCTGGCGTTAATAAAAAAGATTTTTAATAAATATTTAGGTGTTCACAATAGGCAGTCAAAGTTTTTGGTTAAATACTATGCTATTGCGATTACAATTATATTACTAATTGCCTTCCTTTATCGTTAAGATAAATATTGAATTAATGAAAAAAAATATAAACATTTTTTTTATATGTTTGTATTTATTTTTTGCAGCGAGCGCGTCAACCCAAGTTAGTCAAGGCAATTACTCATGCATTTTCATTGATGGCAATGGCGCAGTGACAGATAAGGGTTTCTATCTCCAAATTTTACCTGAAAACCTCAGTATGATCGATAGAAATTCAAAATTAAGAGAAAAAAATCTTGGGACTGCTGAGATCATTGCTTTTAATACATGGAATGCAGGAGCTGTGTCAGCGGAATTGTTGTATTCATTTGATGTGAAAGTAATTAAAAATAAATATTACGAGAATACAGACTCTGCTAAATTTCCACATAAATTTATAATGGATAGAAAGACATACGCTCTAAAAATTAAAAACATATACACGAAAGAAACGCTTAATTATCAGTGCAAAGAGCTAAATAAAGGAATGTCTTTCGAAGATTTAATTTTAGAACGTATCGTTGAATTACAAGAGCTCATTGATCTTAAGTAATATTATCGATGTCAGGCCTCAAATTTACAAGAAAAAGCTTAATGCCAGCTTGACAATGTAAATTATACTTGAGTTAATATTATTATATTAATTATCAGGAGATTGAGATGCCTACATTAGTAATAAAAGGTAAAATTACAAAAGAATACAATCATTGGGTTAGAGTGTTTGATGATGTTGGAGAGCTAAGAGAAACCAAATACGGCATAAAAACATTATACCGTGGTCATGAATTAGATGATGAGTCAACCATTCATGTTGTTCTGTATACACCTAGCATGGAAGCTCTTCAGGAGCATATGCAAAATGAAGCTGATATAATTGCAGAGGCGGGTGGCGATCCAAGTCCAGAGTCTAATGTCATCTGCGTATGTACTGACTAAGAATATACGTGTCATATTTTAAACTTAACGTAAATATCATATATTGATTTATCAGTTTGGTGCCGTAGACAGGACTTGAACCTGTGACTTCTTAATTACGAATTAAGCACTCTACCAACTGAGTTACTACGGCAGATTATTTCTCATATTAATACGCTGCTGAATTTTATTCCATTGATAAATATTTTTCATTTTGTAAATTTGTCAAATATTTAGTCGAGTGTTATAGTTTTATAATGAAGCAATTATTGATAATCTTATTGACGTTGGCTATCCATTTTGTTTCGGTAGATAGGTCCTATGGGGAAGTGCCGAATATCACATTAAAATGTTATTTAAATTTAGACTTTAGTGCCAATAATACCAGAAATACCGATAGTGAAAAAATACTCCACTTTGGGCTAGATAAATATTTTCGTGCTATTTCTATACTAAGAATATCGAACTTAGACGATACTAAGTCCAAAATTGTTAGATTTGAGATATTAGAGTCTGGCTCGGGATTCAATGTTAGCCCAACATATCCAAGAGAAATTAGTGTCATTAGGTCTGATGACATGAGCAAGCTGATACTAACAGAGCTTTATCAGGGAAATGAGATGATGTCGCACTTGATAGACCAAGCAACACTATCTTTGCAACTTGCAACCGAAGATTCCACGTTCTACACAGTGTGTAAAATTTTAGATTACAATACAGAGTCTCTTAATACGCACATAGTAAATGTTATAGATGATTATTACACTGTGATAAGTCGTAAGTAATCCATATCAGACAGGAAA
>CACPAS010000017.1 GCA_902632055.1 uncultured OCS116 cluster bacterium | reverse complement strand
TTACATCGATAACAATTATCATTTTGTCGGTATTATTATGGATATTGCTCTCGTATATTTATAAATTACCAAGAAAAATACAGGGGATTAAGGAAGCAAGATCCAATGAGAAAGTGCAAAATGCAATAATCAATGGACTTGTTCATGCATCGGCTGGTAACGCAAATGCCGCTGAGATCGAAATAAAAAAAATTGACAAGATAAAAAAAAATACATCAGACGTCATGGTCCTATTACTCAAAGCGCAAAACGCAAGTCTGAAGAAGGATAACCTTGCATTAAGTAAAATCTTTCAGCAAATGGGAGAGATTGAAATCACTAAGATGCTTAGTTATCGGGGATTATATACAATATCAAAGAATTCGAAGAATCCTAAAAAATCTATCGAGCTATTAAAAGAAGCAGAGACACACAACAGCTCAGAGCCATGGGTTATCGATGAGTTATTGAAATGCTACTTAATCACCCAAAATTGGAAAAGCGCTTCAGAGATACTTGATAAAAAACTGGGGAGTAAACTAATTCCCCGAAAAACATACAACTTACATAAGTCGATTATCTTAACTGCGCATGCGCTTTTGTTAGAGGAGCCGAACCCATCAGAGTCATTAAATTTAGCACTTGAGGCGATTAAATTTAATAAAAATCAGATCATTGCTGCGATTATAGCAGCACGTATTTTATCTGAGCAAGGTGAAAAAACAAAAGCAGAAAAGATTATCTATGATATATGGAAGTCAGTACAACACGAAGATCTTGCTTACCTTCTGAGTTATATTAATCCTGGCATCTCACCGAAGCAGAGAGTTGAGAAGATTGAAGGATTAATTAAAAAAACAAAAATTTCAGGCATAGAAGGGGATGTTTCTCTATGCAGAGCCCACATGGATGCAAAAAATTTTGATAAGGCAAAACAGGTCATTGAAAAATATTTAAATGAGAACACAAGTAGGCGTATTTATGAACTATTAGCAGAAATTGACTCCAATTTATCAAAGGGGAATGCAAAACCTAGAGAGTGGATGAGAAAGGCCATAAATGCTAGGTATGATACAAATTGGGGAGTAGATGATTTTACATCAGACGTGTGGTTGCCTTGCATACCTGATACAGGTGAAATAAAATCTTTTGAATGGGGTGATCACAGAATAAAATCATTAGCCTTAGATGATAATTATTTAAGTAATTTTTCTAAGGGTAAGATGCTCCCGAGTAAAAGATTATCCGAACAGCAACATGATAATGATGTCGAAAATCAAGTTATCGAGGTTGCAGAAATAATTGTAGAAAAAGGCAGTAAGACCAAACCAGAAAATATAGATAAAAAAAATAATAAGAAGAAAAAATCAAGAACTCCAGAAGAAATAGCTGTACCAGATGACCCTGGTGTTATTGAGGACGAAGATATTCATGAGCCATAGATCTTTTGCAAGTCTCAAGAAAGTATATTAGTATTTATCTATAAGAAATATTTGATCCGTGGTGTTGTTTGATATAGTGAAAAGGAATAAAGCATGAAGTATAATTTACTTGGGAATTCAGGTTTAAAAGTATCCAATTTATCAATTGGGACTATGAATTATGGAAAAAGTGATCCATCTCAACCTTTGTTTTCTCTTGGGATAAAAGAAGCAAAAAGGAATATCGATTTTTGTATAGACGAAGGTATAAATTTTATTGATACGTCGGATGGCTATGCAAAAGGAGCATCAGAAGAAATCCTTGGTGAAGCAATAAAGGGTAAAAGGGATAATTTAATTATCGCCTCAAAAGTTTGGAATCCAATGGGTGATGGCCCAAATGACCTTGGTCTGTCTAGGCATCACATAATATCAGCTTGTGAAGCAAGCTTGAAAAGGCTACAGACAGATAGACTGGATGTATACCTAGCCCATAAATGGGATGGAATGACGCCAATAGATGAAATTGCAGAAGCTTTCGACAGTCTTGTAAGAACAGGTAAGGTTCGATATATTGGATGCTCCAATTTCTCAGGGTGGCATTTAATGAAAGCCTTGGCTGCTGCTGACAAGAGTAATCGTCAAAGATTTATATGCCAGCAAATACATTACTCATTACAAGCAAGAGAAGCGGAAAATGAGTTAATCCCGATTGGTATATCTGAGAAAATCGGAACAATTGTTTGGAGTCCACTAGCCGGAGGCTTATTAACGGGCAAGTTTAGAAGAGGTGAGTCAGGACCAACTGGTTCAAGACATTTCGAAAGAAAATGGAAAAACCCACCAATTTATGACGAAGAAAAACTTTATGATATAATTGATGTGATCATTGAAATATCTCAGCAAAGATCGATTCCCCCATCGCAAGTTTCACTTTCTTGGTTATTGAGCAGACCAACGGTTGCCTCGCTGACTGTGGGGGGCAGGAATGAGGAGCAATTTAAAGAAAATATACCAGCGTCTGACCTTATTTTAACCGAAGAAGAATTGGGTAAGCTTAATGAGGTAAGTCGACCAAATTTACTCTATCCCTATTGGCATCAGCAGTTTATGGGTAAGGAAAGATTCTCGGAAGCAGACCTAGGTCTACATAAGTGGCATGCAGGGTATTAAACCCAGAAAATTAAACATAATAATTACCAATGTATTCAGGTTAAACCTTACAGGTCATATCCTGACCACAGCACATTGGCGATTTTATTTTTCCATGACCATCTGGGCATTCTGCAATATGGACATTACTTCCATCAGGTTTTACTATTGTACTATGTGTCAGCTCTTGGTCACACTGACCGCAAGTCATAGAACCGACACTCATCCCACATTCTTCACATAAATATTTTGTCATAATAAATCCCTATTAAACCTCATTTTAAAAAATCAATACAAAAACACTAACTAATCCTCTATTGGCCCACCCCCATCTTTCCAATCTGAAAAACCGCCAACGTTTGAAACGGACTCGTATCCCATTTCAATGAGAGTTCGGCCAGTCAAAGCAGCCATTCCCCCCGCGCCACAAACAAGCACAATATCAGCATCTTTTTGGAGTGCATTGTTGTGATGTGGCGTATTCGGGTCTGCGGCAAACTCAATGAAACCTCGAGGAATACGCAGCGCGCCTTTTATTGTCCCCGATTTACTAATCTCTAATCCATCACGAACATCAATAAAGACTGATCGGCCGCCTCTGTGCTTCTCTATGCCCTCTGTAACATCTATTTTTGGCACAATTTTATTAGCTGCTTCAAGTTCTGAACTAGCTGTTTTCATTACTTATTCCTTTCAATTTGCCGAGTAAATTACTTTAATAATAAATCAAAAAAATTATTAAGCCAAGTTTTTACATGATTATCATGCATGTAGCGACCTTCAAAATGTTTTTCTCTTCCCTGCGCTCCGTTCAAGGTGAGTCGGTGCTCAGCCGTTACCAGCCATCGATTAAGCATAGCAAGTGTAAGCTCGCTGTGAAATTGTATGCCATAAGCACATTCTGAGTATTGAAAAGCTTGAGGTTCATCACCTTGACCGACAGCTAGGATTTTTGCATCGGCAGGTGGTTCCATCCATTCCCGATGCCATTGATGAACAAAAGGGGGCCAATCAATAATTTTCTTACCATATGCAGTCGGTTTTATTGGGTAGTACCCTATTTCAACATGATCTTTTATCTTAATAGATCCTCCAATAGCGCAAGACAGTAGTTGTGCGCCAAGACAAATACCAAGAAATGGAACATTTTCCTTTAATGGAACATTGATCCAATCTTTTTCGTAACGAATAAAGCCATCCTTATCGTTGGCGCTCATTGGTCCACCAAACACTATCGCTGCAGCATATTTACCCTTAAGAGTATCGGGCAGATCATCTCCAAGAGCAGGTCTCTTTTCAATTAAATTATACCCTCTTGATTTTAGTAGAATTCCAATTCTACCAGGTGTAGATGTTTCCTGATGTAGGATAATAAGTACTTTATCACTCATATCTTACTCAAAAAATCCTTTTTGATTTGAACTCTTTCACGTGTGCTTATTCCAATTAATTCGGCAACTCTCCAGACAAGGTTATTTTCATAAGGATCAAAATCTTCGTCAGTAATGATAATTTCCCACATCATTTGAATAATTTTTTTTCTATCATATAACGCAAGTTCTTTCTTTATTACATTTGTGTATGCGTATAGATCCGTGGCATTTTCTTCTTCCTTTATAGCGATTTCCAGAAGGGATTGTGCTTCGAATGAGTTGAGCTCAAAATATGATTGCAACAAATCCAATATTTTATTTTCTTCTAGAATATGAAAATCATCGTCAATTTTTGCAGTGCGAACTAGTATTTTTGATATTGCAGTTTGGAGTTTACTAGCTTGAAAGGATGGAGTTTCTGGGTTGGTATCACCTTTTTTAAAAAGATTTTTAAAAAAATTCATTTCTATTCCATTTCGTTAAAACATTTTTATAAAGTATAAATATATTATATTTAATATACATAAACAAAAAAATAAGCATAAAATTATGAATTCAATAAATCAAAATAATTTAAAGTTAGGTATTATTGGCTATCCATTGGCTCACACTTTATCTCCGAAGATACATGAATACTGGCTCAAATTACATGGGATATCTGGAGCTTATGAAATACTTGAGGTTGATGATGGGGGTCTTGATAGGCTACTTTGTGATGACGTATATCAATACAGAGGTCTTAATGTGACCATACCCCACAAAGTCAGTGTGTTTAAATATATGGATGAAGTCAGCGAGAGTGCAAATATTATTGGGGCCATAAATTGTATAACTGTGGAGAATAGTAAGCTTATTGGGTCAAACACAGACGCTGATGGATTTATGGATGGGCTGCTGGCATTTGACACAAATCTTGATTTCAGAAATATAAATGTCTTAGTGATTGGTGCTGGGGGGGCATCAAGAGCGGTAATTCATTCTTTCTTAATGAAATCTTCTGGTCAAATTACAGTAACAAATAGATCTCCGGATCGCCTCGAGTCTTTAGAAAAAGTTTTTGATGGTAAGATCCGTTACATGGATTGGAAGAAACTAAATGAAAATATCTCAGAGTTTCACTTAATTATAAATTGCACAAGTCAAGGAATGCAGGGAAAAAATGATTTTTCATTAAACTTTTCATCAATGCGGCATGGGTTATCAGTTATTGATTTAGTCTATAATCCACTTGAAACAAAGCTATTGGCCGAAGCGAAGAGTCATGGATGTAGAGTTTTAAATGGCATGCCGATGTTATTGAACCAGGCCGCGCTATCATGGAAACTGTGGTTGGGTATGAAGCCTGATATTACAGACGAAATAATCAGATTTGTTGAAGATAAGATATAAAATTAGTACAGTCAGACTAAATTTTTATACTTACTACCCAATGAATTCTCAATTTTTAAAGCAATTGAGAGTAATTTCACTTCATTGAATGCTGGTGCTATTAATTGTAGCCCAATTGGGATACCACTCCCATCTAGTGCTACCGGTATTGTTATGGCGCATAAGCCAAGCAGATTAATGGGTGAAGTATTACGTAGCATCAATCCATTTGCCTCTGAGTATTTTCTTGAGTCGTTTAAATTTGACGCAATAGGTGCTGTTATTGGCACAGTTGGGGTTATAATTACATCAAATTCTTCAAACTTTTTATTGATAGAATGGCTCATTGTTTCCAGATCATTTCGTCGCTCCAGATATTCCATCGCAGAAAATGAGTCCATATCTTTTATACGAAAGGCAACATTTGGATCTAGTGTTGCTTTTAATTCCTTCATCTCACCATTTATAAATGACGCAAACTCGGCTGCGGCTAGACCGCCTTTTGTGAATAATATATATGAATCATCAATTTCACTTAGTTCATTTGCTTTTTTGTATTTATTATTTTTTTCAATCGTTTTTATGGCAGTATTTATCTCACTACTTATTTGGTCATCACATTTATCAAAAAACCAATCATAGACCGTAAAAGTAAAATCAATAGCATCAATACTAATTTTTTTGTCTTGCCTGTTATAAATGCTTGTTTTATCGAGTTCTTTAAAGGCATAGATACAGTCTTCAACTGTATGAGTAAGTATACCTGGGGTATCGAAGCTACTGCTTAGTGGGACAATGCCATCTGTTGACCATCTGTTTTTTGTGGTCTTTAGTCCCACATTTCCAGTCACAGAGGCAGGTATTCTAACAGAGCCTGCAGTATCGGTGCCGAGTGCAAGGGCAGCTGTTCCTGTACACAAACTGACGCCAGCGCCTGAGCTTGAACCGCCCGGAACCCTATGATTTTTTTCATCCCACGGATTTATAGGCGTTCCCCAGTGTGGGTTTATTCCAACTCCACCAAAGGCAAATTCAACAGTATGTGTTTTTCCTGTAATTAACGAGGAATTTGATGTGAGCGCATTTACAATTGGTCCTTGCGTTTCCCACTTATTTGGAAGTTCACGCGGAGTTCCGGCCCTCGTTTTATATCCTTTGACCCCATAAAGGTCTTTTATTGAAACAGGAACACCCAGAAGCGCAAATTTATCATAATCAATTTTGTCAATCACTGTTGCTGAATTCTCAATGGTGTCTTCATTAAACTCCACAAATGCACTTTTACTGGACTCACTGTAATTATAATTTTCAATTATCTCTTCAGTTACTGCAAATATCGAAGTTTTACCAGATAATAAATCGCTATGAAATTCTTCAAGTGGTTTATTATGCAAAATATTTTTTTTCATTTCCCTTTATTACTCTTTTAGATAATATGTATCAAACTTATAACATAATTGAATTTTTAAAGGTAATCAAAATGTCTCATAGTGTAATTGATACACCTAAACTAGGTGATAGTCCCAATAGGTATGGTCCAACTTCTGCAAGAAATGTATCTACCCGTAAAATAGATATGGACTCAATTGTAATCGATACTCATGCTCATGTGTTAATACCGGAAGCTCATGATTTTATTAGTCCCTTATACAATTTAGGTGATATTCCATTTGTGCATGACTCCAGTGCAGAGACACTTGAAATTCAACAGATTCAGGATACTGATAGGACGGTTGCATTATCTAGTATTTCAGATCGTCTTCAAGTTCTAGAAACGCAAGGCATTGATAAACAGGTCATTGCTTCCGTTCCGAACCAATGTTACTACATGGCCAGAGGAGAGGACGCTAATAAAGTATCACGAATAGTTAATGATGGCATGATGGAGTGGGTTGATGCGCACCCTGATAAATTTGTCGGTCTGGGAACGGTTCCATTGCAAGAGTTAGATATAGCTCTAGATACACTCGATTATATAAAGAAGGAGACAAATCTGAAGGGTCTGCAAATTCTTACAAATGTGAACGGTATGGAAATATCTGATAAATCATTAGATAAATTTTGGGCAAAGGTTGAAGAATTTGATCTTGCGGTAATGCTGCACCCATTAGGATTTTCACATGGAAAGAGATTTGGTAATTACTACTTTACCAACGTAATTGGGAACCCATTGGATACGACTGTTGCCTTACATTATATAATTTTTAATGGACTACTCGAAAGATACAAAAATCTTAAGATATTAGGAGTACACGGGGGTGGATTTTTACCGGCATACTCCGGCCGTATTGATCATTCATGGGGAGCACGAAAGGACTCTTATGGTGATTTGCCTAATCCTCCAACTAGTTATTTGAAGAAGTTGTATTTTGATACAACAGTGTTTACTAACGAGCAGCTCGAATATTTGGTCAATAACTATGGGGATGACCATGTTGTGCTGGGAACTGACTATCCATATGACATGGCAGAATATTTTCCAGTTCAGCACATTGTCGATAGTAACTTGACTGATGAACAAAAGAAAAATGTCGTTGGGCAGACTGCATTAAAGCTATTTAATATAGAATAATATTAAATACTCGTCAGCTTCCTGTCTTTTTCATTGGATGCTTTTGCCGCTTCGCCTTTAGCGTATTTCCCTGTAAGTTGGGGCGTGTGCGCACCATCAAGGCCTCGCTCTTCGATATGAGTTTTTCTTGTGACTCTCTCCCAAGTTCTTTTCAGGGGATCTCTTACATTGAAATTGAGGGTTCCAATTTGTTCTATTTCTAATTCAATCATATCACCATCCATGAATGGATTAAGCCCTCGATGATTTGTACCTGTTGCTATAATATCTCCAGGCTCTAATGTATGTATTGAGCTCAACCATGAAATACATTTAGGAATTTTATGCGCCATATCATCGGTGTTAAAATTTTGCATCACCTCACCGTTATTTCTAAGAATTATTTGTAGTTTTTGAGGATCATCTATTTCATCTTTGGTAACCAAACATGGGCCAATTGGTGTGTATGTTCCGCGTGACTTCATCTGAAAGAAAAAGTTTGATGCAATAAGCCCTCTTGCTGATCCATCGATTATATTTGTGTAGCCGAACACATGATCCATTGCGTTCTCTTCACTTACATTTTCGGCTCTCTTTCCTATAACAAGTGCAAGCTCAGCTTCGCCTTCAAATATTGTTGCCGGTATATCAGTTAACTCCATTGTATCTCCATTACCAATCACGGTATTTGTTGCTTTATGGAAAGCATTGATAGGAGCTGGCTCAGCCCGAGTACCATCTTCCATGTAATTTACAGCCATACAATCAATGTTATTTGGACGCGGGCAGGGACTTCTCAACTTTGCCTCATGACTGGGAATACCATCGTTAGCTGCTACAAATTGTTCAATCGAGTCTTTATATTTGTCATAATTTTCTATTAAACCATTAATTAGGTCTCTTGTATCTCTTACCGGGATATCAGATAAATGCTCAGTAATATCAACAATGTTATCGTTCTTTACAACTCCTAACCTGAAGTCATTAAAATATACAAATCTCATACTATCTCCCTAATCTTCCTTTTATATTATCAAATCTTCACTTTTGATGTCGCCCAGATAGACATATCCAGTCTCTTCGACGCTGCCGGAGCCAATGTATAATCCCACAGCGTGAATTGGGTCAGTTTCACTCGTGTTGTACAGCCAGTGCTCAACACCTTTGGGTATGTAATGGAAATGTCCAGCTTCAATGTATGTTTTTTCTCCACCAGCCCCAGCAATACCCTTTCCTGACACAATATAATAAATTTCTTCACAATTCGTATGCATATGTTTTTTATGAATTGCACCTGGCATAAATTTTGCATTAAAGACGGTTGTAGACGAACCATTTTTTTTGCTTATCGGAAGGCGGAAATCTGTTATCGACCATCCATCACCTTCATCCATTTTTTCGGGCTCTATATCGTCAATATGAACTAATATACCCTCATTAAAGCCAGACCTTTCTTTTTGTAAATCTTCGTCTGTCACGGGACCGCAATATTCATAGCCAGTATCTTCAACATCTTTTGCTCCAATATAAAATCCAATAACTTCAGCATTTGAGTCAATTGTTTCATTATGGAAGAAGTGTTCTGAGTTTTTTGGCATAACTCTGAAGTGTCCGGCTCTAACATTTGTTCTCTCATTACCTTGCCCTACAACTCCGTGACCTTTTAGATATATCGCTATTTCTTGGCACCGCGAGTGTAAATGTTTGCTATGAGTGGAGCCCGGTTTAAATATTGAGTGAAAAACAGTTGTTGATGATCCAGATTGACCAGTTATTGGTAGCCTGAATTCAGATATGTTCCAGCCACTTTTTTCTTCCATCTTTGAGATTGGGACATCATTTATATGAATTGGGGGGTATTTCATTTATTTCTCCTCTAAAAAAGATACTTGACGATAATTGATATTAGCCATCCATAAACAAGAGCTCCAAGGATCGCGCCATATATTAGGAATTGTATTGGTCCGGGTATTTCCCCTTTTCCTTTATAAAGAAATAACGATAAATGAATAATCCCCAATATTGCACCCAGAATATACCATTTGTAACTAAATATAATATCCATTAAATAACAACAAACTCATTCGCAATTATAACCCAAATTGATAATAGCATGCCACCGATAATTGTAAACAGACCGTTCCAGTTTAAGCCCGCATAATGTGGGCTAACTCGACCTAATTTAGCGATCAACAGAGTTGATGCAGTGAAAGGGGAGCTTATTCCGGATATCGCCCAGCCAGCACACAGAGCAACAATTATACTGTTTGGCGGTATCCCCATTATTTCTGCAGATGGGATTAATGGCCCAATCATATAAACAGCAAGTATTGGGTTCATTCCAATCTGTCCACATAATGGCATAATCCATACAATAGTGATGAGTATTACAGGGGCGGGTACACCGTTTAAGAAGCTTATGCTCTCTCCTGCTAATTGATTAATTAAGCTCGACCCCATAATACCAATAAATGCTGCCATTATTAGTACAATGAGCTCTTGCTTGTAATTATAGATGTCTTCATTTACGAACTCGTCGACTCTGTGGGCTGTGTTATAAACTATTTTCTTTGTATTACCGGTATTTTGGTATGCAACCCACAATATACTGTAAATTGGTACTACAAACATGACAACTGGTACCGCGTTAAGATTGGTATAGTTCATCAGGGTAAAGATAATTCCTAGTAGAGTAATAAATATAAAAGCTAATGGTATCAAAGTGCGCCACGTTCCTGAGGTTTTTAGATCAGGAATTTCCATTCTTGACTTAACCCGCTTAGTAGTTACGTAATCAAGAAACCACCCAACAGTTATCAGAATTATAGCGCTAACAATGCAAGACACAGCAGCACCAGTCCATGTTGTATTTGGTATTACGGAGGTTGTGATAGCTATTGAGAATGTTAGGGGAGACCAACAGGTCATAGCAACGAAGCCACGTTGTACTGCAAGTAGCATTGCTTTTCTATTTAATGCGCGAGAGTCGGGGTCATTTATCTCACTACTGCCTTTCTCGGCAAGGCTACCAAGTAAAGAAATCGAGCCAAAGCTGAGTATAACACCAAACATGTGCCCCCCGAATGTTAATGTTAGGTATCTTATCGAGGCTTTTTGTTCAGCCAAGTATCGGCCACACTTTTCCATTGATGGGGAGGATGAGGCAGCTTTCCTTAAACAACAAAGGGATAAAAAAAAGGTTGCGACAAAAGTTGATTTTGTCAAAGCTTCTATGGAAACATTAACCCAGTCAGGTAATATAAAAATAGATATTATGGTCAAAATAGAGCCAAGGACTATAAATAATTTTCTTGAGATAGATAGGTCATTTAGAGACATTGAGAGGTATAACAAGATTAAAAGAGCTGATATTAAATAAGAAATATGGGAATCTGACCACTCTGCTAGTATGACGGATATCATTACGAGTGGCATTATGAGAGTTGTAATAGATCTAAACTTTGGCTCACTATTTTGGTAGGTATTAAATATATTCATCTATTTTTCATGCAGACTTAACGAATACAAAATTTAATACGATAATAGTAATTAAAGCAAGAGTTGTTGTTGTTAACTGTGCGATACTAAAAACAAATGATGAGGTCATGTGTATATTCGCAAGTGTAATAGTTATTAGGGCGCCCCAACCAAAGTGGAGAAACCCGCCCAAGGCTGATGCTGAACCTGCAACCTCAGGTTTTACAGAATTGAGTGCTGCAGCATAACAATTACCGAGTAAGAGTCCTGTGCCGAAATTCGAGATTGCAAATGCAATCAGTACAGGGAGAGGTGTTTGTACCTCACTTATACCAAAAAATAACTGCAGAATACCTCCGGAGCAGCTAAATATTCCTCCAATAATTACAATTTGGTCAACTGTAATGTAATCCAACATTTTTCTAGAAATAAACGTCGCAATAACAAAAAGTGATGGCATAATCATAACATAAAAACCAAAAACCTCAGGAGAAACGCCCATAATAACAATAAAAATTATTGGAGATGCAACAACATAAGCCTGCATTGCTCCGCTCGCGAAGGCAACGATCATGCTGTAAGATGTAAACTTTACATTTTTTAATAAATCGCGGTAGTTACTTAAAAGAGCTCTTATTTTTGGGGGATCTCTCATCTCTTTTGGTAACGTCTCTTTTAGATTAAAGAAAATAAGAACTAAGACAATCAAGCCTATAAGTGAAGTAAATTGAAATGTAGCTCTCCAATCAAACCATCCCGTCAAAAAACCACCAATAAAGGGAGCTAGTATTGGTCCAATTGCCATTGCTATTGCAACGTATGACATTGCCTTAGCTGCAGCCAAGCCTTCCGAGGTATCCCTAATTATTGCTCTGCTTATAACAAGTGTGGAGCATGCGCCAGTGGCCTGTGCAATCCTGCAAATCAGTAAAGTATGAATGTTATCTGCATTAGCGCAGAGGTAACTTGCAATTGTAAATAATAGTATCCCCAGCAAGACAACAGGTTTTCTTCCAAATTTATCCGATAGTGGTCCAATTATCAGTTGTGTTGATGCAAATGCCGCAAGGTAGACAGGCACCATCGTCTGTACTATTGACCTTGGAATGTTTAATTCAGCGGCAATGGATGGAAGGCCCGGCAAGAAAATTGTAGACGCAATCTGTCCTGCGAACAACATTGTGAATAAGACGGTCATGGGCGCTTCTTGCTTGACTATATTCTTATTCATCATGCACCGATTACTCTATTTTTTGTAAATAACCATGTTTGCGTCAAGATTACTGCGAATATTCCAACAAGTCCTACAAAAATGAACGTCTCGGTAATACCAAAGATATCGGAAAAAATACCATTCAAGATTGAGCCAAGACCACTACCCCCGATGGCGGTTGCTAGCCATAGACTCGCAACGCGCGCCCTGTATGTATCTGTTAACTGCATTTGTACAGTGGATTGCATATCAATTGCAACATTTGTAACACAGGCACCACTGATAAAAGCTGCTAGAATTGCCAAATACCAATTATCAACATAGCCGAGTATTGTGACAAAGAGTAACCCCAAGATTAGGGATATTCGTGCAATGGGAGGTATTCCATTATCGTTGTAAGTTTTCTTTCTTGACGCAATCAAAAATGAAGAAATTAAAGCTCCAGCTCCAGCCGCAGCCATTATTTGCCCGAGACCCTCAACACCCATATTGAATTTACCATCAGCTAAAGCAGGAAGTAATTCATGACAACCACGAATGATGACTGATGATATAAACGTTAAAATAATACACTCAAAAATAACAGCATTTCTATGTGCAAATTTAGCTCCATCAATTAGTTCGGAAATAAAGTTTGAATCTTTTTTTGTACTTTCTCCCTGCTTCGGTGTTAGCACAATCATGGGTAAAGTTATTAATGCAGGCAGGAAAAAGAATGAAGAGAATAGGATAGTATATTTTGTACCAAGCAAACCAATGAGGATACCCCCAATACTTGGCCCAATAATTCGGGCAATTTGAAAGTTCATTGCGTTAAAAGCGACCGCATTGGCAATTGTTGGTTTATCTACGATGCGGGGTACAATTGTTTGCCTAGCAGAACCTTGTGCACTATTTGCTGTTCCTATTATCATAGCTACTGTGCACAATGAAAATATGGATAGGCTGTCAGTTATGTGCATCAGAAAAATAGTGAATGCGGCTAGTGCTTGTATTATCTGAGCAATGATAGCTGTCCTTAGAGGCTCAATCCGATCTAATAATACACCAAAAAAAGGAATTGTTGTGATGTAAGGGACGAATAAGAAAAAAGATAATAATCCTACATAAGCACTTGATCCGGTTAAATCCCAAGCAATCCAGCTCATCACAAGTCTTGTAATCCATACAGCTTGCATAGATGGCGCCATGCCAAGAAAATAGTATCTAAAATACTTGCTGTGTAATGCAGGGTAACGAATGTTTTCCTCAATGGGTAAGTATTGTGAATAAGCAAATATAATTTACCATATTATTCTATACAATAATAAATAAATTGTTTATGTAATTTGTATGATAGAACTTGGATTTAATCAGACAATCCATTCGATAAAAGATTCCTCCACGCAGGTTCTTATTAAAACGAATGATGGCACAGAAATTTCATTTCGCAAATGGGGTGAGGTTGGTCCTATATTAGTTATGTTACACGGAGGCTATGGATCATGGATGCATTGGCTAAATAATATAAACGAACTATCAAAAAACTTTCGCATAATAGCTCCCGATATGCCAGGCTTCGGTGAGTCAGAATTATTACCATATCTTCCAAGTCTAGATCAGTATGCAAAAATACTGGTAGATGCACTCGATAAGCTGTTACCTGAAGAAAAATACAACATAGTAGGCTTTTCATTTGGTTCTGCGATTGGTTCACACATGATGAAATTTGCTAATGAGAAAGTGTTACGCTTGACTCTTGTTGGGTACAATAGAACCGGGAATATGCCCTTTAAAAGGCCAAAAATGAAAAGTTGGAGGGACGTGAGATCCAAACAAGAATTATTTGAAGCACAGCGTTTTAATTTATCAGTAATGATGTTGCATAAAAAAGAAAAGATTGATGACTTAGCAATCATAGTTCAAACTTTAAACACACGAGGCGGAAAAGTACGGAGCCTTGATATTGTTGCATCTCATAATTTGCCATCAAGGCTATTAGGAGTCAATAGGCCTATTGATATTATATGGGGCGAGTTTGACGTAACATTAATTAATGGAATTGATGATGCCAAAGAGAGGATGGAAGAACTAATTCCTGACGTAAAATGTCACGTTATTGATGATACTGGACACTGGGTACAATACGAAGAGCCGGAACAATTTAATAAAATCATATACGATATTTATTATTAGCTAATATCTAAAAACAACTTTTAAAATAATTATTATTGAATCTATATAAAATTTGTTTAAAATGCATCAGATGACCGCTATTTCTTTTAATAAGCAGAAAGTTTAACTATCAGCTAAATGTATACGGCTTTAATAGTTTATTTGATTGCGGCAATAGTAATCTCTTTTTTCTGCTCAATGCTTGAGGCAGCCCTCTTGAGCACAACACCATCCTACACTCAAGCAAAATTCAACGAGGGCACAAGAACCGGTAAACTGCTCAATGAATATAAAAATAATATCGATAGACCCCTATCTGCAATACTTACTCTTAATACAATTGCGAACACTTTTTGTGCTATTGGTGTTGGTAAAGAAGCATCTAAAGTTTGGCCTAACCACATAACAGTTACAGCGCTATTTGTGCCAATCGCAATGACTTTTGCTATACTAGTATTCTCTGAAATAACACCAAAAACAATAGGAGCCAATAATTGGAAGAAGCTTGCGCCCTTTACAGCAAAAAGTTTAAATCTTCTTCTTCTGATATTGATGCCAGTTGTCTGGTTTTTACAGGTTTATACAAAAAAGTTCTTAATGAAGGGTAATACTAACAAAGAGATTTTTTCTAGAGCTGACTTTCTTGCAATGGCCGATATTGGATCAAGCGAGGGAAAGTTAGACGAAGTTGAGAGTAAGTTAATATATAATCTTCTTCATTTTAAGAATGTTCAAGTGAAAGATGTTATGACTCCAAGATCCGTTATTGTGTCTGAACCTGCGGATATGTATGCGAATGAATTCTATGATCTCCAAGAAGAGCTAATTTTCTCACGAATTCTTCTTGAAGAAAGTAAAGAGTCTGAAAACATTATTGGCTATGTGCTAAAAGATGAAGTCTTGGAGCATTTACTCGATGATGAGAATCACAGGCAGCTGAAGGATTTCAAGAGAAATATTATTACTGTTCCAGAAAGCCATACAATGCTTAATATGTTTAATGATTTTATCAAAAGTCACGAGCATATTGCTCTTGTCATCGATGAATATAACGGTGTCGCTGGGATCATTACAATGGAAGACGTGATTGAAACTATCTTAGGTGATGAGATTGTAGACGAAACAGATAAAGTAGCAGACCTTCAGGAATACGCTATTCAGCAAGGCAAATCAATGTCTGATAATGTGAAAAAAGCTAAATCCTGATTATTTAAAAATTTGACAAAATATTTATTCCAAGGCCTATTGATAAAATTATAAATAAGACTCCAATAATTTTTTCTATCATACGATAATTTTTCTTTATTCGTCCAAATATCATTCCACTGGTAACCAAATAAACGAGTAATATATACCAAACTGTATCAACAACACCTGCCGTAATAACAAGTGATGCATTCAAAAGTAGATTGTTATCCACCGACATAAATTGGGAGTAAATCGCCACAAACCATACGAAGATTTTAGGGTTAAGTATTGAGATTGCGAAACCTTGGGCAAACGAAGTAACCCCACTTTTTACCGGTGTATCTTCAAAATCAATTTCGTCTGTATTTCTGATCGATTGAACTCCGAGATAAAATAAAAAAAGAGTCGACAGGATTTGCAATCCATTAAAAATGAAGGAGCTTGTTTGAATGATCAGCCCAATTCCTAAAACCGCAAATAATGCATAAATAGTAATTCCAATACCATGAGCAGTCGCGGCTATGATACCATTGACCCGGCTCTTTGTGATGGCATTATTTATAACAACAACCATACTGGGTCCGGGCGACATAGCGCCAAGCAGGCAAACAATTATTATTTGAGATATGAGAATTAGATCCATTAAATATCTGGGCTAAATCTAGTGCTTAGTGCTTTGACCAGTCAATGAAGGAGCCATATCCCGGATGTTTGAAATCACAGGGCACTTCAATCAACGTGGGTTTTTTTATATTTAAGACCTCGCTAACAGCTTCCCCAACTTTTGATAGATCATCAACTCTCACTCCGTGTGCCCCGAATGATTTGGCGAGTCCCACAAAATCTGGTGATTGGATATCAACACCGCTCCTTCTTCCATAGAGATGGTCTTGATGGCGTCTTTCTACACCATAGCCCTGATCGTTAAATACAAAAAGAATAACGGGTATGTTATGCTCGACAGCTGTCATGAGATCTTGGATTGTAAACATGACACCTGCATCACCGTGCATAGCTACAACCGGTACATCTGGTTTTGCTACTTTCGCACCGATTGCAGATGGAAGGGCAAAACCAAGCGTTCCAAAACCTGACGGTACGAACCATGTTCTTGGCAGGTATGTTTTCCAATATGAGCGCATCCAAAAAACAATTGTTGTTGGATCATTAAATACAATGGTTTCATGTGGCAAGGCGGTTCTTAGTTGATCGAGAACGTCTACCTCGACTGGTTTGCCTAATGCTGTATGGATTTTATCAATTAACTCTTCTATTTCAGGCTTACGTTCACTGGTATCGAATTTGATTTTTTTACTTTCAATGTGGTTATTGAGTCTTGTTAGGGCATCTTTTAAATCGCTTACCACGCCCATGTGCACTGGATGGTTTCTACCAAGCTCAGCTGGATCAATATCTATTTGGATGACTTTACCTGGAAACTTTAATGTCCAGCCACCCGTTGGAAAGTAGGATAGGCGGCTACCAAGTATAATAACAAAATCGGTATCATCAATAAATTCTCTAACTGGTTTTTCGTTACTCCAATTTCCAACATGTAGGGGATGGTCGAACGGAACAGAGCCTTTTCCCGTTTGAGATGTAATTACAGGCGCATTGAGGCTTTCTGCAAATTTAATACATTCTTCTGATGCATCTGCATGAACGACGCCGCCTCCAGACCAAATTATTGGTTTTTTCGAATTTGATAGGGCTTCAATTATTTGATTTAATTCATCGTCACTTGCTTTTCTTCTGTGGCTCGACGATTTATCACCAATAACAATATCAGTATCTATCTTGAATGCATCGCCGCCAATCTCAACTAGTGAGGGTTTTGGCCTTCTGCTTTTCAGCGCTGTCATTGCCGTTCTAATCGAGTCGGGGATTTCATGTGGCATTGTTGCTTGATAGCCAAAATCAATAACGGGTCTAAATATTCCGTATTGATCCCTCACATCATGAAAATAGCCTCGTCCCTTTGCTCGCACGTGGGCAGGATTATCATTGAGAATGTGCAGGATTGCTGATGAGTCATTATGGGCGGTACCCATTGCAGTCAGTGTATTTAATGCGCCTGGGCCACCACTTGTGAGAGCAACACCTACATTTCCTGTTGCGCGGTAATATCCATCAGCCATAAAAACAGCACTTTGTTCGTGCCTAACATTGATAGCTTTTACCGATGGATGATCAAGGAAGGCATCATAAACACTTAAGGTATCAACACCAGGTATTCCGAATATAGTAGTTAGCCCTTCGTTAACTAACGACTCAACTAATACATGCGCGCCTGACCTTTTTTTCATCATCAAATCCCTTCCTAAAGATAAATTTTTAAAATATATTATAACAGATTTGTATCTTTACTGTCTATTTTTTGAAGGAGCTAGATTATGGTTGAAACATCCCCATTACCGGAGGGAACAAAGAGGTATGACCCATCGGTGGTAAAAAATTTTTTATCGACAGCACTCATAAGAGTTGGGGTTGAACCAGATGATGCTGATCTTGTTGGCGATGTTTTAGTGGGAGCAGATCTGAGAGGTGTCAGAAGCCATGGAGCTGCGCGTTTGAGCTACTTTATCGTGAGGCTTGAAAAGGGTACATTAAATCTCCACCCAAACTTTGATTTAAAAATGAATACAAAAACAACAGGGCTCCTTGATGCAGATAATGGTATTGGTATAATTGCTGCTAACAAAGCTATACAAAAGGCGATGGAGGTTGCTGAAGAGTATGGGACAGGATTTGTTGGGGTTGCTAACTCCAGCCATTTTGGTTTTGCTGGCTATTGGTCGGATATTGCCATGCGCAGAGGTTTTATAGGTATCTCCATGTCAAATAGTGGCGGCAGAATGACGCCAACTTATGCAAGAGAGTCTATGCTTGGCACTAATCCAATGTCTGTTGCGATACCGGGTGGTGACTATACAAATTTCCTATTGGATATGGCAACAACAACAGTTGCAGTTGGAAAAATTGAGACGGCTTTGCGCGAAGGTAGGGATATTACAGAAGGCTGGGTTTCTCCAACTGGTGATGAGCCAGTTTTAGATAATAACGGCGTACTAACGTATGGTGCGCCCCTGCTTCCACTTGGCGGGGCTGGAATGGATAGAGGTGGCCATAAAGGTTATGGCCTAAACTTGATGGTAGAGCTTCTATGTGGTGCAATTACTGGAACACCGTTTGCTGATCGAATTAAAGGTGCGCGCGGCACTGAAAGACCCGCTATGGGTCATCTGATGGGAGCGATTAGGCTTGATGGGTTTAGAGACCCAAATGAAATTCAAAAAGAGATGGATGCAACGTATGACATTATCAGAAATGCAAAAAAAGAGCCCGGCCAGGATAAAGTTTACATTCATGGTGAGCCTGAAGCGATGGCAATAGAAGAGAACACGAAACTCGGAATTCCAATTACACCTGCTGTTTATGAGCAATTAGAAAAAATTGCTGAGAAATATGGGATTAATGCACTTCTTGAATAGATTATTCAAGGGGTATCATTACAATTTTTTGGTATGCTGCGGACTCTTTCAAGTTGTTGTACCATCTATCGATATTTGGTGTTGCTGGTCTGTCCTCAACAATAGAGTGATAGCGATGAATGACAGGGCCGACTGGAAAATCAGCAATGCTTAACTTATTACCACCAATATATTCCTTATTTTCGAGATGTTTGTCTAATATCGCCCATAATTCATTTCCACGCTTAATATTCCTATTGATCTCATCCCAGTTCCTATCTTCGGGCTTAGTTCTAATTATTCCATGATAAATAGGCCTCATCATTGGGTTTATTGCAAATAATTGCCAGTCCATCCAAAGTTCTAAAATAGCCCTTTCTCCATCATCGACTGGTGATAAGCCACCGGAACTAAATTTATTGGCAATGTAGCGCACAATTGTATTGGACTCCCAGAGGATAATATCACCGTCAATAAGTGTTGGAACCAGCCCCATTGGATTAAGATTTAGGTAATCTTGTTTATCGTTCTTGCCAAACTTACCGCCTACATCTTCTCTTTCGTATGGTATTTTTAACTCCTCCAATATCCACGTCACTTTCATCACATTACCAGAAGTTTTTCTACCTTTTATATGCAACATTCATACAACCCTATAGTTTATATTTTTCAACTTTATTCTCGTCGATTTCTATACCAAGCCCTGGACCTGATCTTAGTATAATTTTCCCATCTTGAATAGTCATAGGGTTTTTGATGATATCGTCAGCGAGATATTGGATGCTGACATTGCTGTACCAATCAAGCTTACTTGCCACATGAGATATGTGACCAATCGTAGCAGCGCTAACGGAGGAGTCTCCAGCTTTACCACTAATATTCACGTGCATATTCTGCTCCTTCATATAATCAACAGCTAAGAGTAAAGCTTTAATTCCACCAAATTTTATTAATTTTAAACTCGCTCCATCAGCTGCATCCATTTTTTTATGAAGAATAAGATCTGATTGTGAGTGTATTCCCTCATCTGCACTCAGTGGAGTATCCATAAGAGAGTTACATTTTTTCATAGTTTCTACATCGTAACCATTTACAGGCTGCTCCATATAATCTAGGCCAGCGCTATCTATTTTCGAGCATAGATCAAGAGCATCTTTTGATGAGTATCCTGCGTTAGCATCTGCTGTAAGTTGGATATCTTTACCCAAGGCTCGTCTTAAATTTTCAGCCCTTGATAAATCTTCAGAGAGTGTATTTGCTCCCACTTTTATTTTAAATGCAGAAAAGCCATGATCTTTCATCTTTTTTGCTTCATCCGTCTCATTTTTAGCTCCTGCTATACGCCAAATGATGGGAAGTTCTTCTCGCCGCTTTATCCCAATCAGTTCAGAGAAAGTTTTTTTCTGAGTTTTTGCAAGTAGATCAACCAATGCAACTTCTATAGCGGATTTTGCGGCGTAGTTCCCATAGATTGATCTTTGTATTAGTTCATATATATCTTCAACGCTCTCTATCTCTTTGTTTATGATTTCATTTTTAATATATTCAAGCGCCAATATCATTCCGGCTGCACTCTCCCCAGTCATAGATATAGATGAAGCTGCTTCACCCCATCCCGAGATCTCCTCAGTGCTTTTAACTTTTACAAGTATGCTATTACTTTTTTCAATTATAACTTTCGACATGCGTATTGTCCCTTGGAGAGGGAGAGCAATATTATGAATTGTGATTTCTTTTATCTTTAACATCTGATTTTGTTTCAAAAATTTATTTTAAGCCTGCGTATGTTTAGCAACATCCAACCAAAGAATATAATCTCAATAATTATTAACATACCAAAGGCGTAATTATAAGCAACCACCGGATAGGCACCAGATTCATTAGGTCCCCATATATCTAATATATAACCGATGCCAAACTGAATAATAAAAACCAATAAGAATGTTGAGACTGCGATGGTGGATATGGATCTTGCTGAATAGCCTGGGGGGTATGTTTTATTAAGTATGGGATGCACTAAAACACCTATATTTCCAGTAAGCCCCAAAATGACCCATTGCCAATAGCCATCCGTATCAATATTTAGCGCAAAGAAAATTTGAACAATAAAAAGCATCATCAATCCTGTAGCAAGGTATTTTGCTCTGTTAAAACCTTTTTTAGACAAGTAATCTACTAAGGCTCCATTACCGAGGGTTCCAAAGGACATTGCTATAGCAACAATTAAGA
The DNA here is from genome assembly GCA_902632055.1 of uncultured OCS116 cluster bacterium. Taxonomy (GTDB): domain Bacteria; phylum Pseudomonadota; class Alphaproteobacteria; order Rhizobiales; family TMED25; genus TMED25. The sequence goes on along the minus strand of CACPAS010000017.1, from coordinate 1,730 downwards.
GCCTCAAGCCAATTTCTTCTTGCGACAGACCGGCAACATCTGCCATCCACCCATTTGCCCATAGCCCTTGAATAGTAAAAAAGCTTGCTAAACCAAGAGCTGAGACGGGTGCGAGTGTATAAAAATTTTTATTTTTTATGATTTGCATATAGACGTAGAAATTGGACTCATTATTGGATTGGTTTTCACTTTTTTTGTTGGGCATTGACAGGATAACAAAGGAAAGTAGTATTAGGCAGATTATGAAACCTATGAAAAATAGATCTCTCCATTCATAGAAGTTCATGAATATTTGTAGAGGTTTTGTGGATAATATAGCGCCAATGGAACCACTAAATAATATCATACCGTTTGCAGTTGCCCAAAATTGACTGGGAAACCATATTGTTACGGATTTTAACGCTGTGGTAAGGCATGATCCAATGCCCAAGCCTAGAAAGGCCCGACCAATAACAAGCATTAAATAACTATCTGCATATGTTGTGATGATGCATCCAATTATTGCTAGAATAATTTCGCCAATATATATTTTTTTTGGACCATATTTATCCAAAAGAATGGCAAGAGGAATATATTGGGCTGCTCCAGCGAAGAAAAAAATACTCGTTAAAAAACCAATCTCAGTTGCATTTAGTGAAAATGTTAGTGTTAATTCCGGTGCTAATATTGCATTCGTATTTCGCAGAAAGAAAGATAATAAATAGCCCACTCCAAATGGTAATATGATAATAAAAATAAGTTTTAATTTATTGTAGACCATGATTTTATTACATGGCATTATTTGTAAATGCTGTCTACTACTTTGTGAAAATGGGATGAGGATAAAGATGAAAAAGAAAATTGCAATAATCGGCACAGGCGCCAATGGTAGCTGTGTTTCTGCAGATCTAATTAGTAATGGTTTGGATGTAAAAATGATTGATCAGTGGCCTGAGCATGTTGAAAAGATGCGAAAAGATGGACTTAGGATTGAAATGCCGAACCGAACATTAGAAGTCAATGTTGATGCCTACCATTTATGCGATGTAGCAACATTCACCGAGAAGTTTGACATTGTCTTAGTTTTTGTCAAAGCATACGACACAGCTTGGACATGCGAACTAATAAAGCCATACCTAGCTGATGATGGAATCTTGGTAGGGGTTCAAAATTGTATGATGGCAGAACAAATTTCTGAAATAGTTGGGTCGCATAGGACCATAGGATGTGTCGCTGAGCTATCGTCTGAATTGTTTGACCCGGGTGCAGTTAAAAGAAATACTCCCCCTGAGGGAACGTGGTTTGGCCTTGGTGCGTTGACCCCTGAAATGAAAAGCAGAATTGCAGATGTTGAAGAAGTGCTGAAATTTGCTGGTAAGGTCGGCATAAGTGATGCAATTTTATCAGCAAAATGGATGAAATTAATTGTTAATGCCATGGGAATGGGGATAAAGGCTATTGGGGATCTGCGGCCTGCTGAAGCTTTTGAAATGGATGGTATGAGAGACCTTATGCTGAAGGCCGGAGAGGAAGCTCTTATGGTTGGTGAAGGTCTGGGTTATAAATTAGAGCCAATTATGGGACTAACCCAGGAAGAAATTAATACATCAAACAGAGTCCAAGAACTCTTACTTGATACTATTACAAAACATGTCGGTCCTACGGCATTAAATACCGTACTGCAAGATCACAGGAAAGGGCGCCTGAGCGAAGTTGACCTTATCAATGGATGGGTATCTGAAGGCGGCCAA
>CACPAS010000016.1 GCA_902632055.1 uncultured OCS116 cluster bacterium | reverse complement strand
AAATCAAATGGCACTATCGATCCAAATATTCTGATTGACATTGCAAACAGCAAACACCTCCCGCAAACGTCATTAAGGATAGCCAGAAAAGAGAATTTAGATAATCTAGCGCTTGAGGACCTATATCCTACTGCGGACTTCCCTATCGAAATTTATCCTGATGATAAAGGCTACAAGATAAGAGACTTACTTCATTCCGTTATTAGGCAGGAGAGTGAATTTTCGTCAGAGGCAATTAGTTTTTCTGGGGCAATTGGAATAATGCAAATTATGCCAAACACTGCAAAGATGCTCTCCCGATTAGAAAAACTAGATTATAGCGAAGAACGTTTACTCGGGGACACTCATTATAATATACAACTCGGTACGAGATATCTACTTGATCTGCTCAATAAATTTGAAGGGTCCGACATATATGCGATTAGCTCTTACAACGCTGGACCGACCAGAGTAAAATCATGGATAAGAAAGAATGCAGATTTAGAAATCATTGACTGGATAGAGTTGATCCCATATAGGGAAACCAGGAATTATGTTAAAAGTGTTTTAAGAAATAGATATTATTACAAAATTATGTTGTACACCGATGAGAATAATATTAAATTCTCCTTGATCTAATTTGTAGCCCTTTTTTGGGTCTAATATAATGGAGAGGTGGCCGAGTGGCTGAAGGCGCTCCCCTGCTAAGGGAGTATACGAGAGATCGTATCGTGGGTTCGAATCCCACTCTCTCCGCCATATATAGTTCTGTTATTAATCCATCAAAAAAATAGGATCGCAATGGGGACCTGGGAATAGCTGTTATATGACTTCAAATAGTTTACTTAAAAATAAAAACTTTGTCTTGTTTCTATCAATCCGCTGGTTTTATTCACTTGCCATACAGTCTATAACACTGACCGTAGGCTGGCAGGTATATATCTTAACTGGTAATCCACTTGACTTGGGACTAATTGGACTTGCACAAGTTTTGCCAATATTTTTATTCATATTACCATCGGGGGTTGTTGCAGATAAGTTTGATAGGAAAACAGTTATCACTTTATGTACAGTAGTGCATTTATTGGTGGCAATTTATTTGTTATATTACTCACTTGGGGACCCAAAGAGTATTTGGCCAATCCTAGGCGCTTTACTTGTTCATGGTACAGCAAGAGCAATGTATCAGCCAAGCCTGAATGCTATTTTGCCTAATATAGTAGAGAAGAAACTCTTTCCAAACGCTACGGCTTACAATTCTTCCGTCGGTAAGCTTGGGCACCTTCTTGGACCGCTTGCAAGCGGTATAATTATAGCTTTTTATGACACCAAGGTTTATATTTTTGCAATTGTTTGTCTAGGAATTTCAACGCTATCAACATTCCTGTTAAAAAGCCCAAAGAATTCCAATAACCTCAAATCTATTTCCTTATCAGTGGTCATAAGTGGCTTTGTATATGTTTGGAAAACAAAACTTATTCTGGGTACAATGTCTATTGATTTATTTGCTGTTTTATTTGGAGGCATTATGGGAATGCTCCCAATCTTTGCCATAGATATCCTAAAAATTGGGCCTGAAGGCCTAGGTTTACTAAGAACGATGCCCGCTGTAGGGGGTGTATTAACTGGTATTCTTCTAACGCAGCTCCCTCCTATAAATAACGCTGGCAAAAATTTAATTATTTCAATGATCGTTTTTGGCTCAGCAACAGCAATATTTGCTCTATCATCGATTTTATGGCTTTCCCTATTGATGCTATTCATATATGGTGCTGCAGATATGGTTAGTGTCTATATAAGGCAGACAATCATACCGATAATTACACCAGATGATATGAGAGGCAGGGTTGGGGCCGTTCATTCTGTTGCTACTAATAGCTCTAATGAAATTGGAGACCTTCGCGCTGGTATCACTGCGAGCTTCATCGGGATAGTACCGTCTGTATTCATCGGCGGAATAATGACAATTGGGATTAGTTTGCTATGGTCAGCATTATTTCCTGACCTAAAAAAAGTAAAAAAAATGGAAAATCTAGAAACTAAAAAATAATTCTATTCAATTTTTAGAACATCTTCTAAAGTTATAATGAATTCGTCTTTATAGTTTGCGTCCAAATAAAATTCATATCCAATATTTTTAATTTGGTCTGGATGATCTGTATCTTTGATTGAAACCCACGCTCCTGGTGAATATTGATCATTATACATCTCAATATCAATAAAATGTTTACTTGTTGTAATAATTTCAATTATTTTATCGGGCGACTCAACGTAAGTTTCTGCCTCTCGCATATCTCTAAAATCAACCTTTAAAAAACGTCTTAACACACTTCTTAAACCTATTGACGTCCTGGTCTCAACACCTTCAATAAAATCGACCATAATAAATTTATTTGCATCATCCGTGTCGCGGCCAAATTTAAGTGGGGTCCTATTCCCTCGTTGTATTACCATACTGTGAATATTATCAGGTACAAGGTCAAGTAATCTTGTATTAATCCAATTTTTGATGCCATCTGATGCATTAAGATCACCAGTAACTAACCATGACTGGTCTTCATCAGGGCTCCTCAAATATAAACCAAAATCGCCTCTTTTCATAAGATTTGGCTTTCTTTTTCCAAGTATTGCCGAAGCTAATAGGCTACCATTATCACTAAATAGCTCCATGAGGTAAGATTTAGCATCAGGCCCTGATGGGTCTTCAAGATTTAGTCGGCCATGAAGAGAGGCTTTGCTTGTTTTTGGTTCAATTTTGACAGCGTTTGCAATAGCTAAAAGGTTCGCATTAACTTTATTTGTGTCTGCTGGATAGCTATCCTTGTTGACCAACATCCATAATCCATTATCTTTCTTTATTTCAAATGTCTCCCCCGATTGACTCAGTCTTATCAGCGATACATCATTCAAATCATTTTTCAAGTCGTCAAAATAATATTGACCATATGAAGCGCCCTTATCCCACCTTGCATTATTGATACCAGTCAATATAACAAGGCCCATACTGATAAGCGCGATGATAAATAGGCTCAAGGATAGTTTTCTTGACATTTTTCTTAGTCCTTTTCTTCGGATCTGGAGATTTTATATTTACGAACTGCCCAATATAAAATACCAAATGTAAGAAATAGCATTGGTATTCCTGCCATATTTGATATTTTTATTGCATTATTTAAAGCTTCGAGTTCCTGTGCAAGCTCTAATTTTATTGCCCTTAATTCTTTTTGAACATTTTGTGCTTTTTCACGGAATTCGTTAAAGGCATCAAGATCGGATTGACCCAACATAACAGAGCCACCCGCTTTTTTCTCAAGCTCCCTCATACGATTTTGAAGGGCTGCCATCTCATTTGCTAGCGACCGTTCTTTTTCACGAAATATAGTCTCAGACTGGAGTTGTAGATCATTAATTAATACAAATGGCCTATCCATTACACCACGAGCACGTAAGGTAGCAAGGGTTGATGAGTCACTTAAATTTTCAAGGGCATTCACAATAAATGTTGCATTGTTTGCAAAGGGTGTCAGTAAATCCTCTCCAAAATACTCCTTTATGTTAACCCAAAATTGATCCTCTAAAAAATCAACATCCGTAACTATAATAGCATTCACAGTTCCACTTTGAATGTGTTGTGCTTCTGTGTATGTCGGGATATTCTCTAATTCAAGTTTTTCAATAACTGAGTTTGCACCACCCTTTACCCTGACTGATAGGCTATATTTATTATTTGAAGCTTCAAACTCTCTAAGTAATTTATTCAGGTCAGGATTATCTTTTACCTCTTCTTTTCCAATTAAGGTAGACTGCTCGCTGGTTGTGAATATATCTGTAATTTCTGTTTTATGATCTGGTAACCTCTCAATCACCCCAGCTGTAGTGATATTGATCAAATCAAGACCACTCACAATTGGATCATCTTGGTTTATATATTCACTTGTTACCCCTATAAGAGCGAGGTAGTTGTTGTAAACTCGTTCTCCCCTATCACCCACTTGGGCTGGCCTTGCGAGCTTTAGATCACCTGCAACTTGTTCTGGTATGATTTTAAGCCCCCAGTTTTCCAGTAAATAATCCATTTTTTGATCATATTGAATGCCAGCTGCAACTGTAGTGCTTGGGTCCAGTGCAAGTAAAATATTTCCCCCTCCCAAAACAAATTGATCTATTGTGTAGAGAGCTTGATCTGAGAGATTTAATGGCTGTACAACGAGAATCGTATCAATATCATCTGGTATGGATTTTAATTCTCTGCTGTCCATATTGTAATCTAGTAGTGTGGTAACATCAAAAAATTCATTTATCTGCCCCATGATCTTCCAAGGTGGCACAGCGCCCCCCTGATTATCGAGCACGCCATCAATCCCGAGACCCGCGACAAAACCAATCTTTGGTTTACTTTCCTTCGATAATGAAAATATTCTTGAGGTTAAATCATACTCTAAAAATTCTTCTCTCTCTATATCCATGAAAGGAATTACCTCAACCCCATCTGCTGAGTTGTAAGCTCGTATGCCAAAATATCCATACTCTCCTTGCTCATTTAGCGGAATACCTCGGATATTATCCGCTAAAGCCTGCTCCTCAATTTCCGTGAAAGGTTCGGGATTAAAAGTTGATATTATTAGATTTCCGTCAGATATTTCTTCATATCTTTTTAGCAATGTTTTTATTCGATCCGCAAATAGTTTAAAAGGGGGATAATTCTCACCAAGCCTGCTTGTAAAATAAAATTTTACATTTATTGGTTCTTGTATCGACTGAAGCGTTTGTATTGTACCAGTTGATATTGTATACATTCGTTCTTCGGTCAAATCAAGCCTTTGGGAATTTAAATAGCTATTGACTAATGTATTGACCGATATCAGGATTATAACAGCACTTAGCACACCTACCCAAGTATTAATAATACTATTTTTTCTATTCATAACAGTAACCTATGCTGCTTTCTTAATATTTATAATAATAATATTCAACAACAACCAAAAAACTATAGACGTGAAGTAGAATAATAGGCTGCGTAGGTCAACGACCCCTTTAACAAATTCATAGAAATGATCTAAAGAGCTCATTGAACTAAATATGGATAATACGTAATTGGGAACCAGACCCTCAATTGCCCCAGTTACTGCCTCAACTCCACTCATTACGAATATGAAGCAGGCAGCAGTACTAATGACAAAAGCAATTACTTGATTTTTGGTCATAGCGGATAGCGCTGATCCGATTGCCAAAAACTGACCAGCCAGTAGCCAGCTGCCGAGATAGCTGGACATAACAACCCCATTATCGGGGCTTCCAAGTATATTGACTGTTATCCACATTGGGAATGTTAATGCAAGTGCAATAGCGATCATAACCCAAGCGGCTAAATATTTTCCGATAACAGCTTCAAACGTCGTAATCGGTAAGGTCATTAATAACTCAATTGATCCAGTTTTCCTCTCTTCTGCCCATAATCTCATTGATATAGACGGAACAAGCAAAACTAATAGCCAAGGGTGACTTTCAAAAAAGGGAAATAAATCAGCTTGACCCCTCTCAAGAAAAGCACCAAGATAAAATGTGAAGGCGGCTGTTAAGCCACAGAAGATTGATATAAAAATATAGGCCAGTGGGGTTGAGAAATACCCTTTCGTCTCTCTTTTTAATATTATGTATATATTACCTAACATCTTTTTTCCTAAACAGTTAATTTCCGAAAAGCTTCGTCAAGTGCTATGTGATTTTGATATATATCTTTCACTGGAAACTTATGATCAGCTATTATTTTTGCGACCTCTGTCAAAATAACCTGGTTCTCCTTTGGGTATATATTTATGTTAACATTGGACTCTGTTTCATTTAAAACATCGATTTTACTAATGCTCGGAATTGTTAGGAGAAGCCTTTTAAGATCCTCAGTACTTTTTGGATCAATTTTTATCATAATTGAGTTATTGCTTTCAACCTTTGATCTGAGCTCTGATGAGGAACCATTTAATACTACATTGCCTTTGTTGATGAGCAAAACACTGGAACAGACGGCATCAACTTCTTCAAGGATATGGGTTGACACAATAATTGCCGTAGTTTTTGATATTTCAGTAATTAATTCACGTACATGATGCTTCTGATTAGGGTCTAGTCCATCAGTCGGCTCATCGAGTATGAGAATTTTTGGCTCATGCATTATAGCTTGCGATAACCCAACTCGCCTTTTGTAGCCTTTTGATAGAGTGTCTATTTGTTGATGCAGTACATGTTTTATTCTTGCCCTCTCAACAGCTTTATCAATTTGTATCGCTCTCTTCTTACCGTAAAATCCTCTAATATCTGCAATAAAATTTAAAAATCCTATCGTTGTCATCTCGCCATATGCTGGCGCACCCTCCGGCAAATATCCAATAAGTTTTTTTGCTTCCTTTGGATTAACTTCCATATCTACACCACAGATAGTAGATGTACCCGAGTCAGCTTTAAGATAGCCCGTTGCCATTTTCATTGTTGTTGACTTACCGGAACCGTTTGGACCAATGAAACCCAGTATTTCGCCAACTTCAACAGTCATTGAAACATCATTCACTGCTTTCAAATCTCCAAAACTTTTATGTAGACTGTCCAAAACTATACGGTTTTCCATTAGCCTTTCACCTTCCTATTGTCCTTTAAAATCCGGTTTTCTCTTTTCCATGAAGGCTTCTCTGCCTTCTCTATAATCATCACTATCGAAACAGATTTTCGCCATATCTTTTAACTTTTGACGATCTCTAATTTCGGGCCTTAGAACATGCTTAACTGTTTCCTTAGATGCCAGCACAGTTAATGGTGCGTTAGCAGATATCTTATCAGCGATGGAGAGCACTTTATCCTCCAGCTCATCTAATTCACATATCTCATCAACTAGCCCAATTCGATGGGCATCATCAGCGTCAATCATGTCACCTGTAAATAATATTCTTTTTGCATTTGATGGTCCGACAAGCTCAACAAGCTGTCTTAAATTGTCGAAACCATAAGCAAGACCTAATTTTGCAGCAGGAATTCCATATTTTGTATCCTTAGTTGCAATCCGCATGTCACATCCGATAGCTGTGGCAACACCACCACCAACACAATAACCTTCAATCATAGCAAGAATTGGCTTCTTAAAGGAGTTCATTGCATTTGTCATAATTTCTGTTGCCTTAGCATATTTTTCTTCTGCATCATAATTGCTTCTGATATCTTTAAATTCCGAAATATCTGCTCCTGATATGAAAGCCTTGCCACCGGAGCCTCGGATTATAAGTACCCGAACCTCAGGGTCTGAGTCATATCTAATAAATACTTGGGTCATTGCTTCTCTCATTGAAAGCGATATAGCATTTCTTTTATCTGGATTATTGATTATCATCCAACCAATTTTACCGACTTTTCTTGCAATGATTTTGTCTGTGCTTAATTTCATCTGTAAACTTTATATGTAATTTGCTGTAATATATTTATACCACATTTTTTTCTACCAAATCCTTAATAAATTCATCATCAAAACCAAATTCTCTGAGAATTTCTTCGTTGTGCTGACCGAGGTCTGGTGCTGCATATTTTAATTCTTTTGGCTGCCCATATTCAGAGAAATTAACCGGCTGTCTGACAACGTCGAGCTCACCTAGCCTATGATGTTTCACCTTTCTAGTCATGTTTAGGTGTTTAACTTGTTCATCATCAAACATCTGGGCTATATTATTTACAGGGCCACACGGTACGCCAACTTTATTTAATTCATTTATCCAATATTGTGAGGTCTCTTCGATCAGTATCTTTGAGATTATTTCATTTAACTCATCTCTATTCTTTAAGCGCGACTCATCATCACAAAAACGACTATCAGTCAGAAGCTTTTCCGCTCCAACAGCAGTACAAAACCTCTCAAATAGTCGGTCCCCAACAGCACTTAGGTTAATAAGCTTATCGGAAGTTTGAAAGCAGCCCTGAGGTATCCCCGTTGGATGGTTATTCCCAGCCTGTTGAGCAATTTGTTGATTTTGAAGCCATCTCGATGCTTGAAAGTCAAGCATGAAAATACCAGCTTCTAGAAGTGATGTATGAACCCACTGCCCTTGCCCAGTTTTTTCAAGGTTTAATAATGCTAAAAGCACGCCTTGTGCTAGAAACATGCCAGCGCAAAGATCATTTATTGGTATACCAACCCGCACAGGCCCACCACCTGGAAGCCCAGTGATTGACATTAATCCTGACATTCCCTGTATGATCTGGTCTAGACCTGGGCGTTCTTTATAAGGTCCATTTTGACCAAAACCTGAAATACTTCCGTATATTATTTTACTATTGACCTTCTTAATCGAGTCATAATCAATCTTAAGACGATGCTTCACATCAGCTCTAAAGTTTTCAAGTATGACATCACTTTTTTTTGCTAATTCAAGAAAAAGCCGGTAGCCATCATCACTTTTTAAATCGATTGATAGTGATCGTTTGTTGCGTTGTAGATTTTGAAAGTCAAAACCATCCCTTTTTCCAGTTACACTGCCACCTTTCTGACCAGGTTTGTTGGGTGGATTGATCTGGATAACATTTGCCCCCCAGTCGGCAAGTACTCTTGCGGCAGTTGGCCCTGCCCTCGCAATTGTCAGGTCAAGTACTGTGTAATTAGATAATGGTAATTCTGGCTTCAATTCTTACTCCTAAAGTATGCATTCAAGTTACGAATATCTGAAATCTTCATTAGTACAACCAAAAAATGGCTAGATTGTGTTATATATAGTAAAAAAATCAAATATTATCAACCGTGAATGAGTTTTTGTTGAAGAAAAAATTAACAAAAAGTTAAAAAAAAATTTGAATTATTTTTACAGATGTTCTATAACAGTTATTTGACGTTTGTACTAGGTACAATTGTTTACACTAGTGTAAGTGTTTTATTATTAACCTTAAGGGAGGATATGATATGAAATCCACTACTAAATTTGTGCTTGGCGCTGCTTTCGGTGGTCTAGCACTATCAATGGTTTCTACAACTCCAGCTTCTGCACTAACAGACTTAAATGTTATTACAGCTAACAATGGTTCTTGCTCAATTTATGCGCAGCACGTTGGTCGTTTAACAGGTGCTTATGAAACTAATGGCGTTGAAGTTAACCTACTTAACTCAGAAACAACTATCCCATATGTTGCATTCCTAGATACAGGTGATGCTGAGTATGTGATGCTTGACTCTGCACAAGTACTACAAATGGCTAACGCAGGACAACCTGGTTCAGTTGTATACGAAGCTTATAACTTCGCATCTGAAGGTATCGTTGTACCAGCTGACAGCCCAATTAAAGGTCTAAACGATCTACCAGGATCAGTAATTGGTCTTGCATCTGACCGTGATGAAATCACAACTCTAATCGCTCTTGACTCAGTTGGTCTTCCAGGTGACTCAATCGAAACAGTTGTTGTTGGTGACGCTGGCCCAGTTATGGTTGACGCTCTAACATCAGGTAGAATTGACGGTTTTGCAGGCGGTTCATCTGACCGTGCTAACATCCAAGCTGGTGGTGTTGCAATTAGAAACATTACACCAATGGCTGTGTCAGCTAACCCTGGTAACTCATTCGCAATGTGGGACTCACGTATGGATGAACTAGACGAAGCTACTGCAGGATTCCTACGTGGTTGGGCTATGGCACAACACATGGGTGTTCTTGACACTAAATTTGTAATAAGTGTATGCGCTGTTGCTACACCTGAAGTATTTGAAAACATGCAAACTGGTTCAAACCTAATCAACGGTTCAGTTTACATTTATCAACTACGTCGTACAAACAAATATGGTGAGCCTCGTAACTGGATTTGGGCTCAAATCCAAGGTCCATACATTGGCCTAGGTGAAATCGATGGTTTCATTGATCCAGCTACATTCGTTGATCACAGATTTATTGATCGTGCGAGTGACTGGGACACATATGAAGTTGTAGAATTAATGGATGCATGGGCTGCTGCTAACCCAGACAAAATGGTTCCATAATTCAAACTTAACTTGTCTAATAAAGCCCGAAAGAGTTCGCTCTTTCGGGTTTTTTTTTGAAAAAATGAGAAATATTGGTTTAGCTATAATCGGATGCGGGCGTGTAGGGAGGATGAGAGGAAAGATTGCCTCAGAGTTTCCTGGTATATCTTGGATTGGTTTATGCGATATAAATGAAGAAGTCGGAAAAGAACTTAAAAAAGATATTAATGCGGATTACCTTACAACTAATTATGAAGAACTAATTAATCGTGAAGAGGTTGATTGCGTAATTGTCGCCACTTCGACTTGGAGCCATTTTGAACCAGCAATAATAGCAATCGAAAATGATAAAAAATTATTCATTGAAAAACCACTCACTCTTGACGCCCAACAATCAAGATTCCTCATTGATAAAATAACAGAAAAAAGAACGGACGTTTGTGTTGGCTACACACAAAGATTTCGTCGCAGATTCATCTCTGCCAAAGAGAAAATAGAAAATAACCAAATCGGGAATATAACATGCGCTATCACGAGAACGTTTATGAATAAAATGGGACCTATGAATGAGCTAAGATTAACGCAAGATAGAAAATTTCTGACGCCTATGGTCGTATCTGGAACACACAGCTTAGATATGTCACTATGGCTTATAGATGATCAGCCAAAATCAGTCTTTGCACGATCATCTGACAAAATACTCGGAGAGATAGGTACTAAGGATGCAACTTTTGGATTATTTACCTTCAATGATAAAATATTCAGTATGAATATATGCTGGTGTTTGCCAAAAATTTGGCCGGGTGCAAGCTATGGACTACAAATGGGTTTTGTTGGCACAGAGGGTGTTCTTGACATAGAAGATACGCATAGGGACGTAATCATCGCAAGTGACTTTGATCAAGGAAAAATTTACAGACCGAAAGGGAGAGAGGATGAAATTAATAGACATGTTGACTTTCTAACGAGCTTTCCACCCGGAGATATTTACAATAATGAGCTGTGGGGGCCTTTAAAAGATGAGACTTACTCTTGGCTTCAGAGAATTTGTATGGACCTTAATACGCCTCATACACAAGCAGAGGTTGCACATCAAAACTTAATGTTAACTTTAGCAATGGATCTATCAGCGAAGTCGAAGAAAGAGGTTGACCTAAATTTATCTGAAGAAGAAATTATGGATAGGCTAAATTTCGAGAATAAATAATCATACCCTTGCTATTATCATTGATATACCTTGCCCAACGCCTACACACATTGTGCATAATCCGTAGTCTATTTTTTTTGAATGTATCTCAATAGATGAAGTCAAGGCAAGTCGGGCACCCGACATTCCAAGTGGATGCCCTAACGCAATTGCCCCACCATTTGGATTTACTATTTCACTATCATCTGCAATACCTAAACCCCTCATACATGCCAAAGATTGAGATGCAAAAGCTTCATTTAATTCAATAAGGCCAATCTGCTCCAGTTCTATATTGAGTGACTTAATTAACTTTTGCGTTGAAAATACTGGTCCAATTCCCATATACTTTGGCTCAACTCCTGCGGTCGCCCCCCCACAATACCTTGCAAGTGGCCTTAGTGAGTATTTCTTTACCATATCCTCAGAGGCAATGAGTAAGCATCCTGCTCCATCATTGACGCCAGAAGCATTTCCAGCAGTTACTGTTCCATTTTCTTTGAATGGCGTGGGTAATTTAGCCATCTTATCCAAATCCGTCTCTCTTGGGTGCTCATCTTCCGCAAAAGTTAGTGGCTCCCCTCTTTTTTGAGGTACCTCAACAGACATAATTTCCATCTGAAATCGACCATTTTTCTTAGCCTGTTGATACTTTTTTTGACTATTAAATGCAAATAGATCTTGGTCTTCACGATTTATATTATAATGCTCTGCAACATTTTCAGCAGTTTCTGGCATAGAGTCCGTACCATAAATTGAAAACATCTTCTTATTTATGAAGCGCCATCCGATTGTAGTATCCTCAACTTTATTAAAGCGTGAGAATGCGCTCTCAGATTTTGGCATCACAAAAGGTGCTCGTGACATATTCTCAACACCTCCAGCAATAACTAACTCCATTTCCCCAAGGGCAATTGCTCTGCATGCAGTAATTACAGCGTCTAGCCCTGAACCACATAGTCTGTTAATAGTGGTGGCAGGAACGGAGATGGGTAAACCGGACAGCAGAGTTGCCATTCTGGCCACATTACGATTATCCTCACCAGCCTGATTTGCGCATCCGAATATTACCTCATCTATTTCAACTGGATCGATATTTGGATTCTTTTTAATTAACCCACATATAACGGTCGCAGCAAGATCATCCGCTCTCAAAGAAGAGAGAGATCCGGCATATCTACCAATTGGTGTTCGAACCCCATCGCATAAAAATACATTTACCATTATTCTACCCTATCAATCCCTTGCCCTTTGTCCAAATAAAATCTTTTGAGCTTCAAGATCTTTTGATAAATCATGATTAATATCTGCACCAATACTGACACCTTTAGTTACAGCCGGCCTAGCCATCATTCTTTCGAACCATAATTTTAAATGTGGAAAATTCTCCAAATCCTGTCCCTTCCTATCAGGATTCCGGACCCAACCTATACACGCCATATCAGCTATTGAATACTCTACAGCTATATATTCCCTTCCATCTGACAATTTTTTATTTAAAACACCATACAAACGATTAACCTCATTAGTATATCGATCAATTGCATACTGAAGTTTTGTTTGAGAATAGTTACGAAAATGATGGGCTTGCCCACCCATTGGTCCTAAATTGCCGACTTGCCAAAACAACCATTGATCAACCTCAATCTGTTTTCTGGGATCTGAAGGATAAAACATTTCAGTTTTTCTGCCCAAATACTGTAAAATAGCGCCAGACTCAAAAATTGAAATTTCTTTTCCATCTGGACCATCAGGGTCAATAATGGCAGGCATACGATTATTTGGTGATATTCTTAAAAATGATGGTTCAAACTGTTCCCCTTTTGAAATATTTACGTAATTTAAATTATATGGGTATTTGGCCTCTTCTAAAAAAATAGATATTTTAAAACCATTTGAAGTTGGCCAATAGTACAACTCAATTGGCAACTTATTTGAAAAGTCATTCATTATAAAACTCGCTTTACCATAATTATTGATATATAGATAAATACCACTATTACAAAAAATTTGGAAGCAGAATGGGTCTTTTTGACTGGATAAGATTAATCATACTATCTCTTTTTTGGGGCGGTTCATACATATGGATTGAGTTTGCACTAATGACAATATCACCATTAACAATTGTGTTCTTTCGAGTGTTTATGGCATCTATATTTCTTCTGAGCGTGTGTAAAATATTAAAGTTGAGTTTTAAGATCAATAAGAAGCTGCTTCTGATTTTTTTAATGATGAGCTTATTTAATAATGTTATCCCATTCAACCTAATTGCTTGGGGGCAATCACAGATAACAGCCTCAGTTAGCTCAATACTTAACGCAACAACGCCATTATTTACAGTCATACTGGCGCACTATTGGCCGAAAGGTGAGAAAGCAACTCTAAATCGCATTATTGGAGTGGTTGTAGGTATTTGTGGCGTATCAATTCTTATGGGACTCAGTTTTGATGATCTGAATAATTCAATAAGTGGACAAGTTGCAATTCTCTTAGCTTCTATTTCCTACGCGATATCGGTTTTATTTGGTAAGCAAATTGATAGTTCAATTCATCCAGCCATATCCGCGACTATGATGTTGTGTATCTCATCGATAATTCTAATGCCAATTGTAATTTATATGGGTGTTGACTTCATTGCAGTATCAAAAATAGAGTCGATTATTCCTCTGCTTGGGCTTTCAATATTTTCAACAGCTGTAGCATATTTAATATTTTATAAGTTAATAAAAAATATTGGCTCGAACGTAATGCTAGTGACATTGCTTATGCCAATAAGTGCTATATTTATGTCCATTATCTTTCTGGGAGAGTCAATTGCGACGCAGCACATTGTCGGACTTATATTAATTCTTACTGGTTTGATATTAGTGGATGGACGTATCCTGCAAAAATTGAAAAAATAGTTATATCCCGATCTTTTTCTTTACCAGATCATTAACCTTAGCTGGATTAGCCTTACCCTGACTTTCCTTCATTACTTGACCAACAAACCAACCTATCAATTTAGGTTTTTCGCGCGCCTCTTCAACTTTATCCATATTGGACTCAATAATTTTATCTACGATCTTTTCGATAGATGACTCGTCTGTTATCTGTGATAAATCTCTCTCTTCCACGATTAATTTTGGACTCTTTCTCGTTTCCAGCATGATCTCAAAAACATCTTTTGCAAGTCTGCCTGATAAAGTTCCATCAGAAATTAAATCTATGAGCTCTCCGAGTTGATCAGAGGACACAGGGGTGTCCTGAATATCCAGATTTAACTTATTCAATGCACTAAATAATTCCCCTGTTATCCAGTTGACAGATATTTTAGGATCCCTGCCACTTGCAACACTCTCAAAATACTCTGCGTAATTTTTATCTGATACAAGAATATCTGCGTCGTAGGAATTTAGTCCATAACTTTTGATTAATCTCTCTTTCTTATGATCAGGAAGTTCTGGTAATTCACTGGTAATCTCTTTTATAAAATCGTCTTCGAGGCTTAAGGGTAGGAGATCAGGATCAGGAAAATATCTATAATCGTGAGCTTCTTCTTTACTTCTCATTGATCTGGTTTCACCGTTTGAGACATCAAAGAGTCTAGTTTCTTGGACTATATCTCTACCGTTTTCTATTTCGTTTACTTGCCTTCGAGCCTCATAATCAATCGCCATTCCGATGAACCTGATAGAATTAACATTTTTTATTTCACATCTTGTACCAAGGTTTTCTCCCGGTTTTCTCACAGAGACATTTATATCTGCACGAAGAGATCCTTCTTCCATATTACCATCACATGTTTCTAGATATCTCAGTATTGTTCGTAGTTTTGTAACGAATAACTTAGCCTCTTCTGAACTTCTTAGATCCGGCATTGTAACAATCTCCATAAGAGCAACTCCAGACCTATTCAGATCAATGTATGAGTTTTCAGGATCTATGTCATGAAATGATTTACCTGCATCCTGCTCTAAATGCAGCCGCTCTATTCGGACAATTATGTCTTCCCCATCCTTTAAAGAAACTTTTACTTGCCCTTCTCCAACTATTGGATATTTGAATTGAGATATCTGATAACCTTGAGGTAAATCAGGGTAAAAATAATTTTTTCTATCGAAAACAGAATAACTATTAATTTTAGCTTTTAGCCCCAAGCCAGTTTTTACAGCTTGCCGAACGCAATGTTTATTGATGACTGGAAGCATGCCGGGCATTGCCGCATCGACCAGACTGACATGTGACATTGGAGCGCCTCCGAATGAAGCCGATGATCCTGAAAATAATTTTGAGGCTGATGTCACTTGCGCGTGAATTTCTAAGCCTATTATTACTTCCCATTCGCCATTTTGACCTTCAATGGTATGCCTTACATCACTTGTGGTATTTATCTCATTCATTTTTCTAAAATTCAGCTAATTTTAAATTAGCCACCATTCTGATTGATTTTTAATAGAAGATCTCGATTTTTCAACCACTGATCCGAACTGGAATAATTTTCCTTCGTTGAAGTGATTTGTAACTATTTGTATTCCCATCGGTAGCCCTTTTCTATCAAGTCCACTGGGAATAGATATTGCCGGGAGTCCAGCAAGATTTACTGGAACGGTTAAAATATCGTTTGAATACATTTTCAAGGGATCCGACAAATTTTCTCCAATACCGAATGCTGTGGTTGGCGTAGTTGGGGTTACAATCGCATCTACTTTTTCAAATGCCTCAACAAAGTCTTTGTGTATTAACCTTCTCACTTTTTGCGCCTTTAAGTAGTATGCATCGTAATACCCAGCTGAGAGCACATATGTGCCAATAAGGATCCTTCTTTTAACTTCAGCACCAAAACCCAGACCTCTTGTATTTTTATAGAGATCATCCAAATCATCTCCTTTTATTCTAGAGCCATATTTTACGCCATCGTAACGTGCGAGGTTTGAAGATGCTTCGGCTGGGGCTATGATATAATATGCAGGCAGTGCATATTTAGAATGAGGAAGGCTAATAGATACAATTCTCGCTCCTGCAGACTTATACCAATTGATTGCATCTTCCCAATTTTGCTTTATGTCGTCTTCGAGGTCTAACTCTTCATATTCCTTCGGTACCCCAATAGTCATCCCCTTGATACTTTTGCCGATGGACTGCTCATAATCTTCAACATCAATATCAGCACTAGTGCTATCCTTTTCATCATATCCAGCCATATATTTTAATGCCAGCGCTGAGTCAGCTATAGTTTTTGTTATTGGCCCAGCTTGGTCTAAAGACGATGCGAATGCCACAATGCCCCAACGTGAACATCGACCATAAGTTGGCTTCAGGCCAACAGTTCCGGTAAATGCTGCAGGTTGACGGATAGACCCTCCAGTATCAGTAGCGATGGCCAGCGGACATAATGATGCTGCGACAGCTCCCGATGAACCACCTGAAGATCCTCCAGGAACAAGCTCTTTATCAGAGTTTATTTCTTTCCATGGATTAACGGCTGGCCCTGAGCTACTAGTTTCGTTTGATGAGCCCATTGCAAATTCATCATTACTGAGCTTACCAATTAATATCATTCCCTCGTTGTGTAATTTTTGGGTAATTGTGGATTCATATGTAGGTACGAAATTCTCTAGAATTTTACTTGATGCAGTTGTTTTAACACCAGCTGTACAAAATAAATCTTTTACCCCGATTGGAATACCTTCGAGTGATCTAGCTTCTCCCTTAATTATTTTTTGATCACTTTCATGAGCCGCCTTGAGTGCATCCTCAAAGTTTGTGGTGTTGAATAGATTTAATCTTGAAGATTTGGATATTCGCTCAATGTACTCATTTAATAACTCGACAGCTGTAAATTCTTTGTTTTGTAATGAATTTCTTATCGATACCAAATCTGATGAAACCAAATCAATCATAACTACTCGATGACCTTTGGCACCACGAAGAAATTTTCATCATCAGCGGGTGAGTTTGATAGAATATCTGATACTTTGTTTCCATCTGTAACTAAATCTTCTCTCATACGAAGTGTGTTAGTCAGACTATTAGACATTGGGGTCACATTTTCCGTATCAACTTCATTCAGTGCATCAACCCAACTAATTATTGTTGATATCTCACTTTCAAGTTTTTCAACTTCTTGATCTGTAATAGATATCTTAGCTAGATTTGAGATCTTCAGTATTGTATCTTTCGTTATTGTCATATTATTTATTTTGCTTACCATAAGATTTATATATAAAAAATAACAAATTTAATATCATTTTTTTCAATAATTTCGAGTATATTAATCTCATGATATATAAGGAATTAAACGATGCCATTAAAATTCTAGAGTCAAAAAAAAGGCTCATTGGAATAGATTTGGGCACAAAGACAATTGGACTTGCAATATCCGATCCGTCTATGACTATTGCTTCACCATTGGAAACAATAAATAGAAAAAAAATAAAAATAGATCTTCAGCGGATTCAGAAACTTGTAGATGAGTTTGAAGTTCATGGGATTATCCTTGGATACCCGATTAATATGAATTATACAGTTGGACCTCGAACGCAATCAACAATATCTTTCGCTCACGAAATGGAGAAGGTCATTGCAATCCCAATCATCTTATGGGATGAAAGATTGTCTACATTAGCCGCAGAAAAAGTCTTAATTGATGCTGATTTATCGAGAAAGAAAAGAAAGCAAGTGATTGATAAAATGGCAGCAACATACATATTACAAGGTGCCCTTGATCGACTTAGAAATCACAAAAAAATCTAACATCAATACTAGCTGCTATCTGCGAGCGCGTCTGTCATTATCCTGATATTTTCAATACCATCCTTATATGTGGATCTTGGCTCGACATTCTTGATTATTGCGTTTGTAAAATCGACAACCTCCCCGAAGAATGAACTGATTGGTTCGATCATTATTTTTTCATTATTGTGATAGATCTTCTCATCAGTTCTTATACCAAAGACATTTTCACCAATTATGGAACTCTCGTTCGAGTAGATTTCAATTCTATTTATTGGCGGAAGAATTGCCGAAGCGGTAATATCACAGACAACTTTTTCATTAAAATTTAGAGAAAGTGTTGTGATTTCATCGTTTATACTACCAAATTTAGGAGAAAGTGATATTTTTTTCATTTTTTTTGGTTCACCAAAATACCACCTAAATATATCAATCATGTGTGCCCCGGTTGCGCTCATTGCCCAAAATTTTGACTCTTTACCAAGCGCCCTCCATCCAGATGGGTCATTTTGTTGTGTTGTAAGCATGGCTCGAGCATAATAAACTTGCCCAATTAAATTTGAGTCCAAGGCATCTTTTATATAACGAAGACCTGCATTAAATCTGTTATTATGTGCCATCCCAAAGATTATGCCTGCCTTTTCAATCTCAGTTATCATATTTTCACAGCTTTTGACGCTTGTTGACATTGGCTTCTCGCATAATATATGTTTTTTTGCGCGGCAAGACTTTATAACCTGCTCCTCATGAAGTCTGTCTGGAGTGCAAACAATTACTGCATCAAGATTTTTCTCCCCAAGCAAGTCATCAATCTCGACATATGCCCTTGGTATTGAGTGCTTGATTGCAAATTCAGACCCTTTCAAATCATTACGTGATAATACGGAGATTATATTTACGTCATCAATTTTATTTATTGCTGGTATATAGCCATATTCCGCTATCCTACCAGTACCTAATAATGCAACATTAAGTGTCATGATGCCTCATATAAATTTTTTATTAAAGAATACATTTTCAAAAAAAAAATAAATAATCTTGCAGAAATTATCAAAGAGCGATATACAATATTATTTTAATGAATAAAAAAAGTAAAGACTCTCTTTATTTACCTCAGCTCATACATTTGCTGGGCATTGAAAAAATTTCCCCACAAGATATCCATTTCCTAATAAAAAAATCACAAGAGTGGTTTGCAAGTAATAAAGATAAACCGAAGAAGTCTGATATTCTTAGAGGAAAAACCCAAATAAATCTATTTTTTGAACCCTCAACACGTACACAAAGCTCATTCGAACTTGCCGGTAAAAGATTAGGCGCAGACGTTATAAATATGTCACTCAAACAGTCATCTGTTGCAAAAGGCGAAACTCTAATTGATACAGCGGTAACATTAAATGCCATGAAACCAGATCTATTAATTGTTCGCCATTATTCAGCCGGAGCATCAGAGTTATTATCACAAAAAGTTGACTGCTCTGTTATTAATGCAGGAGATGGGTCACACGAGCATCCAACTCAAGCAATACTTGATGCATTAACGATTATTCATCATAAAAAAGAAATAGAAGGTCTAAGGGTAGCTATATGCGGCGATATATTGCATAGCAGAGTTGCAAGGTCAAATATAATCCTACTTTCTATGCTCGGTGCGAATATCAATATTGTCGCTCCCAAGACCTTACTTCCAAAAAATATAGACTCCTATAAAGTCAAAACATACCTAGATATGCGAGAAGGGATTAGAGATGTTGATGTAATCATGATGCTGAGACTGCAAAACGAAAGAATGCTTAGCTCATATATACCAACAGCCCGAGAATACTTTCAATACTTCGGCCTTGATGAGGAAAAACTATCATACGCAAAGAAAAATGCGATCGTAATGCACCCAGGTCCAATGAACAGAGGTGTTGAAATTGATACATCTGTTGCAGATAATGTACAAAGCGTAATCAAAGATCAAGTAGAAATGGGTGTAGCAACTCGGATGGCAGTTTTAGAAACATTATCCGCAGGTAAAAAGAATGACTGAAAAGAAATTACTATTAGAAAATTCCCTACTTGTTGACCCAAAAAATGAGACAGAATTTAAAGGATCTGTGCTTATTGAAAAAGGACTTATACAAGAAATATTCACCAAACCGAGTCCAAATTACGATATTGCAGACTGCAAAATTATTGATTGCAAGAATCATGCTTTATCGCCCGGATTAATAGATATGTGGGTTTTTGCTGGTGAACCCGGATATGAACATATTGAAACTATAGAGGATATAAGCTCTGCAGCTAAAGCATCAGGAATTACATCTATTGCATGTCGACCAGACACTAACCCAATTATTGATGAGGCAGAACTAGTTCAATATATAATACGAAAATCTGAAGATAAATCAGAAATAAAAATTTTACCAATAGCGGCATTAACAAAAAAACATGAAGGTCAAAATATGACCGAAATTGGTCTACTCAAAGAAGCAGGTGCGGTTGGGTTCTCAGATGCATATAATGAAATAAATAATACAAATATACTAAAAAACGTATTCACCTACGCCTCAAACTTTGATGCTCAAATTATGCAATTACCTATATCGGACCTTGATAAATTTGGTGTAATGAACGAGAGTGAAATTTCAATGCGCCTTGGCTTACCAGGAATTGCAAAAATATCTGAAACGATTGCACTAGAAAGGGAATTACGTGTCGCACATCACACTGAAGTAAAATATCATTCGATGTGCATTTCAACTAGCGAGTCTTATGATGTGATTAATAAATTCAAAGGTATGAATGATAAAATTACATGTGGCGTATCAATTAATAACCTTAAATTAAATGAAAATGATGTTGCCGCATACAGGACATTTTTCAAAGTCAAACCGCCGCTTCGGTCAGAGAATGACCGTTCATATATACTTGAAAATTTAAATGGTGACACCATTGATATTATAACATCAAACCATGAACCACAAGGAACAGAGTCAAAACGCCTACCTTTCGAGGAAGCAGCATACGGTGCCGTTGGCATTGAGACGTTACTGGCAGCATCATTATCTTTATACCATGATGGCTATATCTCACTATCAAAACTTATGAAGAAAATGTCATATAATCCTGCAAAAATTCTCAACTTAGAGAATACAGGAAGTCTTGAAGTTGGAAAAAAGGCCGATTTAATTCTTTTTGATTTGGACCAGCCATGGGTGTGTGATACCGATGAATTAACAACGAAATGCAAGAATACAACATTTGAGAATCAAAAAATGCAAGGTAAGGTAATGCTAACAATTGTTAATGGAAATATTATCCATAATTTAATAGATCAGTAAAAAAATAATTTTGATATGATTTTGATATTTTTAGTATCACTATTTGCATATATGTTAGGCAGTATTCCGTTCGGGCTTATCCTATCAAAAAAGATTCTAAATATTGATATTCGTAAACTCGGTTCAAAAAATATCGGGGCAACGAATGTTATGAGGGCCGGTAATAAAAAAATCGGTGCTTTAACACTAATATTGGACATGTCAAAAGTCATAATACCCATCATAATTGCTAAATATTTTGACATAGATACAAGCATGATAATTATCATTGGTTTCTTCTCTTTACTTGGTCATGTATTCCCAATTTGGCTAAATTTCCGCGGGGGAAAAGGGGTTGCGACCTATTTTGGTATCCTGCTCATAATGAGCCCGTTGTTTTCATTGCTGTTTATATTTATATGGGTATCAACTTTCGTCACCACGCGATACTCTTCCCTATCCAGCATAACATCAATTATTTCAATACCTGTCGTATATATTATGGTAAATATGATGAAACTAAATGACTTTATTTATTATGATTTTTTAAGCCCAAAGGATATGGACTTTCGTATTAATTTTACGATTATACTTTTCATGAGCGTTATTTTGATATATAGGCATATGGAAAATATTAAAAGATTGATCAAAGGGCAAGAGTCTAAGCTTAAATAAAATGATATTAGTAATAGTAGAATCGCCGGCTAAAGCGAAAACAATTAATAAGTATCTAGGATCAGAATATAAAGTACTTGCGTCTATGGGGCATGTGCGGGACCTACCTGCAAAAAGTGGTTCAATAGATCCTGAAAATAATTTTGAAATGAAATGGGAAAAAACAAGTAGCAGGGCTAAGACCTTGAGAGAGATTGAGCATGCAGTTGAAAAATCTGAAAAAATAGTACTTGCCACCGACCCCGATCGGGAGGGTGAAGCTATTTCATGGCACCTTTTCGAGTTATTAAATAAAAAAAAATCTAAGAATTTCGAAAGGGTTGTTTTTAATGCCGTTACAAAAGATAAAGTTCTAGATGCAATAAACAATCCAAGAAGTATTGATAGTGATCTGGTTGAGGCGTATAAAGCTCGGAGATCCCTAGATTATCTTATTGGCTTTAAAATTTCTCCAATTTTATGGACTAAACTGTCAGGCGTTAAATCAGCAGGTAGAGTTCAATCAGTTGCACTAAAAATTATTTGTGAGAGAGAAATTGAGATAGAGAATTTCAAAAGCCAAAGATATTGGTCCATTACTTCGTCAATGTCAGCAAAAAATGGTCAAAATTTTACAGCATCTCTGGTATCTATTAATGAGAATAAATTAAACAAATTTGATATTAAGTCGGAAAAAGAAGCAAAAGCAATAATCAATAATCTAAATAATTCCATTTTCACTGTATCTGAGGTTAAAAAAACAAGTATTATTAGAAAGCCCCAGCCACCATTTACAACATCAACATTACAACAGGAGGCGTCGAAAAGACTTGGCTTTAATCCAACACGAACAATGCAAGTAGCTCAAAAATTGTATGAGGGAATAGATAGTCAAAAAATTGAAGGTGGGCTAATAACATACATGCGAACTGACGGAGTCCAAATAGAAGATAACGTAATAAATGAGATTAGGAATAATATAGAAGTTATTTTTGGAGCAGAGCAAGTACCTCAAAATAAGAATATTTACCAGACAAAATCCAAGAATGCACAAGAGTCACACGAGGCTGTCAGGCCTACATCAATAAGTAATGCGCCTGAAAAGATTAAAGCCCATTTAAGTGATGAGCAATTCAAACTTTATGAGCTAATTTGGAAAAGAACAATGGCAAGTCAAATGGCCAATGCAAAATTTGAAAGAACCAGCATTACAATTAAAGCAATTGATAATTTAGGTCAGAATAATCTTTTTCGAGCATCAGGTGAACATCGGTTGGAGGCCGGGTATCAAGTACTTTTTGATGACAAACCAAATGATGGTGCGGAAAAAGATCAGAATGAAGAAAAATTAAGTAATCAAAATGTGTTCGGAATAGAAGAAAATGAGTCTATTAGCTGTAAAAAACTTACAGATAATGCACACGATACTGAGCCACCACCGCGATTCAATCCAGCCTCACTAATCAAGCTCTTGGAGGATTTAGGAATTGGAAGACCGTCAACCTATGCAAGTATACTTAGTGTTTTGACAGAGAGAAATTATACAAAACTGGAACAAAAAAGATTTACCCCAACCAGCAATGGCAGGCTTTTAACTGTCTTTTTAGAAAATTACTATCCAGACTACGTAAAATATGATTTTACCGCTGACTTAGAACAAAAATTAGATCAAATATCAAACGGCGACTTTACAAGAATATCTTTACTAGAGGATTTTTACTCAAATCTGGATATGAAAACCAAAAATGTTAAGGACGTTGAACGAATAGAAGTCATGGAAAACCTCGTAGACACACTCGCCCCTCACATATTTGGCCAAGACTCAGAAAACCCAAGACTATGCCCAGACTGTAGCGGGGGAAAAATAACCCTAAAGTCATTTGAAAGTGGTTCATTTTTATGTTGTTCAAATTATCCTGATTGTAACTTTCAGCATGGTTTAGGAAAAAATGATGCTATCGCAACTCAGAAGCAAGTAATTGCAATTGATCCAATGACTGGCAATGAAATTACACTTCAAAGTGGTCGTTATGGCCCTTATTTAGAAGTGGAAGATCCCAGCATGGAGAATGAGAAACCAAAGCGTGTCTCAATACCAAGAAACATCAAGGTAGAAGATTTGTCAGATGAACTAGCATTGCAGCTTATATCTCTGCCGAAATCAATTGGTAACCATCCCGAAACAAATCAGGAGATTACTGGCGCTATTGGCAGGTATGGACCCTATATCAAACATGAAAATACTTATGTGAGTATTAAGCTTGAGGATCTTTTTGCAATAGGACTCAACCGGGCAGTGACGTTGATTGACGAAAAAAATAAAGTTTCACCCTCAAGCCCAAATCAAATATTGGGCCAATACCCCAAAACTAAGAATGATATAATTTTATCTAGTGGCAGATATGGGCCGTACTTAAAGTACAAGAAAAAGAATTACTCTCTTGGGAAAAATATTTCGGTTGAAACATTAAACCTCGAAGAGGCTATAAAAATTATAGATTTAAAAGATAAAAAAAATTAAAATCATTCGTTGACTTACTTTAATATTGATATATTTATATAAAAAAAGGGTAAATTATGGCAAAATCTGGAAATATAAAGATACGATTAGAGAGTACAGCTGGTACTGGATACTTTTACGTTACAAAAAAGAATAATCGCACAATGACAGATAAGCTGGTCGTAAAAAAATACGATCCTGTTGCCAGAAAACATGTAGATTTTAAAGAAAATAAAATCAAATAAGTCCAGCCTTTAAATAACCAATAAGGTTATCATACAGATCAACATACTTTTCTTGATATAATTACGATTCATCTGGTCATATGTCAGTCTCTAGATTTGGAGGAGGCCAAATTTAGTGACTAACAATACGACCTAAACCCTACGGACCCAGGAGATGCGGCGGACCTGAGCAACTCCGCAGGGAAACTCAATAAGACAACAATATTATATAGTAATTTAAATTATTGAAAATATTTTTTTATAATTTTTTATTTAAGAAACTTATTTACATTTTTTATGAATGGATCCATGGAGATAGGCTTTGACATATATGCTTCACAACCAAGCGCCAATATCTTTTCTTTATCATCTTCCATTGCAAAGGCAGTGATAGCAATTATTGGAATATGCGAAATATTAGCATCTGACTTTATCCATGTAATCAGATCATAGCCAGAAATTCTTGGTAGCTGAATATCCATAAGTATAAGGTTAGGTAAATTTTTTGTTATCCTGTCCATTGCAAACATTGGGTCCGCACACTCTATAACTTCACAATTTTCGGCAGTTAAGATTTCTCTGAATAGCTTCATATTCAGTTCATTATCTTCAACGATTAAAACCTTTCTATTCTTTTTTTCCATGCTTAGATTGATTGAATGAATTTTTTTTATACACATATAATAGAATATAATAAATGTTATATATTAATAGTTACTTATTAAGTAATGCAGAAAAAAGTTCGAAAGCAAGCCTAGAAAATGATTGAAACCTTGAGCTCGATTGATGAAATATCAAAGTCTGATTTTGAAAGCTTAGATAATGATAACCCATTCATGAAATATGATTTTCTATGGTCGCTTGAGAATTCAGGTAGCGCAAGTGATGCATTTGGCTGGGTTCCAAATCATTTAATTCAAAGGGATGAGCATGGTCACATCTCATGCTTCACCCCAGCTTACTTGAAATATAACTCTTTTGGAGAATATATTTTTGACCATCCTTGGGTAGACTTTTACAATAAAGTAAATATTAGGTATTTCCCAAAATTACTTATTGCTATTCCTTTTACCCCCATCAGATCATGTAAATTTCTAACTAAATTGAGTGACCCCAACATTAAAGTAAATTCTATTAGTGCTATAAAATCATTATTAGACACTAATGAAATATCGAGCGCTCATATTAATTTTATCGAAGATGGTGAACTAGGTATTTTAGAAAAAAATAATTTTATAAAAAGAACTAGTAAGCAGTTTATTTGGGATAATAAAAATTATAAAAACTTTAATGAATTTTTAAATTCTTTGAATGCAAGAAAGAGAAAGAT
>CACPAS010000015.1 GCA_902632055.1 uncultured OCS116 cluster bacterium | reverse complement strand
ACTTGCTAGAGTTTCCAATACACCAGGCAGGACACAAATGATTAATTTTTTTTCACAAGGAGAAGAATTCTTTATCACTGATCTTCCTGGGTTTGGTTATGCAAAAGCAAGTAAAGAGTTAATAAAACAATGGGGCCAGCTTACTAAAGATTACTTGCTTGGCAGGAAAGAATTAGAAACAGTTTTTTTCCTCATCGACTCTAGACATGGCATTAAAGAAATTGATGAAAATATTATGAAGATACTTGATGAGTCAGCAGTATCTTATCAAATTATTCTAACTAAGTTTGATAAAGTTAGAAAGAATGAAGTCGATGATCTTTTTATTTCGACATATGAAAAAATCAGGAGGAGACCAGCTGCAAGACCCAAGTTTCTTGCTACCTCAAGTAAAGATAAGTTTGGTATTGATCTACTAAGATGTCTAATATATAGAATAGTAAAACACTAACAGGTGGCGTTTATGGGTAAAATTCACTCTTCGATAAGGGCAAAAATCCTAGCTGAAGCATTACCATACATGCAAATGTATGATGACAAATACGTGGTTGTAAAATACGGTGGTCATGCAATGGTAAATGACAACTTAGCTGATATCTTCGCGCAAAATATTGTTATGCTTCAACAAGCGGGTATGAAGCCAGTTGTTGTACATGGTGGAGGTCCTCAAATTGGAGAAACATTGAAAGCACAGGGCGTGGAAAGTAAATTCCATAATGGTTTAAGAATTACCGATCGAAATACAATAAAAGTTGTCGAACGTGTATTGTATGAGATAATTAACACAAATATTGTGAAGAAGATTAAAAAACATGGGGGTAAATCAATTAGTCTCTCAGGAAATAAAGACTCCATAATTGTCGCAAAAAAATTGACAAATATTTACAAAACTGACTCAAATATTGAAAAAATAATGGATCTTGGTTTTGTAGGTGAGCCAAAAAAAATTGATCCTTCTACAATAATTAATAAGTGCAAAAAAGGCTGTATACCTGTTATTACACCACTTGGGAAAGACAGCAATAATACGACCTTTAATATAAATGCCGATACTGCTGCAGGAGCAATAGCAAGTGCCCTAAAAGCGAGCAGATTATTAATGCTAACAGATATAGCGGGTGTTATTGATGAAAAGAAAAAACTAATTTTGGAACTCAAAGTTGAAAAAGCAGAGAAACTCATTTCAGACGGTGTAATACTGGGAGGGATGATACCTAAAATCAAAACTTGCATTGACGCTGTGAAGAATGGTGTAGACAAAGCAGTTATTTTGGATGGAAGAGTAGAAAATGCTATAATACTGGAATTGTTCACTGAAGAAGGAATTGGAACACTTATAAATTAATGACTTTTCAATCTAGGAGATCTTATGATAATAAAAAAAACAGGCAGCATATATCCGAATATATTTAGGTTTAATCTTGGTAATTTTGAAATAACAACCATATTGGATGGGCTTGTTCAAAGAGACGGTCCATATCCTATTTTTGGCCAAAATAGAGATGAAAAGGATGTTCATAAATTATGTAGAGAAAACTTCCTACCCGAAAAGAAATTTGAGCATGGATTTACACCAATAATTATAAACACAGGCAATGAACTAATACTTTTTGATACTGGTAATGGAAAACTTCAGGAAGAAAAAGGGAAGCTCATTGATCTTATTGAATTATCTGGATATAGGCATGAGGATATTAGTAAAATTGTGATTACTCATTGCCATCCAGATCATATTGGTGGACTGATGTATATTGAAGATGGTTACTTCGAAAATGCTTCAATAATTATTGGCGAGGTTGAATATGAGTCATGGAAAACAGGAAAAAATATTCCTGAACAGAGGAAAGCAAATAAGGAGCTATTTGAAAAGATTTGCATGCCATTAGCTGATAGGATGGAATTTATTAAACCCGAACAAGATGTAGTTACAGGTATTACTGCTGTTAATGGCTTTGGTCACTCTCCTGGTCATATGTGCTACAGAATTGAGAGTGACAATAAGAGTCTTTTTTTTGCTGCCGATATTACAAATCACTTTGTTGTTTCGATGCAAGTACCCGATTGGCACGTGATGTTTGATGACAATAAAGAGATGGCAGTTGAGAGTCGTAAAAGAATCCTCAGTATGCTCGCAACTAGTAAAACGCCTATGATTGGCTATCACATGCCATTTCCAGCGATTGGTTTTGTTGAGAAGAATAAAAGTTTAGGATACAATTGGGTACCAGTTTCTTACCAGTTTAGTTTTTAAGACTGAAAAAATAAACCTAACTGTTCACTTTGAATTTCTTATATGCTCTTTTTGCATGCTGTTCACAGTATGGCACTCCAGGCAGTGGTTGGTGTCCACAAAAATGAAAATCTGCTGTTCCGGGATCACCTTGCGGCCATTTACAATGATTTTCAGTTAGATTTAATATTGTAATTGCAAGTTGATCAGAAGTCTGATCCAAGCTATGAATTTTTGACTGTAGCATATCATGATTTTTATTATATTCGATATCATCTATTGAAGTTTCCTTAAAAGCCAGATTACCAGAGTAGCTTACAGATATTATACTCCCATCTAATTGACCCATCGCAATATTCTTTCTTTGTGGTTTTGCACGTGGCTCCAATCCCAATCGATGAACTTTTCCAATAACAGCATTACGTGTCACATCCCCAAGTCGCTTTGCGATTTGACTTGCACTTAGACCTTCCGTCCAAAGTTTTTTTAACTGCTCTACTCTTTCTTCCGTCCAAGCCATAGCCTAACCTCAAGTTTTTATACGTAAAATGAAATCAATATGTTGTTATAAATAAGTAGTTTAATACTACTACATTTATGAAAAAACTGAACTTTTTAGTATTGTTTTCAACAGAGATAAGTAATATGTTGTAAAAGATTATCTGATAAAAAAAATTGAAATAATTAACAATGCAAAAAGATATTGGTGTGGTCAATTGGTTGGGTCTTTACACCCAAATACAGCGGGAAATTATGCGTTTCCTAAAAGTTTGGCAACAAACAATATTTGGCCCACTAATGACCGCTCTACTTTTTCTTTTTGTTTTTTCAGTTGCTATTGGTAAAGCAAGACCTGAAATATTTGGTATGCCGTTTTCACACTTCTTAGCCCCCGGTATCGTAATGATGATGATACTTCAAAATGCTTTCGCCAATACATCGTCATCAATCGTAAGTGGCAAAATACACGGTAATATTGCAGATCTCCTTTTGAGTCCGCTAAATGCTATAGAACTAACTATAGGATATATAATTGGAGGAATAGCAAGGGGATGCATAATTGCATTTATCGGCTTTACAATTATTTCACTTTTCTTGGAGATACCATATCACAGTGTTTACGCGATACTTTACTTTTCAATAATGGGATCACTCTTCATGAGTCTGATTGGTGTGATTGGTGGATTATGGGCCGAAAAATTTGATCACATGGGTGCCGTAACGAATTTTATTATCACACCCATGACATTTTTATCGGGCACATTTTACTCCATAAAAGATTTACCAAGTAAAATCAATGGTATAGCCCAATATAATCCCTTTTTCCAAGCTATAGATGGTTTCCGTTATGGAATCACTGGATATACCGATGGCAATCTACTCAATAGCGGTCTCAGTTTATTGATATTAAATATTCTTTTGTTTGCGCTCAGCTGCTACCTTTTTAAGATTGGCTACAAACTCAAGTCTTAGAGATAGATGAATGTAATTGACTAAAATTATTTTCTGATTAGAATATGCAATTTTAAATTCTAATTTGTATTGTAAGTGATGAATTCTGTAGCTAACAACTATAACAGGAAAAAAATAGTTTTTTCTCATGGTAAGGGTCTCTACCTCTACACCATTGGCGGGGATAAATATATTGATCTTGCTGCCGGAATTGCAGTAAATCTTCTTGGGCATTCTAATAAGGAGCTCATAAATGCTCTGAATATACAGTCAAAGAAATTATGGCATGTATCAAATTTATATGAAATAGAGGAACAAGTAACTCTCGCCAGTAAACTAACAAATTGCTCATTTGCGCATAAAGTATTTTTCTGCAATTCAGGCGCTGAGGCTGTTGAATGCACAATCAAGGCTGCAAGAAGATATCACTTTTCAAAAGGAAAATCAGAAAAAACAGAGATAATAACATTTAAAGGTTCATTTCATGGTCGTACACTTGGCACAATCGCAGCTGCAAGTAACTCAAGTCATCTTGAAGGCTTTGGCGAGCCTCTAAAAGGGTTCGTAAGCATTGAACGAAATGATATCAATCAATTAAAAAAAGTTTGTAACGAGAAAACAGCGGCGATACTGATTGAGCCTGTTCAAGGCGAAGGTGGAATAAATGTTTTTGATAAAAAATTTATTAATAGCCTTCAAGTTATAGCCAAAAGGATGGATTTACTTATCTTGTTTGACGAGGTGCAGTGCGGTGTTGGCAGGACTGGGAAAATGTTTGCTCATGAATGGTTTGATACAAAACCGGACGTTATGGCACTGGCTAAAGGTCTGGGCGGAGGCTTTCCAATAGGTGCTTGTCTCATGAGAGGTGATGTAGCGGAAGCTCTTATTCCGGGTACGCATGGATCAACATTTGGTGGAAATCCATTAGCAATGGCAGTGGGTAATTGTGTTATGGATATTGTGAATAAGACCGATTTTCTATCAGGCGTTGAAAAAAAGGGTCTTTTCTTCAAAGAACAACTTAATAATCTGTGTGAAAAGTATCCAGAAGTAATTGATGAAATAAGAGGGCTTGGGCTTATGATTGGGATCAAGTGCAATGCAGACAATAATTTATTAGCCAATAAACTCTTTGAAAACGGAATCCTCACTGTGAATGCAGCAGATAACGTAATTCGAATATTACCGCCACTAAACATAACCATGCCTGAAATAAAGAAGGTAATATCCCTGTTTGAAAAGTCAATCAAAGAAATTTTATAATGGAATACTTATCAAAAAATTTTATCAACCTACACGAATTCAAAAAAGCTGATCTAATCGAAATATTATCATCGGGAGAAAAGATGAAAGCCAATAGGAATTCTGATCGAAATTTTTTAAATAATAAATCATACATACTCCTATTTGATAAGCCATCTACAAGAACGAGAATTTCATTTGAACTTGCAATAACCGAGCTCGGGGGTTCATGCATTTATCTAGATATGAGCACAACGCAGCTTGGGAGAGGTGAGTCTATTAAAGACACCGCTAAGGTATTATCAAGGTACGTGGATGGTATAATTATAAGAAACTCGAATCATCAAGACTTAATTGAATTTTCTGATCACTCCAGCGTACCAATCATTAACGCTCTTACCAACGAGAGTCACCCCTGTCAAATAATGGCTGATTTAATGACATTGAAGGAACGCTTTGGAACCATTGATAGCCTCAATATCGCATGGATAGGTGATGGTAATAATGTTGCAAATACATGGATTCAGGCAAGTACTCTATTTAATTTCAAACTAAATATGGCCATCCCAAATGAATATATGCCTAGCAGAGCCATTTTAGATATTGTAAAAAAGAAAAACTCAAAAATCAACATATCCCAAAATATTGATGATGTTATTAAAGATGCAAATTGCATAATCACTGATACTTGGTTCTCTATGAATGACGATAAGGATGAAAAATCAAAAAAAATTCAAATTCTGAATGATTATCAGGTGAATAGTGACTTATTTGCAAAGGCGCCGGTTGATGCAATATTTTTACACTGTTTACCTGCACACAGGGGGCAAGAGGTTACAGACTCGATAATTGATTGCGAAAGATCTTTTGTCTACCAACAGGCCGAAAATAGATTACACGTACAAAAAGCAATTCTTAAGCATTGCGTAATAAACTAAGACAAAATACCACTCATCAAGCTCATCATAAAATCTATGCCATCTTTGATGTCATTAATTTTGATGTATTCGTCAGATGTGTGAGCTTGCTCAATTTTACCAGGTCCACAGACAATCGTAGGCCAACCAACGTCAGAAAAATATCCAGCATCTGTTCCGTAAGAAACACCAGACTTATGCTTTGGGTCTGTCTTGGTAAGTGAAATTAGTATTTCAGGAAAATTCTTCTGATTTAGCGGCAAAATATTTGATATATTTCTATTTGAAATATAAGCATTCCTATATTTTTTTTTCATTTTTGACTCAATTGATGGCATTACGCTGTTAAATAAGTCATATAGTAGAACTTGGAAACTTTCAGAAGGTAGGCACCTTATGTTCCAGACAACTCTTGCATAATCGGGTACTATATTATGTGCTGTGCCCCCCTCGATACGCCCTACATTTATTGATGAGTGTGGTGGTTCAAAATTAACATCTTTATCGCCATGTATGAGGGACTGCTCGATTTTTCTTAATTCATTTATGAATTCACTAGCAAAATAAATCGCGTTACATCCCCAGTCTGGATAGCAAGAATGAGCTTTTTTCCCATGAAATTCTGTCTCAAATGTATGACAGCTCTTATGCTGATTGACTATCTTAAGATCTGTCGGCTCACCAACAACAACTAATTTTGGTTTGCATACATTATTCGTCATACTATTTATTAATGGACCAACTCCGAGACAACCAACTTCTTCATCATAACTTAACGCAACATGAATAGGCCTATCAAAGGATTTAGATATTACCCATGGGGTGAGCGCAAGAACTATTGAGATAAAACCCTTCATATCTGTGGTCCCTCGACCATAGTACTTATCTTTCTGAATATTTAGTTCATACGGATTATATGACCATTGATCTATATCTACCGGTACTGTATCTGTATGTGCAGAAAGTACCAGTCCAGGCAGTTTTTTGTTACCAATAGTATAATATATTGATGCTTTAGATTTATCTTCGTTATATACCTTTGAAGTCTCGATTTTAAATATATCTAAATAATCACATATATAGTTGATTAATTCTAGGTTGCTTTTACTGCTTGTTGTATCAAAAGAAATCAATTTTTTTAATATTAATTCTTGTGAATTTAAGAGTTGTTTTTTATCCAGATTCTTCTCTATTTTTATTGCCTCCAAAAATAAGATGTAAATAAAACCATCACAGTAAATATTTCCAACCGTCCCAAAAGCATTGCAAGCGATAGGAGCCACTTTGACGAGGAGTTCATCAGAGCGTATGTTTCGGTGGGTCCAATAAACTGGCCTAAACCGGGTCCTACATTTGCGAGGGCACTAGCCGAGGCTGAAAAAGCTGTAATAAGATCAGAGCCGAGGAGCGTCAACAAAAGACCAAAAACAATGAATGAAGCAATAAATAATAAGAAAAACGAAGTGACGGCTCTATTTACACTATCTGGTATCTCTCTACCATTGTACATTGGGATAAAAACTGCATCAGGGAAGGCAACTTTTTTTGTTTGAACGACGACTTGTTTGACTAAGATTTGAAATCTAAAAATTTTCAAGCCGCATGATGTAGAGCCAGCACATCCACCCATCAGCATCAAGAAGAAAAACAAAGAAATAATAAATGGGCCCCACACCATGTAATCAGCAGAAACGTAGCCAGTGCCTGTTAAGATTGATGTTATATTGAATGAAGCCTGTCTGAGTGCATCGTGTGTAGGCATATCCAGTGACGACTCGATGTAAAAAGAGCATAGCAAAATAGATGTGAATAAAATCAATATGAATGTAATAACTTGACTATCTAAAAATAAGCTCGAAGCTTTCCCTCGAATAAATTGTAAGTATAAGACAAAAGGAAGACTTCCAATTATCATAAAAAGTATAGATATATATTCTAATTTTGCACTATTAAAAAATGCAAAGGATTCACTATGGGTTGAGTATCCGCCAGTTGATATTGTTGTGAATGAATGAGCAACAGAGTCAAATAGTCCCATTCCACCAATATTATATGCAAGGGCACAAAGAAATGTAATGATGAAGTATATTACTATCAACGAACCAGCTATTTGTGTAGCACGTGGTAATATTTTTTCTGCATTATCTGATGCGTCCAGACGAAATAATTGCATACCCCCAACCTGCAGCATTGGTAATACAGCAACCGCCATAACAACAATTCCTATGCCTCCCAACCACTGCAATAAGGCTCTCCAAATTAGCACCCCCTTTGATTGAAGTTCCAATTCTGTAATAACCGAAGCGCCAGTAGTTGTTATTCCAGACATTGACTCAAAAAAAGAATCCGTAATATTTAGTCCAGAGTCAGAGATGTATATAGGGATCGCTGAGAATACTGCAATCAGAACCCAAGTTACGGAGATCAAGAGAAAAGCCTCTCGTAATCCTAGTAATTGGCTTTTCCCCCAAACTGATAATATTAAAATAAACCCTGTCATTGATGTAATTAATGACGATAGTATAAAGACCTTATAGTTTTCATGTTGATATATTAGATCAATTAGCGCAGGAAATAGCATAAACACTCCTAATATTAGAAGGAATATTCCTATTATCTTTATGATTGGGTAAAATCTCATTTTTAATCGTAATTAGGTTTATAAATCTGTGAATATTTGTTGCTGATATTCTATTATATTCAACAGGCCAATATCATAATCTCTCGACATAATTGTACTGTCGATATATGTGCTGTCTAAGAATGATGGATTTTCGAGTCTGTACTCACTACTTCCATGTTGATGGGTATCATCCAAAATAACTGCTCCGCTCGGTCTTTCCAAATCATCGACGATTTGAAGTTCATCATTTACAGAAATCAGTCTATCCAAAAATACTAAGTAGGAGAAATATGTCATATCCCTATGAAATGGATTTCTTTTGCAAGATTTACTTATATCCAATATTAATGCATTATTTTGCTGTAGTTCCATATCAATCTTTTTTCCGCCCATTGTATTATAGTACCTATCTTATCTGATTGATTTATCGATATCAGCAATAATATCGTCAATATCCTCAAGACCGAGGGATATCCTTAATGTGCTATCTGTAATTCCTAAGTCAATGCATTCACTATCCGATAAATTTCGATGTGTTGTTGTTTTAGGGTGGGTGATTAAAGTCCTTGCATCACCAAGGTTGTTGGATATCTTTATAAGTGCGAGCTTGTTGAGGAAATCAAAGGCCTTCTTTTTACCACCATCAACTTTAAACGTAACAATAGGTCCACCGCCCGTCATTTGTTTTTGAGCAATGCTATATTCAGGATGGGATTTATGACCCGGATAAATAACCTCTTTGATATTAACTAAATCAACCAAATAATCCGCTAATTTTTTTGCACTATCTATTTGCCGATCGGTTCTAATTGAGAGTGTTTCTAGTCCTTTCATCATTATCCATGCATTAAAAGGACTCAGTGCGGGTCCGGTATGCTTCAGATAATCATGTAATTTATTTTCAATAAACTCAGCGTCTCCCAAGATAACACCACCCAAACATCTTCCTTGACCATCAATATGCTTCGTTGCAGAATAAATTACGATATCAGCTCCGAATTCCATTGGTCTTTGTCTTAAAGGCGTCGCAAAGACATTATCTATGATGACTTTTATATTATTTGCTTTTGCAATTTGCGATAATCTTCCAATATCAATTATTTCTAGCATTGGGTTTGTTGGTGTCTCAAAGAAAAATAATTTGGTATTTTTCTTTATTGATTTCTCCCACTCCTCAATTTTATTGGCCCTGACAATTGTTACCTCAATCCCATAATTTGGTAGAATATCTTTCAAAATTGACAGACATGAACCAAATAATGCGTCTGCAGCGATAACATGATCTCCCGCCCGCACATTTGTAAAAAGTGCCCAAAATACAGCAGCCATTCCAGATGATGTCAGTCTGGCAGCTTCAGCACCTTCCATTTCACATAACTTCTTTTCCAGCATTGTTAGATTTGGATTTGAATATCTGCTGTATATGTACCCATCCAATTCACCCTTAAATCTGGCCTCAGCTTCCTCTGCGGAGTTATAAATATAGCCTGAAGTTAGGTATATCGCCTCTGAGGTTTCGTTATTTTGTGACCGTTGTGAACCAGAATGGATAAGTTTTGTCTGTATATTATGTTTGTCTTTTGATATATTTTTCGACATTTCTACCTCAGCCGATAATACTGAGTTTTCGTTTATAATAGTTATTGTACTCTTTTGACATGTTATTAAACTGATCTGCCTCATCAGTGCGTATACCGAGTAGACTAAATGTTGTTTAATTCATATATAATTGACTATTTATATAATCATTTTTATGTATAATAAAATAAAAAAAATGAATCTACTGAGCGAAAATATACAGCAAACAAACCCCGATGAAAACAAAAATCTCAATTTGACGGGTGCAAGTGGTGTTTTGCCGGATGGTCTGATCCGAAAACTGCTGGCAAGAAAAAAAATACAGTCTTTAGATGAAATTACTGATCACCAAATTCAGCCGGCAAGCTTAGACCTGCGCCTTGGCAAAAGAGCCTACCGGATCAGAGCAAGTTTTATTCCAAGCGATAATAAGAAAGTTTTGGAATGCGCAAGAGATCTAATTGACCATGAATTCAGTATCGAAGATGGGGCAGTGCTCGAGCGCAACTGTGTCTATCTTGTTGAGTTAAAAGAGTTTCTTGAGCTTCCTGAGAGTATATGGGCAATTGCTAATCCAAAGAGCTCAACAGGTAGGCTAGATGTCTTCACTCGTGTAATTGCAGACCATACACAGTCATTTGATAAAGTTCCGATTGGGTATGCGGGGGCATTATACGCCGAAATATCACCACATAAGTATTCCATAATCATACGCGAAAATTCGCGCCTCAGTCAGTTACGTTTTATAAGAAAGAGCTCAACACAATCTGAGCAACAAAGGTCAGTCATCTCAGACCGAGAACTAAAAAGATTACATACAAAGCTCTCAAAAATATCGGGTTTTGGACTTGTGAATGGTAAGGCTAGAATCGCAGATGGACTGCAATTAGGTGTATCTCTTAGCTCTCACAATGGATTAATTGGTTTTAAAGCAAAACACTATACTGCCCCTATTGATGTAGATAAAATAGGGCAGTACAAAGCGAACGAGTATTGGGATACAATTCATGAAACAGATAAAAAAAGATTAGTGCTAGACCCAAATGAGTTTTATATTCTTGCATCAAGTGAATTCATCAGGATACCCCCAGAATATGCAGCAGAAATGGTTCCAATAGATCCAACAATGGGTGAATTGAGAGTCCATTATGCGGGTTTTTTTGACCCTGGATTTGGAAATACAGACGATTTATCAAAAGCAAGCAAAGGTGTACTTGAGGTTAGAAGCTTGGATGTCCCGTTCTATATAGAAGACAAACAAATCATAGCAAGACTGAAATATGAAAAACTTGCCGAACCGCCTACGAAACTATATGGTGTGGACATCGGCTCTACATATCAATCACAAGGTCTAAAACTTTCAAAACATTTTAGAGATTAACGTATATTATTTTAAGCGACACATCAATATGGATGACTATGAGAATATAAGAGCTTGGCCTTTTATAGAGGCTAAAAAACTACTTGATAAAATTGACAAGGTAGAAGTTGACAAACCTATTGTCTTTGAAACGGGGTATGGTCCATCAGGTCTGCCTCATATTGGAACATTTGGTGAAGTTGCTAGAACTATCATGGTAAAAAATGCATTTGAGAAAATAACAAATAACTCAAAGGCAACGAAGCTTATTTGCTTTTCTGACGATATGGATGCCCTCAGGAAAGTTCCGGACAATATTCCAAACCAAGACAAAATATCCAATCATTTAGGAAAACCATTAACAGAAGTGCCAGATCCTTTTGGAGAATATGCAAGTTTCGGTGAACATAACAATAATAAATTAAAGAGTTTTCTTGATGAATTCGGATTTAATTATGATTTCATTAGTTCAACAGACTATTATAAAAATGGTTTTTTCAACAACGCATTAGTAGATGTATTGAAGAACCATGAAAAGATAATAGATATTGTAAAACCAATCCTTGGAAGTGAGAGGCGTGAGACATACAGCCCGTTTCTTCCAATTTGCCCAGATACTGGTCAAGTATTTCAGGTAAAAATAGATGAAGTAGATGAGAATTCTAAAAAAATTTTTTATATCAACCCTATAACAAATAAAGCGTCTGAAACTGATATTCTGGATGGAAAAGTCAAGCTACAATGGAGAGCTGATTGGGCGATGCGATGGAAGGCACTTAATATTAACTATGAAATGTCAGGGAAAGACTTGATTGACTCAGTAAAGCTCAGCGGTCAAATATGCAGGGTCATAAACGGTGTACCACCAGAAGGATTTAACTATGAACTATTTTTAGATGAAAATGGAGAAAAAATATCTAAGTCACGTGGGAATGGTCTTTCAATAGATGATTGGCTTCGATACGGCTCCCAAGAGAGTTTGTCATTATTTATGTATCAATCACCAAGAAAAGCAAAAAGATTATATTTTGATGTTATACCCAAAAATATGGATGAATACTCGTCCCACCTTAAAAATTATACGAAATTGAATGATAATGCTGATCAATCAATCTATGATAATCCTGTTTGGCATATCCATAGTGGTAAACCTCCCAAGAAGTTTCCAGATGTACAGTATTCATTACTGCTGAATCTTGTCAGTGCTTCAAATTCAGAAAGTAAAGATATATTATGGGGATTTCTGAAAAGTTATTACGACAGTGCTACTTTATATGAAAATAGAGATGCCATTGATAAAATGATTGGGTTTGCAATTAATTACTTCAATCAGTTTGTTAAACCTAAAAAACAATACAGGAAAGCAAATCAGAATGAAAAGGCAGCCCTAAATGAATTATTAGAGACATTGAATAATTTTGTTGATGAGAAAGATCCAGAAATAATACAATCAGAAATTTATAGAATAGGAAAAGAGCATCAGTTTGAACAATTACGTGAGTGGTTTATCTCAATTTATGAAATTCTTCTTGGTCAAAAAGATGGACCTCGATTCGGATCATTTATTTTGATTTATGGGGTAGAGAACACTCAAAAATTAATTAAAGATGCGCTGGATGGGAAATTGCTATAAATAAATGAGTTTTTATAAGAAAATTAGAAACATAGCTTTTTTAATAGAACCTGAAAAAGCACATAGTTTAGCAATTTCTGCACTAAAAACCGGACTTCACGTTCCCTCGGATAATAATTCCGAATTATTGAAACAGACAGTTTTTGGTTTAAAATTTAATAATCCTATTGGTTTAGCAGCAGGCTTCGATAAAAATGCTGAAGTGCCAAATGAAATCATTTCGTCAGGCTTCGGGTTTACGGAAGTCGGTACGGTTACCCCATTAGGACAGCCAGGAAATGAGCCACCAAGAGTTTTTCGACTACCTGAAGATGATGCCTTGATTAACAGATTAGGATTCAATAATGATGGAATGGAAATTATTTATGATAGGCTCAGCAAAACTTCAAAAAAGGGTGTAATTGGAATAAATATAGGTGCAAATAAGGATACAAAAGATAAATTGAGTGATTATCAGACTGGAATTAAAAAATTTTCTGCAATTGCTGACTATATAACAATTAATATTTCTTCGCCAAATACTCCGGGTCTCAGAGACCTTCAGTCTGGTCAACATTTTCAAGAATTAATAGAACTAATTAAAGTAAATAAAAAAAATGGTCTCAAAACTCCGATTTTGATAAAGTTAGCACCCGACTTAACAAAAAAGGAGCTAGAGTCGATTATTGAGCTCTCAATTGATAGTAAGATTGATGGTTTGATACTT
This sequence comes from uncultured OCS116 cluster bacterium, assembly GCA_902632055.1. Lineage (GTDB taxonomy): Bacteria > Pseudomonadota > Alphaproteobacteria > Rhizobiales > TMED25 > TMED25. Next base: position 16,640 of record CACPAS010000015.1, on the reverse strand, counting down.
TCAAATACTACAATTGAAAGAAAAAACATTAGGAATAAACGGTTTGGTAATGAAGAGGGCGGTCTTTCAGGAAAGCCATTAATGAAAAAATCAACAAAAATATTAAGAGATGTCTATAAAATTTCAGAAGGAAAGATACCTCTAATTGGAGTTGGAGGCATCTTCACAAGCCAAGATATCATCGAGAAAATACAAAATGGCGCTTCACTCATACAGCTATACACTGCAATAGTTTACGAGGGGCCAACGCTAATAAGTAAATTAAAAAAAGAACTAATAAATCAGGCAGAGCGATATGGAGTTAAATCGATCAACGAACTCGTTGGGTCAGGTATAAAAAAATAATATGCTATTATCTGACTCTTGACAGCCCCGCGACTAACAGCCCAGCTATCCAAGCAATAATAACACAGATTATACCATATAGTAATGGTCTCTCTTTTGCTTGTGTGTATATATATTTTCCAGCAAGTGTTTTATTTACAAATACTTTTGAGATGTCCCTATCCACTAATTTTTGGTCATCAAAGAAATAAATGGAAACCTCATAACTTCCTTCATTTATGTCTTTTGGTAATTGGACTGATGCACGAAAAAGTTTGTTGCCAATTATTCTGACGCCAGTATATTTCTCTGTAAAAATACCGCCTTCCTTATTTTTTTTTATTATTTCCCTGTAGATATCTGATGTATTATTCTTTTTATTTGATTTAAATTCTAAATACTCTAACCCGATCTGATTTTCTTTAAGAAAATCCTTAGCTGTAATTCGCTGAATATTTCTATTACTGTAAATCGCATAATAGCTTGGAACATTATCTACGACTGTATTTTGGCTGTTCATCCAAATTCCATATTTCTTTGCTTTCTGTCTCACAGAAATTGATTTACTGGCACCTCTTACTTTAATAATAATGTCTGATTTTGATAGGTCACTATTATTAAATGCTCCAAAAATGAGAAGCTCCTCCCCGAAAAAATTTGAGCCTATTTGTATATGTGGGTCATCAAGCTGCACTACGAGATCAGACTCAACTTCGTTTACTGCTGAATAAGTTTTACTTGAGAAAGAGAAACAAACTAGCGCAATAATGAATGTTCTAATAATACGATTAAAATACATCGGCAATCACATATATATTCTGCGGTTCAGCAACAAGCTCAATCATCATCTTCGCACAGACTGTAAGTATAAGCACACCCAAAAGGAACCTCAATTGCTCTGCTTTTAATTTATGCCCCAAGAAAGCTCCAATTTGAGCACCCACAACACCCCCACTCATTAGTATGATTGCTAACATAACATCAACAGTCTGATTTTGATATGCATGTAGTATTGTCACAAGACTAGTAACAAAAATAATTTGAAATAGAGATGTACCAATAACTATATTAGTTGGCATCCTTAATAAGTAAATCATTGCCGGGACCATAACAAACCCTCCCCCGACACCCATGATTGAGGCAAGAATACCAACAAATATGCCAATAACAATTGGGGGTATTACACTTATGTATAATCCAGATTTTTTAAAACGAACCCTGAATGGTAACGTGTGTGCCCACGTCCTATCTTTTCTTTTTCTTGCATGAGGTGCCTTATCATTTCTTGTGTTTAGAATTGAACTGATACCCTCAACGAAGATAAGAGAACCAATTGCACCAAGTAATAAGACATATGCAATTGAAATTATCAGATCTATTTGACCAATATTTTTGAGTATAGCAAATAATTTAATACCAAGAAATGACCCGATTATTCCCCCCATTAATAGAATAGTGCCCATCTTGAAATCTACAGCCTTTCGACGCCAATGAGCAACGACTCCAGATATTGAGGAAGCTACAATTTGGTTTGCCTCGGTGGCAACGGCAACTATTGGGGGTATTCCATAAAAAATTAGCAAAGGGGTCATTAGAAACCCGCCTCCAACACCAAACATACCAGATAAAATACCTACTGCGCCGCCCATACCAAATAAAATTATTAAGTTTACAGAAACCTCTGCTATGGGGAGATATATATACATAAAATTTAATGCGCCAGTAAGATGATCTATTTTGCCCTATGAAGACGTTAAATATCTAGTTATAAAATATTAAATCAAAAAAAAATTAAAACCAATATAGAAATATTTTGTTATCTTAATCAAATCATAACCCATAATTCTTAACAGAATGCAAAACTAAGGAAAATAATATGCGTCTTTTTATCTTTTTCTTTTTCTTATTTTTTTCGATCCCGGCTCGTGCAGAGACTAACTTTATTTTTGCAACTAATTGGGTAGCTCAACCAGAACATGGTGGTTTCTATCAGGCGCTATCAGATGGTGAGTATAAAAAATGTGGCTTAGATGTAGAAATAATTCAGGGTGGGCCCGGTAGTAATAACAGAGCCAAACTTATTACAAATAAAATAGATCTATACATGGGTGGTAATCTAATTCAGCTAATGAACTCTCGAGCCGAAGGTGTACCAATTAAAGCGACAGCTGCATTCTTTCAAAAAGACCCACAGATAATTATATCTCATCCTGAAGGAAAACTTCGCACTTGGGCAGATCTCCGAAACGCTGACCCCATTTTTATTAGTGATATGGGCTTGGTTACTTTTTTCAAATGGATGGAGAAAGAGCATTATTTTGATGCTGAAAAAAGGCGGCCTTATCTCTTCAATTCAGCACCATTTCTAGCTAATAAAAATTCTGCACAGCAAGGCTATTTAACATCAGAACCTTATTCTATAAAAAAAGAAATAGGAGTTGAACCAAATGTATTTCTACTAGCTAACTATGGTTTTGACACCTACTCAACAACTATTGAAGCGATGGAGAGCACAATAATTAATCGCAAAGAGGAAATAAAATGTTTTATTGATGCGTCTAAAATTGGATGGAAAAACTACTTACATGGCGACTCATCAAAAACAAATGAACTGATAAAAAGAGAAAATCCAGACATGACTGATGCTAAAATAAAATATTCTATGAATAAGCTTAAAGAATATGGTATTATTGAAACCAGTGATACAGAAAAGTATGGTATTGGATATTTTTCTTCAGAAAAAATCCAGAAATTTTATAAACAAATGTTAAAATACGATGTTGTAAAGGAACTGGATAATATAAATGATATTTATACCGAAGAATTTATTCATAAATAGCCTACGCCAGAAGAATTGATATCTATGAGCTTATTCAAAGGTAAGATATCTTATTTCTCTAAAGCCACATCTATAATATTTATCATTTCCATATTTTTTATATGGGAACTATATGTTTTTTTTGGTGAGGTACCTCACTATATTTTACCAGCCCCTTCTTATGTAATCACAACACTATTTGAAGATTGGCCTATTCTTTTACCCGCCATGTTGAATACGCTAGAAGTTGCATTAATTGGTTTCTTGCTTGCAAGTGGCGGTGGAATTTTCATTGCATTATTAATGAGTTATTCGCGATCAGTTCAGGATACACTCTTGCCACTTGCAATAATATTACAGGTTACCCCAATTGTTGCCATTGCACCTATCATTATTATTTATGTAGATAGCACTTATTTAGCTTTACTGATCTGTGTTTGGCTTGTTGCATTTTTTCCCATACTAACAAATACATTATTCGGTTTAAATTCTGTAGATCAAGAACTGCTCGATTTATTTAGATTATATAAGGCTTCAAAAATCAAAACTTTGCTATATTTGAAGATCCCTCACGCAATTCCCAGCATTGTGGCCGGTCTCAAAGTTTCGGCAGGCCTGTCGCTAATTGGTGCGATAGTTGCAGAATTTGCAGCGGGCGCGGGTGGTTCAAACTCCGGCTTAGCTTTTAGAATTCTGGAAGCGGGGTATCGCCTCAACATATCAAGAATGTTTGCATGCTTACTTCTATTGTCAGTAATTGGTATATTATTTCATAAACTGATTGAAATTGCGGCTCAAAAAGCACTTGGTAGATATGATTAATTAGACTGCTACCTATACTAATTTACCATTCATTACATAATCGATTATTCTGACAACTTGCTCGGGAGTTTGAGTTACAGCAAGGCTTGCCGCATCCACTTCTTTAAGTGCATGCGCGTGTTGATTATCATGCATAATAATCAAGGCCTTATTTAGACCATGCGCATATCCTGCATCGAAAGCAGCATTCCACTGCTTATATTTCTCACCAAATCGTACGATAACTATATCAGCTTTTTGGATCAAGTTTCTTGTCCTTATAGCATTTATTTTTGCACCTTTATGATCATGCCAGAATGATTGTGTTTCTTCACCAAGTATATTAACGCCACAATCATCACTATTTTCATGTATTGTAACTGGGCCTGTAAATTGAACATTCAATCCTTTATCTTCCGTCAGTGAGATAATCTGATCTCTCCAATCTGTATGGATTTCTCCTGATAAGTAGACATTTAGCTCTTTCATTTTCCCCCCAAAATATCCTACAAAAACTTACTTTATTAATAAGGCAGCACGACCAGTTACTTTTGCGTCTTCAACCAAAGCATGTAACTCTTCAGCCTGTAACATATCTCTGACATCCGTAACCAATGGCCAGACGTCACCTCTTGCAACCAGTTCCAAAGAGTCAATCACTTCTTGCTTTGTCGCATAACGACTACCCATTACAATAGCCTCTTTATTTAATAAATCACCTGCGAATGCAGTAACGGCATTTTGTGGTCCGCCGCCACCCAGGGTGACAAGCCTTCCTCCTCGTGCCAAAATAGAAAATCCTAGGTTTAATGACTCATTACTTGAAACAAAATCTATAACGACATCAACCCCCATTCCTTTTGTGTAATCGTAAAATGCTTGATTATCGTTGTGGTCCCTAGGATTAATACATATATCGGCACCAACTTGCTTGCATGCATCAAATTTATCACTTGCTATGTCAACTGCAATGACTCTGCTATTGGCCCATTTAGCCATCATGATCATATGAATGCCCAAGCCGCCTCCCGCACCGATTATTGCAACTGTATCTTGCGTTTTAACAGATGCATGGCGGATCACTTTAAAAGGGGTGGCAATAGCGTCACATATTACAGCAATCTCTGCTGGATTTTTTTTCCAATCAAGGGATTCAGGGATTTTTAAAAAATTTTTTGCAGGAAGCTTCATGTACTCTGCATAGGCGCCGTCAATCTCTCTACCAACATAACCCCCAAAATTTTCACACAATGTCTCTCTGTTATTGTTACACCATTTACAATGTCCACAAGTTAGGTAGAAATAGGCTGTTACGGCATCACCAACCTTGAGGTTTTTAACATTCTTACCGATCTCTTCAATTACTGCAGTTATTTCGTGCCCTATAATTCTTGGGTAGTCTACTTCTATGCGTCCGGCACGAACGTGTTGGATAGTAAGTCCTGAACCACAGGCAATAATCTTTGCTACGGCTTCGTCATCATTTGGGACTGGATCTTTCACGTCCTTATAAACAAACGGTGAACCCTTTGACTCCAAAACCAATGCTTTCATTAGTATCTCCAACGTAATTGATAAATGTTAGATCATACTATAATATTAAGTAAGCTTAATAACAATAATGTAATTAAATAAGTGAGATAAAAATGATAAATGCAGGCCTGCTTGGATTGGGTTGGTGGGGAAAACTAATCATAGAAACATTAAAAGATAGTGACAAAATAAGGGTTACTTCAGCATCTTCAAGAACTATGGATAAACATAAAAAATATCTGGAAGAAAATAAAATTAATGCATTTCCATCGTATGAGCGGATGCTAGAAGAAAATAATATCGATGCTGTAATAATCTGTACTCCCAATTCGCAGCACGAGGATCAACTTGCATCCGCCATTAAGGCAAAAAAACAAGTCTTTTGCGAAAAGCCTATGACACTTAGCAAAAGTTCAGCTGAGAACATGGTACGGATTGCAGATGAAAATGACTTCATTATTGGTATTGGACATGAAAGACGTTACGACCCTGCTATCGAGAAGCTCAAGTCGATTATTGATGATACTTCGTTTGGTGAAAAAATGCATATTGAGGCTAATTGGTCTCACGATATTCTTGCGTCCCTGGACAATAATAATTGGAGGGGTTCGTCGGTTGAAGCGCCTGCTGGTGGGATGACTGGAACTGGTGTGCATATGACCGATCTTTTCCTTTCAATGTTTGGAAGTGTTGAAGGACTTTTTGCTCAATCCTCAAATCAAGTATTAGGATTTGAGACTGGTGACCTGTGCACGGTACAAATGAAATTCAAGAACGGTGCAACAGGCCAATTATCAGTAATATCAAAAACACCATATTATTGTAGGCTGAGCGCATTTGGCGACAAAATGTGGGCTGAAGTTAGAGATTTAAAGCACCCGATGTTTAAAGCAGAGACCGAATTGTCATTTTGTAAAATTGGCGCTGAGCCAAAAAAGGAGCTATTCCCAGCCACAGATATTATTAAATGCAACCTCGAAGATTGGGCCCTAGCAACTCAGGGTAAATCTAATTATAGATTCACAAACCAGGAGAAAATTGAGAATGTAGCAATTCTGGAGGCGATGGATAAATCAATAAGAGACCAAAAATGGATAAAAATATGATCTAAAAAATCAAGTTTCCGGCATTTACCATCATTGTGACTCCTGTTATGTACCTTGCATCTTCAGACGCAAGAAAAAGTGCCGCCTTTGCGCAGTCTACAGGATCAATTAAATTCCTCATTGGGTTCTTTTTGGCAATATTTTCAATACTCTTTGCATCTCTGACTTTTTTCACACGTGGTGTGAGTGCTGTACCTGGGGCAAGCGCATTAACCGTTATCCCAAATTCTCCAGCATCTCTTGCTAATAACTTTGTCATTCCTAAAATACCAGCCTTGGATGCACCATATGGGATGTATGAGGGCGCATGAGGATTTGGAGCGAGACCGGCTCCAGACGAAATATTGATAATTCTTCCTGAACTATTTTTTTTCATACACGGAAAAACGGCTCTTGTGCAGTAAAATGCAGAATTCAAATTTAAATCAATTACTTTTAGCCACTCTGTATCGTCTATATTTTCAATAGGCTCTAATTTATCGAATCCCCCAACCGCATTAACCAATATATCTATTTTTTTATATTTTACAGCAATGATATCAATTGCTTTGTTTACAGCTTTTGAGTCACAAACATCCGTAATAAATAAATCAACATGTAAATTTTTTTTGCAAATTAAATTTTTAACTCTTTTTGCTTCCTTCTCATTTATATCAATTATAACAACATTTGCACCCTGTTTTGCAAACTCAATTGCGATCTCCTCACCAAGACCTTGGGCGGCTCCCGTTACGATTGCAACTTTATCCTTCAGTTTGTCTATATCTGGCATTGAGAATTGCTGATAAATTATTTTTTAATTCTATTTTATATTTGAAAAAGCCGTTGGCTGCAAAATCTGATTAGAATATGATGAAACTAATGGACCATTAGGCTCTGTGTCGGCCCGTCTCTTGATCCACTCGGGGTCTGCTTGAAATGCATTCCACTTCTCTTCTCTTTCTGCAAGTGACTCCCACTCGAGTAAATATGTGACATCCATATTTGACTCCCCTATCAATGTTGTCCAGAAACCAACCTGTTTTATTCCATATTTTTCCCAAAATCCAAATACAATATTCTCAAATCTATCTAAGACTTTTGGAAGGCAACCAGGCGTACAATGGTAAACTCTCAATTCATATATCATTTCACTCATCCTATTTTTAGAAAATAAGTGTAATTATAATTGATTATGAGAAATGATACATCTTATTTCTCATTAATTTGATAATAAATCGATCTCTTCTAATTCTCTTATCGTGAGTGGTCCAATATACCTTTTTAAGACAATTCCATTGCTATCAATTACGAATGTCTCTGGTATACCATAAACACCTAGTGTAATTGCTGACACCCCATCAAAATCAAATCCTAACCCAATGAAGGGATTACCCAGCTCATCTAAGAATTTAACCGAATTCTCAAGTTTATCTTTATAGTTTATCCCATATACTGGTATATTTAGATCCTTAATTTTCATCAAAACTTTATGTTCAGCTCTGCATGGGGTACACCATGATGCCCAAATATTTAAGATAGAAATTTTATTTTCTTTTAGATCTGAGTTTGCAAATCCGTTGTACACGTATCCATTGTAATTTGTGTCAGCATATTCAATTGCCGGTAGCTGCTTACCAATAACAATAGGGACTTTAACTTTCATGCTATTCCCATCCTGTTTTTGAAGCGAATAATAGAAAAAAACTATCAGTAAGAGAAAAATTATTATTAGCATCGAATATAAAAAGATTTTTCGATTATATTTCAAGATCCTTGCCCTTCTGACCAATTTTTTTTTGAATATTTTTTAATATAATTCTTAAGTAAATATAATAGCTTATGATTATTAAGGCCGCCGACCCAAAGGAGGCTGATATAAAATAAATATACAATTCTTCCATTTACATTCAATATTTCTTTTTGATACGTCTTGATTTGAATTTATTATTTAATATTTCAAACTTCAAGGATTGTGATAATAAATATAAGGAAATGAGACAAAATCCTAAGAATACAAATATTAATGGGTAAAGCATTGAATAATGTATCGTCGGCCCGTCCATTCTCATTACACTTGCGGGTTGATGGAGTGTATTCCACCACTCGACGGAGTATTTTACAATAGGTATGTTTATAAAACCCAATAGTGTGTAGACAGCGGCAATTTTAAAATAACTATTTCTTTTACCATCCAATCTGTATATCAGAATAAGCCCAAGATAAATAAAAAAAAGCAATAAAACAGACGTTAGTCTTGCGTCCCAAACCCACCAAACACCCCACATCGGTCTTCCCCAAAAGACTCCAGATATAAGGACAATTGATGTGAATATAAAACCAATAGGTGCCAATGACTTACTAATTAATGCGGCAACAGGTGTCTTTGTTATTAGATATACCAAACTCATGAACGCTATTGACGAATATATACCGAGACTTAACCATGCGGCGGGGACATGCAGATACATGATTTTAACCATTACACCTTGTTGATAATCATTCGGTGCAACAAAAAAAGCAAAATAGAAACCAATGACAAGTAAAGCAATCCCGAAAAAGAACACGAAATTTGAATATTTATTTATGTTACCTAGCAAGTGATTTGGGCTAAAAAAATTCAATCTATAATCTCCTCATGTTTTTATTCACTATTTACTCGAAGTAAATACGCTACCAAAAACGGTATAATTGCAAGTGTAAATAGAGTTGCAGCACCAAGCAACATAGCCGATCTAAAGAAGGTAAAATCCAAAACGTCATTTTCTATAAATGGTAATGTACCTATTATTAAAATTGGAACGTAAAATGGGGTTACCAATAGTGTTACCAATAATCCTGAATTATTCATTCTTATTGCAATTGCTGAACCAATAGACGCAATTAGAATTATGCAAGGGCTGCTGATTATAATTAAAAAAATTATTTTAATCAAATCGCTTGATTGCATATTCAACATAATACCTCCAAATGGTAAAAAAATGATAACAGGTAATATTATTAACAACCAAAAACTGATAAATTTACTTATAAGCATAAGCTCTGGTATGTCGGACTCTAATATTAGTAGATCAAGCGAGCCATCTCTATAGTCACCTTCATACACATGTGAGATATTTAATAAAATTGATAATAAAAAAGCGATCCATAATAACCCCGGCGATATAAGCTCTAATAAATCAAGATCTGGTCCAATTCCAATAGGTAATAGCGCAGATATAATAAGAAAAAAAGCTATTGCAATTACAAAAGTCGATTTTTTCTCAAGGTAAACAAACAGATCACGGCGAATGACTGAAATAAACTGACTCATGCTTCTTCCTCAATATAAATGCTAGTTTCATTTTTCATATTAAGCCTTATATGCGATGTAATTAATATCAGCTTCTGATCTTGAACTTTTGATATTAAAGTATTTTTAAAATAATCCGTTGTCTGCTCATCCAAATGGGAAAGTGGCTCATCAAGTAACCAGATTTTTTTGTCTGCCATTACAATCCTTAATAAAGCAACTTTTTTTTTCTGGCCTTGTGATAATTCTCTGATCTTTTGATACCGTAATTCTTCAATGCCTAGGCCCTTATATTCATCATCAGGTGGCAGACAATTATAGAATTTCTTCCAGAAATTAATATTCTCTTGAACTGATAGCTCTTCCTTGAGTGCAAGCTTATGTCCCAAATATGAAATGTTCCCTCTGATTGGAATCTGGTCATTTGAATTATTAATAAGAGTTATTTTACCTTTATCCTGCTCTTCCAATCCTGCGATTATTCTCAGTAAGGTAGATTTACCTACTCCATTTCGTCCAATTAATACTGATATTTTTTTGGATGATAAATTTAGAGTTAAATCTTCGAAGATTTCTATGTCTTCATATGAGAAACTTAGCCCATTTATGGTTAATTTCATTTCTTCTTTTATGATAATTATATTTAAATTTTCAAACTTACCTTAAATACTAATACTATCAAAATATACTTGAATGTCTATTCTATCGTGGTAAAACTTAATAATGAAACATGATTTTTTAGTATAGATATAGTGTGCAATATGGATCTTTACAAAACCTATTTAAAAGAAATAGAAAATAGAAAATCTGAAGGATTACAGCCAAAACCAATTGATGATGCTGCGCTGTTAAGGGAACTTATAAACCACATTAAAAACCCTAGAAGTCGTGAAAGAGAAAAATGCATAAAATTTTTCATCTATAATACTCTACCAGGGACTACAAGTGCTGCTGGTGAAAAAGCTGAATTACTAAAGGAAATAATCACAGGCAAATTTAAATTAAAGGAAATAACTTCTGAATTTGCTTTTACATTACTTTCTCATATGAAAGGGGGGCCATCGATAAAAGTATTGATTGATCTAGCGCTTGGAAAAGAGATAAAAATTAGTAGGCAAGCAGCTGATATATTAATGAAACAAGTTTTTTTATATGAGGCCGACATTGAACGCATTAAGGAAGCCTATGAAAATGGAGATAATATTGCCGAAGAGATCCTTTTAAGTTATTCAAAAGCAGAATTCTTTACAACTCTTCCGGAAATTGATGAAGAGATCAATGTTGTCACTTACGTAGCCGCTGAAGGAGATATTTCAACAGATCTACTTTCACCAGGTAACCAAGCCCATTCAAGATCAGATAGAGAATTACACGGTAAATGTTTTATATCTGAGGACGCTCAAGAAAAAATCGCAAACTTGAAAAAAGCTCATCCAGACAGGCGTGTTATGCTTATTGCTGAAAAAGGTACTATGGGAGTTGGGTCATCTCGAATGTCTGGAGTTAACAATGTCGCACTATGGACTGGAAAAAGTGCAAGCCCATATGTACCATTCGTAAATATAGCACCAATTGTTGCAGGATCTTATGGCGTTTCACCTATATTCCAAACTACAATTGGTGTGACTGGCGGTATTGGAATTGACCTAAAAAACTGGGTCAAAGCTCTAAATGAAAATAATGAGCCAATTTTGAATAATGATGGGAGCCCCGTCTTGACACAGACCTATAATGTTGATACGGGAACATTACTCAGAATTAATACGAAAACAAAAAAACTTTATAATGAGAATGGCACGAAGGAATTAGTTGATATTTCAAATTCGTTTACACCACAAGATATCGATTTTATTCGTGCTGGTGGCTCATACGCTGTTGTTTTTGGAAAAAAACTCCAAAATCTGGCATGTGAAATACTCGGTGTTGATGTATTATCACCATACGCCAAAACAAAGATAGTTTCAAATCCGAATCAAGGGCTGACAGCTGTAGAAAAAATATTTAATAAAAATGCAGTTGGTGTGCCAGAAAATACGATACTACATGCCGGGTCTGATGTCCGTGTAAGAGTGAATATTGTTGGTTCTCAAGATACAACTGGCCCAATGACCGTACAAGAACTCGAGGCAATGGCAGCAACTATTATATCGCCCTCTATTGATGGGGCTTATCAATCAGGATGCCATACAGCATCCGTATGGGATGTAAAAGCTCAGCAAAATACTCCAAAATTGATGAAGTTTATGAATGATTTTGGCTTAATCACTGGGCGTGACCCGAAAGATCAATATCATCCAATGACGGACGTAATTCACAAAGTCCTTAATGATATAACTGTAGATGACATGTCAATAATTATTGGCGGCGACTCACATACTCGTATGTCAAAAGGTGTGGCATTTGGTGCAGACTCCGGCACAGTAGCTTTAGCACTTGCAACTGGGGAAGCAACAATGCCAATACCTGAGTCAGTTAAGGTTACATTTAAGGGTAAAATGGCAGATCATATGGACTTTAGAGATGTAGTGCATGCAACACAGGCTCAAATGCTGCAACAACACGACGAGAATGTATTTCAAGGAAGAATTATAGAGGTCCACATAGGGACACTTTTATCAGACCAAGCTTTCACATTTACAGATTGGACTGCGGAAATGAAAGCAAAAGCAGCAATTTGTATATCTCAGGATAAAACACTCATTGAGTCCCTTCGCATAGCAAGAGATCGCATTAGCAATATGATTCAGAAGGGAATGGATAATGAAAATAAAATGTTGCATAACCTGGTATCAATCGCTGACAGAAGAATTAGTGAAATTGAAAATAAAAATGTAGCGGCATTACAACCTGATAGTAATGCGAAATATTATGCAGAAGTTACTGTAGACCTAGGGGCAATAGACGAACCAATGATAGCAGATCCTGATGTTAATAATATTGATGTATCAAAAAGATATACCCACGATACAATTAGGCCAATCTCCTACTACCAAGCTGAAAAGAAAGTTGATTTGGGTTTTGTCGGTTCCTGCATGGTGCATAAGGGTGATATAAAGATTGTTGCTAGAATGTTAAAAAACCTAGAAAAAACAGATGGAAACGTAAAGTTCAAGGCTCCGCTCATAGTTGCTGCACCAACGTATAATATAATTGACGAACTTATTGAGGAGGGCGACTGGGCTATCTTACAAAAATACTCTGGTTTTGAGTTTAATGACGATAAACCAAAGGATGAGGCGCGGGTAGACTACGATAATATATTATATCTTGAAAGGCCAGGTTGTAATTTATGTATGGGTAACCAAGAAAAAGCAGAAAAAGGTGATACCGTACTTGCGACCTCAACAAGACTCTTTAAAGGCCGAGTTGTCGAAGACTCCAAAGAAAAAAAAGGGGAGTCTCTTCTTGCTTCAACGCCAGTCGTAGTGCTCTCAGCAATCTTAGGGCGGACACCAAATATTGATGAATACAAGTCTGCGGTAAAGGGAATTAATCTCACAAAGTTTGTTCCACCAGATGATAGGTTAATTAAAGACTCCCTGTCTGTGCACTTTTAAATTAGAGTCTTTTACCGAAGGTCATCAAGAAATATTAGTCGGCTTTACCGATTAGATCCTGCATATTTTTTCCAAAATCTTCAATATTCACAGGTTTTTCACCATCCATAATGAGCGCATAATCCAGTAAGATATGAGCTGTTGTCTTTATTTTTTTTGTTTTTTTATTTTTAAACATATCACTTAATTTGATCACTACACTATGGTTTGGATTTATTTCAAGAACAGGCTTTGATAGAGACATACCTTGCCTTTCTTGGAGTATTTTTTGCATCGTTTTATCATATCCACTCTCACCAATTGAAATACAGACAGGACTGTCAATTAGGCTTGAATTGATTTTCACTTCACTAACATGATCACCCAGAACTCTCGTCATTTCGGCTACCAATTTCTTCAAGTCAGTATCAGTAATTTTAGCATTTATTTTTTTCTTCTTCGCTTTTTGGGTTATAGGAATATCAGCCAATTCTTCAGTTCCGTGCGAAACATGCTTTAGTTCTGTATCGTTGTACTTTATCCCCGTGGCTGTCCAGAAGCTGTCTATAGGATCGATAAGTATAATAATCTCGACTTCCCTTGCAGTATAACCCTCTAATAATGGGTTTGCCTTCGCTGATTGATAATCTTCTGCGGTAATGAAATAAATTGATTTTTGATTTTCTTTCATGCCATCTATATATTGATCTAATGATCTATATCCATCATCAGCACCAGTTGATTTGAACCTGATTAGTTTGAGCAAATCATCTTTTTTCTCGTAATCCTCATAAATACCCTCTTTGATTACCGGACCGAAAGCTTCCCAAAATATATTAAATTTTTCGTTATCATCCTTCGCTAATTTATTTAAGGTTGAAATTATTCTATTCTTTATTGCCTTCTTAATGGAAAGGACAACCTGATTTTCCTGTAATATTTCACGACTGACAGTTAATGGAATATCGGCGCAGTCAATCACACCACTAATAAATCTCAAATAAGGTGGAATAATATCCGTATCGTCGCTAATCAGAACTCTTTTAACATATAATTTCAATTTTGCTTTTCTTTGTTGATCAAAAAGATCAAATGGGCGTGTAGTTGGTATATATAGCAAAACGTCATATTCAAATCTGCCCTCAGCCTTGTAATGTATCGTTGAAAGAGGCTGATCAAAGTTTCTACTCAACAAGTTATAATGTTCTTGATATTGATCTGCGGAAATATCAGCCTTTGGTTTAGCCCAGATGGCGCCTACTGTATTGATTTGTTCACCGTCACTAGTCGAGTTCTCAGCTAAATATATCGGGAAATTAATATTATCTGAATATTTCTTTATGGTATCCTTAACCAGTTGCGTATTCGAGAAATCATGTGCATCTTTTGCTAATTTAATAGTTATTTGTGTTCCAGTAATATTTTTATCTGTAACTTGCTGAATATTATAAGTACCAGTACCGTCTGAGCTCCACAAATGCGCCTCATCAGAGTCGAATTTTTTCGATAGAACCGTAACGTCTTTTGAAACAATAAAGGCTGAGTAAAAACCAATTCCAAATTGACCGATTTGGGAAGATGCATCGTCATCTTTTGAAATATTTTCGATAAATGTTTTCGTACCTGATCTGGCAATAGTTCCCAGATTCTCAATCATTTCATCCCGACTCATACCAATACCATTATCAGAAATTGAAATAGTCTTTTTATGATTATCGATGGTTATTTTTATTTTTAATTCTTCGATAGCTACATCAGATTGGGAGATAGATATGTATCTTAATTTATCACATGCATCCGATGCATTTGAGATCAGCTCTCTTAAGAAAACTTCTTTATTTGAATAAATTGAATGAGTTAGAATTTGTAGCAGACGATTAACTTCTGCTGTAAATTCCATGCTATTATCGCCCTTGGACATATTCACCTCTGGAACTTATTTTGCGAATTTATATTCCCTACATTGTTTATATAATGAGATATTTGTCAATTTCCACATATTTTAACTTTTAATTCTTCATTTTCTTAATTATGCTAATTCAATAACGGTTACTTCATGAATAACATTTTAAATTTGAATAAATATGGGAATACTCCAAACATAAAAAATTGGAGCCAATCAGACCATAATCATAAAGATCAGAAGGATAGTAAAATTGTATCTTTCTCGAGAGATGAGCTTAACTATATACTTGCAATATATGGTAGAAGAGTGGTCTCCGGTCAGTGGAAAGACTATGCAATAGATACACTCAAAGACCAAGCAATCTTTTCAATCTATAAAAAAAGTAATGAGATGCCACAATATACAATACATAAATTACCTAAACTAAAAAATAGTCAAAAAATGTATCAGGTAAAAGGGGTCGATGGTAAGATATTAAAAAGAGGGAGCGAGCTCCCTCATATTTTAAAAATTTTAGATAAAGATAAGAACAAATATAAAATTATATAATATTCACCTACGTGAACCAAATAATTGTATTAGTAAAATAAAAAGATTAATAAAGTCGAGATATAACCTTAATGCACCCATTATAGCCTTGCGTCCTGATACATCAGCGCTATCTCCTTGATAATATATTTGTTTAATTTGCTGGGTGTCGTAAGCTGTAAATCCAGCAAATATGAGCACACCTAAAACAGAAATCCCAAACTGCATTCCACTTGAACCAATAAAAATATTAACAATTGATGCCAATATAATGCCGATCAAACCCATAAAGAGAAATGAACCCCAAGCTGATAAATCTTTCTTGGTGGTATATCCAAATAAACTCAGTGCACCAAAGGAGCCCGATGTAATGAGAAAAACTCGTGCTATGCTAGTACCAGTATATGCCAAGAAGATATAAGATAGAGACAATCCCATAAGACCTGAGAAAATCCAAAAAGATGCCTGCGCTGATGCGAAGGACATTCGAGTGATACGAGCACTAAGGTAAAATACCATGCCAAGTGGCGCAAGCATTACAACCCAAATTAGTGGTGTTTGTGCCAATGCGAGATATAAACCTGAAGCCGCTGCAAAATATGCGACAATCGCTGTTATAAAAAGGCCGATTGCCATGTAGTTGTATACTCGTAACATATATGTGCGTAAACCCTGATCAATATCAGCTGACGCATATGATGAATTTTTGTAAATGTTTGGTTCCATTTTTATCTCCATAAATAAAAAACTATATATATATTAAATTATTCTAGAGCTGGAAATCAAGTAGATAATATGATTTATTAATATATAGAAT
>CACPAS010000014.1 GCA_902632055.1 uncultured OCS116 cluster bacterium | reverse complement strand
ATTATCTCTGCATGTGGAACTGCATATTTTGCAGGGATGGTAGCAAAGTCATGGTTTGAAGATATAGCCAATATGAAGGTAGACCTTGATATTGCATCTGAGTTTCGATACAAAAAAATGTTTTTCGACAATAAATCTCTATCCTTATTTATTTCACAGTCAGGGGAAACTGCTGACACACTTGCAGCACTTCGTCATGCAAAGGAGAACGGTCAAAAAATAGTTTCTGTTGTCAATACAGTAGAGTCAACTATCGCAAGGGAGTCAGACCTTGTGCTGCCAATATTTGCTGGCCAGGAAATTGGCGTAGCCTCGACAAAAGCATTCACATGCCAGCTAGCAACCCTGGCAAGCTTGGTATTATTTCTGGCAAAGAAAAAAAGGCACATTAATGAATCACAAGAGAAAGCTCTTATAGAGGAACTGGTCCACATACCAAGTCAAGTTTTGGATGTACTGAAGTATGAAAATGATATTAAAAAGATCGCAAAAGATATCCACAAATCATCGAGTGCAATATTTATTGGACGCGGTGCAACATTACCACTAGCTCTCGAAGGGGCATTAAAGTTAAAAGAAATTTCATATATACACGCTGAAGGTATTGCATCAGGTGAACTCAAACATGGCGCAATAGCTTTGGTAGATAAGAAGCTACCGGTGATTGTTTTGGCTCCTGATGATATATTCTACGTAAAAAACCTATCTAATATGAATGAGGTATATTCGCGAGGGGGAAAGATTATCCTTGTGGGCAAGGCTCAAAACGATCAACTAAAAGATTTGAAATTGACCGGAATTAATATTGAGGTTAGTGGTAAATTGAATATACCTATCATTATGTCTATACCGCTCCAGCTTTTGGCTTATCACGTTGCAAAATTAAGGGGAACGGATATTGATCAACCGAGGAACCTTGCAAAAGCTGTAACTGTGGAATAGTGCTGTGGGTATGCAACAATATGAATTTTGATAAACTAGAAACTAATTAATTAATAAGTTTTTTCTTACGTTGTTAAGATAATCATAGTGAAGACAAAACAAATATTTTTTTTTAATGGATAAACTTTAACTACTCTTCATCAGCACTATCTGATTTTTTCTTTCTACCTCTGTAAATATAAAGAGCAACACCTCCAGCAAGAAATAAAAACCCTAAAATAAAGTATTGACCCGCCATGAACGCTGGTATGCTGAGTGCATAAAAAATAAAGAATGCACCTATAAGAAATGAAATAATTGAACCTATTAATGCCATGATAAAATTCCTTAAATATCTACCACCCATTCTAGAATTTTTATAGATATTGTAAAGATTTTTGTTGAACAATAGGTTTTAAATCAGATTTACCAAAGTCTTATCAACTACCTCCAAACTAAAATCAGAACGAACTTCTGGATAAATTCTTTCTAACTTTTCATTTTTTAGTCTTTTCTTCTTAACAATTGAATGAACATGATTACCTTTGAACTTCTTTCCACGCACAGATAGGTACCCTTTTTCATTTAACCACTCTGCTATTTGGTCAAAGGTCTTTCCTTTTTTTCTTTGTTCAGTGATTGTTTCATAGAGAAAGAATTGGTATTGTGAATACTGAGGAACATTAAAAGGTGGACGACGGTAGGTTATGCTAAAACAGAAAATAACATCTCCTGAAGAAAACTCCCACCTACACCGCACAAACGATACTGTGGAATAGAAATGATTGTGATTCTTAAGAACGTTTTTAGGTCAGTTATAAAATTATCATTAATGCTTGTGTGTAAAGCTACCATACCTTATGCTTTACATGTAGGTTATAAAAATGAAAAAACACCAGATTTTTATTGACCAAAAAAAACAAGGCTTTTTTGGTTTTCCAAATGCCATTAAATGTGATGGGCTTGTATTCACATCTGGTGTACGTCCACAGCCTACAAATGTTAAAAGAGATTTCTCCGAACTTCCAGTTAATGCTACTGATAAACAGCAAGGCTTCTCACTGGTGGACAAAATGGAGTCACAAGTTTGTTATGATGCATGGCATACTCATGCAGCGCTAGAGAATTTACTAAATCTATGTAACAGCAATAGCACCCAAATACTAAGACAGCATATGTGGCAAAGAGACAAAAGATTCTTTCCCGCATATGAGAATATTAGGAAAAAAGTCCAAGAGGTTCCTGCTCCTAGCTCAGGAGTGGGTGTTGAAACTGTTTTTGGTGATGATATTGGTACAATAGGTATTGATGCAATTGCTGTCTGCTTAGATGAAGATTCCAATTATCCAAAAAGAGAAGTAATTACAAAATTAGATGACAAGAAATTACCATCTGCTGGCTTTTATTCCCAAGCTGTAAAAACCGGAGATTTGGTTTTCACAGCAGGTCATATTCCAATTAAAACGTCAACAAAAGGCAAGCCTGTTGTTATGGGTTTTGAGGATATACCAGAAGAAGGTCGGTTTTTAGCGACAGGGCGCAGTCATCCAGATAGCAGAGATGGGCCAATAGCTGCCCAAGCCTGGTACACATATAATGAATTAAAAAGAACCTTGGAGAGTCACGGTTTGGAACTATCAGATACCATAAACTCTACAGTTTATTTAACTGATATTAGAGATTTTTCCGTATTTCATAGGATTCATGAATATTTCTTCCCAAATAAGAAGCCCGCATTAAGCGTGATTGGTTTTTCTGAAGTAGGGCACAGAGGGTGTCTAATTGAAATAGAATTGACTGCAGTAAAACGTAACAAAGATAAACAAATAGAAAATGTGGAGTGGCCTATTGATGCGCCATTTAATGCACCAGCAGCAACTGTAACGAATAATTTAATATTTTATTCTGGTATGTGTGGATATGACAATTCAGGATCAATTATAGATAGTTTAAATAATCCAAGTATCTTAAACCTAAATAACAAATTAAATAAATTATTACAATCTGATAGACAATTATTTTCACAAACGTGGCAAGCTTTAGATACGCTTAAGAAAGTTGCAGATCAGGCAGGCAGCTCGATAGATGACTTAGTAAAAATATCCATATATCTAAAAGAAAATGCAGATTTTGAGACTTTTGCAAATATATTTGCCGAATTTGTTCAAAAAGATAGATTTCCTGCGTTAGAATGCATCATCATTCCAAATCCAGCCCCGGATTATAGTGCTCGGATACAAATAGAAGCCATTGGTTTTAAATGATTAATTGCATAAAGTCGTGTAATAAAAATTTAGCGCGAAAAAATAACATAAAAATAAAAAAAACACACAGCCTTATTTAACTGAATTACATTTATCTGTGGATAAGGTTTGGTCTTGTCGACAGAGTTTTTAATTCATGGTTCAATTTTATTTAATTTTATTAAACACCAATTTTTTAGGAGAAAACCATGAAAATTTTTAATATTTCAAAATATTTATCATTCGTTTTTGTTCTATCAATATTTACTATCCCTGCATTTTCTACAAATGCTGATGCTGGGGTATATCCTGATAGACCGATCAGTATAGCCGCCTGTTACCCTCCGGGTGGTGGCGTTGATAGAAACCTGCGAATGGTTGAGAGAGTTGCGTCTAAATATTTAGATCAGTCTCTATTACCGCAATATGTTACAGGTGGTTCTGGAACAGTTGCGATGCAATACATTACAGCTGCTGATCCGGATGGGTATGATTTAGCGATATGCGATAATGGTGGTGCAATTATAGCTCCAATCGCACAAGGCCTTGACCTTGGCGCTTCTGATTTCACTCCAATTGCACAGGTATCATTTGTTCCTTGGATAATGACCGCTGGAGCAGACACTGGTTTTAAAACAATGGATGACTTTATAGCGGCCGCCTCAAGCGCTGATGGTATGCCTATTGAAATTTCAGATATTGCAACATCAGACCATTATGGATGGCTATTGCTATTAAAAGAAGCTGGAATCTCACCTGATAATTTCAAATGGAACCCTCACGGGGGTGGTGGCCCAAAAATGCGCGCTATTTTAGCAGGTGAAGGTGACCTTTTCTTTGATGATGCTGGTGAAATTGCAGGTTACGTTGAAGCTGGAGATTTAGTTCCAATAGCAGTTGCCGCTAACTCAAGGCTAGCTCAATTTCCTGATGTTCCAACAATGAAAGAATTGGGATACAATGTTATAGCTGGTTCATCTGTTGCGATATATGCACCTCCGGGGTTATCAGCAGACAAAGTAAGCGTACTTCAAAATGCGCTGAATGGCATTAAGGAAGATCCAGCTCTCTTAAAGGCTTTTGAGTTGACCTTACAGGATCCCACTACTTTTGTTGTTGATGGATTCGCTGAAGCGTATGAAAACGACTGGGAAAATGCTGGCGAATTGCTAAGAGCTGCTTTGGCTAATTAGGAATTGTATTTTCGCCAATGTCTAGTGGACGTAAAATTGAGTCTGCATTCGCAATAATTGTATTCATTACGGGTGTATTACTCTTCTTATATTCTCCCAGCCTTGTAAGAGGCTGGGCGTTCACAATTCCTGGCACAACTGATGTTGCTCTAGAGCCAGTTTTTTTCCCGCGCTTAGCTTCAATTTTGATTTGTTTATCAGCATTAAATTTAATTGTAACCGTCCCCTTAAGAGGCAAGTCCCTTCTTCCGGCTTTAACAACTCCAAAATCTGATTACCTTAAAGTTATCTATGGTTCAATTGGAATTTTTATTTATTTAATATGCATCTTATATTTTGGATATGTAGTATCAACAATAATCTTTGTTGTATCTGTTAGTTATATTGGCGGCTATCGAAATCTTTTAGTTAGCATATCTACCGCAATATTAGTTGCAATTTTATTACGTATAATATTCAGATACGGACTACATGTAAATTTACCACAAGGATTATTTTTTTAAGATGGCAAGATAATGATAGAAGATTTAATACAAGCTGCAATTCTCGTTTTTAATATAAAAACTCTAATTGCAATATCATTAGGTACGATAGTTGGTCTTATGATAGGGGCAATACCTGGGCTTAGCGCAACTATGGGTATGGCATTGTTATCTCCTTTTACATTTTTTGTTCACCCTTTGGTAGGCATACCTTTTCTAATTGGTCTATTTAAAGGAGGAACCTTTGGTGGATCTGTATCAGCAATTTTGATAGGTACGCCTGGAACTGCGGCAAATGCGGCCACTCTATTAGATGGCTATGAAATGAGAAAACAGGGAAAGGCTGGGGACGCCATTCTAGGTGCTCTACATGCTTCCTTAGTTGGAGATTTTTTTGGAACGGTTGCACTTATTTTTGGAGCGCCAGCACTTGCTCTAATCGCAATTAAATTTGGGCCATTAGAATTTTTTGCACTAATTTTATTCTCTCTAACAATGATATGCTATGTTTCCGGGCGATCATTAGCAAAGGGGGTTCTGGCGGCAACTTTGGGAATATTATTCGCTTTAATTGGAACAGATCCTTTAGGTGGAACTCCTAGATTGACATTTGGAATTCTTCATCTCCAAGGTGGATTAAATGTTATCGCATTAGTTACTGGATTATTTGGCATTACCGAAGTGCTTATTCAAATTGAAAAATTTGGACCAATATCAAAGGTAACGAGTATAAGCGATAATGTTTATCTCACCAGCTTAAAAGATAACATTAAAATAATATCTAAACATTTGAGAACTATTATACGATCCTCTTTAATAGGTACATTTATAGGGGCTCTTCCAGGTATTGGCTCAGAAACATCTCCATGGGTTGCTTACGGATTAGCAAAAAGGGCTTCAAAAAAACCTGAGGAGTTTGGCAAAGGAACCTTAGATGGTGTTCTTGCTCCAGAGGCCGCTAACAATGCCGTTTGTGGCGCTGCTATGATTCCAATGTTAGTATTTGGAATACCTGGAGATATTGTAACTGCAATATTAATGAGCGCACTAATAGCGCAAGGGTTACAGCCCGGCCCTTTCCTAATTATAGAACATAAGGAAGTAATCTATGGTCTTTTCATATCAGTATTATTTGCGACATTTACTTTATATATATTTGGAAGGTTAACTTTGAAATGGTGGATGAAAATTCTGACAATACCACCGGCATTATTATATTCCTTGATAGTAGCATTTTGTGTAGTTGGCACTTATTCTGTTAAGACAAGTAGCTTTGATCTAGCGGTAATGTTTGTGTTTGGTATAATTGGTTATATTTTCAGAAAACTTGATATAGCGCTTGCCCCAATGCTATTATCTTTCGTTTTGGCAAAAATTTTAGAAGAATCATTGAGAAGGGGTCTTGTTATGGTTGATGGTAATCTAACAGCATTACTTCAAAGGCCAATAGCCGCATCAATACTCTTTTTGACATGTTTAGTTTTGGTAACGTTTGCATATATTGAAGTTCGCAAAAGAAAAAGTAATAAAGAGCAATAGACAAAAGTTTTTTATCTCATATGATTGAGCATAGTTTTGAATGGAACCTAAAAGGGCTTCCAAAAAGAGGCTACAAGTATAAATGATGACTGATAAATATATGGGTTAATCTTAAAAAAACTTTTAGTGAATTCCTCTATATTGTAAAAGAAAAAATTTAAAAATTTCACAGGGTCTATGCAAAGAATAAAGGACATACAGACGCCAAAGACATTAGATCAATTTAGGATAAATCTTAAGAAATTTTGTTTAGGTTGCAAGAATAATATCTTCATTTTTAATAAAGCAAATGATAAAGATTATAGAGTTAATATTGAACAGATATCAAAAATTTCTGATGTAAGAAATTTAATAGATGTAAAGGGTTCAAACAGATCTCTGAAGTCAGATATTAATATTATATTGATGTGCGATATATCCCACATAAAAACTAGAGATCTTATGATGGAAAAAGAAGATGCAATTCTGTCATTGAAAGAGGTATATCTTTTTAATAATCAGGATACCTATGAGAGGAATAACTTTCTCAATTCTACACCACATGCAATTTCAATAATTCAATCTGGGGGAAAAATTGAAAACGAAAAGGATTACAGGCCAGCGCAAACCTCAATTATTAGCCCGCATTTAGATGAATTATTTATCCATCTCTTTGGCGAATTTTTTGATACAGCAAATAGATCTGAAAAAGGTTATCACTTATCAAAATATAACTAAATGACATAATCTTTTCATTCAATATCCCAACGACTGAAAAATCATGATTTATTCTTTTCAAACTTGTATGAGTCTTCCTGGTATGTATAATGATGTAAAAGTGAGGATTTTATTGGTAATTTAGAAAGAAAATCTGTTCTCAAAGTCATTAACCAGCTCAGTGAAATGGGGCATGGCGAACAAGTAGTTGAACTTACTGATACTGCTCGGTCCGCATTGGACGCTTCAAAAGCACTCGGTGTTCCAGTTGGGGCAATTGTAAAGACGTTAATATTTGTAATTCAAAACGATGAAGGGATAACCCCAATTGTATGCCTTATATCAGGTGATATGCTTTGTGATACTGATCAGATAACTGAAATACTTAATATTGATGGCAAGGTAAAGCGTCCAGATGCAAATACTGTAAAGGATCTAACTGGCTATTCTATTGGCGGTGTATCTCCAATTGGTCTGCCATCAGATATCAGTATTATTATGGACTCAGCCTTGGAAAGATTTAATAAAATATGGTCTGCCGCTGGTCATACACACTGTGTTTTCCCAGCAACATTTGACCGACTAAAAGAATTAACTCGTGCACAGATATCAGATAAAATATCATATATACCAAGTGATTAATTTCATTTCTTAATTAGAATATAAATACCTGATAATACAACGATCAAACTGCCACCTAGCACCAAAATATTAGGCTGTTCACCAAGTAATAGAATTCCAAATGAAAGGGCAAACAGGACACGAATATACCTAAATGGTGTTACAAATGATACATCGCCAACGCGCATAGCGATTGTGAGGCAAAAGTAGGCACATATTCCAGCAATTGCATTTGCTAGGATAAATATCCATGCGACAAAGTTTAGATCAACCCATATCTTGCTGGATGGTATGAATATTGAATTGAAGATGATTAATAATAATCCTGCTAATATAACCATAAAAAAACCATAGCTTCCCAATTGATAATTTGAGATACCAGTTGGACTCATTCGAGTTGCAAGATCTCGTCCAGCAAATCCAATTACACCTAGAACAGCAAATAGTGAAAATATGCTAAAATCACTCGTTCCTGGTTGAATTATTATCAGAACGCCAATAAACCCAGATAAAATTGCAATCCAACGGCCCCAACTGACTTTTTCTTTAAGAAAGTAAACTGCCCCAAGTACAACAACTATTGGGGTAACTTGATGAATGGAAGCAGCATTAGTGATTGGAATATACATAATTGCTAATGCGTAAAACACACGCCCCATTGTCTCAAATATCGATCTAATAATTAATATCTTGCTAAATGAGTTCTTGTGTAGTATCGGCTCTTTTTTTAGTTTCGAGCAAAACATAAAAAATATACTACCGATGATACCACATAATAAAAGTAACTCACCGAGTGGTATAAATTGGGTTGCTATCTTTAATGTAAAATCTTCGACTGTAAACGCAAACATCGCAAGTATCATAAATATACTACCACGAAGGTTCTGCAATGTGTTTCTCCCAATTAGTTAATTTAATCAAAATTCAGGGTTAGGGGCGGCAAGTGATACTTTCGTTACTTTCATTGAGCCCCAAAAGAACTCCAATCTATTGCCATCTGGATCCGTGATATAAAAAGAGTGAGATCCTGCACCTCCATAAAACTTTGCTTCATCTTCTGTGAAAAAGCCAGACTCGTAAGCATGAACGCATGGTGGGACAACAAATTTGATACCATTTGATTTCATTGTTTCAATTGCATTTAACCAGTCTTGACGTTCTTTAATTTCAAAGGCTATGTGGTCTAAACCAGTATTCGGCCTCTTTGCTGTATCTGTCTGATCTATATCTTTTCGATCTATGCTTTCATCAATCTCAAAGAATACAATATCGTGATGCATATCATCAATTCTAACGAAGCACTGCTTATTATCTTCCCAGTATGCCGTAAGCTTAAAGCCCAAAATATTCTTATAAAAATCTAACGATCGTTTTATGTTTGTTACGCGGATGCCAATATGCCCAATTCTGCTAATTCCAGCAATCATTTATATACCGATCTATGCATTCTTAAGCCAGTGTTCATATATTTCAAGTTCAATTGTATCGGAAACTTTACCAGAATAATTATCCCACACATCCACCTGTTTAAAACGGCATCTATATAGAGTTATTATTTCTGGATTGGATTTGCACAGTGCGATCTCTTCTGGATTTGGGTATTGGCCACAAATTCTTTCAACAACACCCTTTTTTCCTCTTATGTATGCTGGTGTCCTGCAGTGCCCAGTCGAAGACCTCATATCTACGATTATTTCATCATTTATTTTGAATTTTGTATCCATAACTATTACTTTGGTAATCTTACCCCAACGAGGTAATCTCGAGCCACTAGTTTTGATAATTCTATTTCGGATAAACCTTCAGTGTTCGAAGGCCTTGGTGGTAGAATTAAATATCTCATGTCGGCATTCGAGTCATGAACCTTGATTTCTTTATTGATAGGTACAATTGTACCAAATTCAGCTAATACTTCACGTGGTTCGTGTACAACTCGGGATCTGTAACTTCGTGATTTGTACCAAGAAGGTGGCATACCAAGTAAAGTTCGTGGATAACATGAACATAGTGTGCAGACTACAATATGATGAACTTCGTCTGTTTGCGGCATGCATATAATATCAGCAAAAGTCTCCAGCTCTATGCCAATATCAGATATGGCAGCTTTTGCATCATGTATTAACTCCTTTTTGAATGAATCATTATGCCACGCCTTCGCAACAACAGCTTTCCCTCTATTTGGGAAAACGTTATCAAACTGTTCAATTTTAAGGGTAATATCATCATTCGTTATCAATCCTTTACTTACGAATATTTCAGCGATCGCAAGTGTATCAAAATAATAATCGGGTGGACCATCACCACTTTCATCTTCTTGGAAGTCCTTCTCACTATGCTTGTGTGGCTTTCCGTTATGCAAGTGTTCAATGTCTTTTACATCAGGCAGTTCAATAATTGGAACATTGAATTCAGAAATCTTTCTTGATCTTATTTTAATAAAATCATCTAGGCTATAAATACCTTTTTGGATACAAATATTATGTAATGATAAGCAGTTTCTTTCGAAATAACCAATCTCAAAATATTTATCGCCTAAGGCTTCTGTATGGTATCTGAGCTCATCCAAAGTTATGATACGTTTCGACGAGACCACAATGCGGAGTGCATTTGCAAATTTTTCCCAGTGAGTCATATCCTTATCATTTACATCGATAGGAATGGACTTCTCGCCGCCAACATCATGCGGTCCCATTTTAAGATTAGTCATCAATACTTACCCATTTATTCCTTAGATTACAATAGACCAAAATACTTGACTTTGCTAAACATAATTTCTAACCTAATTTAGAATGATTTTAAAATAGAATATGGAATAGTAATGTTTGACGAACAAAAATGCCCAATTATACATGGTTCAATCGTAAGCAATAATTCAAAGAATAGTGGTATATCAAACAGAGACTGGTGGCCGAATCAGCTCAATCTTGGAATACTACATCAACATGATAAGAGATCCAATCCTATGGATCTTGATTTCAATTACCGTGAGGAATTTAAGAAACTTGATTACTATGCCCTAAAAAAAGATCTTGAGTCACTGATGACAGACTCTCAAGATTGGTGGCCTGCTGATTACGGGCATTATGGACCGTTTTTTATAAGGATGACCTGGCATGCCGCTGGGACATATCGTGTTGGAGATGGTCGTGGTGGTGGTGGCACGGGGGCACAAAGATTTGCACCTTTAAATAGTTGGCCTGATAACGGAAACCTTGACAAAGCACGCAGACTTCTCTGGCCCATAAAGCAGAAATATGGAAATAAAATAAGTTGGGCAGATCTTCTCATACTTGCTGGTAATGTAGCCATTGAGTCCATGGGTGGCACAACCTTCGGTTTCAGCGGAGGCAGACCAGATATTTGGGCACCAGAGGAAGACATTAATTGGGGTATTGAGTCTGAATGGCTCGGGAATGATAGATACACTGGCGAGCGTCGACTTGATAACCCCCTTGGAGCCGTTCAGATGGGACTTATTTATGTCAATCCAGAGGGGCCCGACGGCAATCCCGATCCATTAGCAAGTGCAAGGGATATCAGAGAAACATTTGGTAGAATGGCGATGAATGATCGAGAAACTGTAGCTCTTGTGGCAGGTGGTCACACCTTTGGAAAGGCTCATGGTGCAGGTGATACAGCTAATGTTGGCAATGAACCTGAAGGCGCACCCATTGAGAATTTAGGATTTGGCTGGCACAACAGCCTTGGGTCTGGTGTAGGTAAAGATGCTATTACCAGTGGAATTGAAGGGGCGTGGACAGCTAACCCAATTCAATGGGATAACGGTTATTTTGATTTGTTGTTTAAATACGAGTGGGAGCTATCAAAGAGTCCAGCGGGCGCACATCAGTGGCATCCAGTAAATCAACAAATTGATGACATGGCGCCAGATGCTCACAATCCAGATGTGAAAGTTGGCACAATGATGACAACAGCGGACATGGCACTTCTGTACGACCCAGCATATAACACAATTTCAAAGGATTTTCATAAAAATCCAGAAAAATTGGCTGACGAATTCGCCAGAGCTTGGTTTAAGTTATTGCACAGAGATATGGGTCCTAAATCAAGATACATGGGGCCAGAGGTTCCAGAAGAGGAATTAATCTGGCAAGACCCGATCCCGGAAGGTAAAAGTTTTGATGTGGAGAAAGCGAAGACTCAGATCTTGGAGTCTGGTTTAACAAATAAAGAAATGATTGAGACTGCGTGGTGTAGCGCATTTTCATTCCGAGGGTCTGATCTTAGAGGCGGGGCTAATGGAGCGCGAATAGCTCTGGAACCGCAAAAATCATGGGAGTCAAATAAACCAGACCAATTATCAAAAGTCTTACCAATTTTAAAAGAAATTGCTGCAGGCTGCGGGTCATCTCTAGCTGACATTATAGTGTTAGCAGGAAATGTAGCTATTGAAAATGTAACTGGTATGGAAGTTCAATTTATCCCAGGGCGCGGTGATGCACGTCAGGAACAAACAGACGCAGACTCATTTGCGTATCTTGAGCCAATCGCAGATGGTTTTCTAAACTACAAAAGAGATGATGTTGATATTAAGCCAGAGGAGATACTTTTAGATAAATCCCATCTTCTTGGTTTAACAGCGCCAGAAATGACGGTCTTAGTAAGTGGATTTAGATCATTAGGAATAAGCTCAGATAACGAGGGTGTATTCACATCGGATACATCCAAACTTAATAATAGCTTTTGCACAAACTTGATGGATATGAACATTAGATGGGAAAGAAATGGCGAATTTTCATATATCGGTGTAGATAAGGTGACCGGAATAGCAAAAAGAAAAGCATCAAGTGTTGATCTCTCATTTGGTTCAAATTCACAGCTTAGAGCGATTATTGAAGTATATGCATCAAATGATAATGAGGATAAATTCAAAGCTGATTTCATAAATGCATGGAATAAAGTAATGAACAATGATAGATTTGACGTATAATTTTTAATACGGATTAATTTATGAGTATCTTTGATAAAGATCTCACTGAAGATCAGATAATGATGCGCGATGTTTGCCGTCGTTTTGTAGATAACACCATAATTCCATTTATATCAAAGAATTGGAAAACTGAGTGGGATCTTACTCCTGAGTCAAGGCTTCCAAATTCAATTCTTGAAGATGCAGACAAAATAGGTATTAGAACACTGGCTGTCCCAGAGGAATATGGAGGTATGCCAATAGATCCTGAACATGAAGTTAGAACATTTGCTATCATATCAGAAGAGATTGCTCGGGGTGACTCAGGTCTTGCCGACAAATTAGTACAAAATTGGAAAGTCTCTGTTTTGCTCAGGGAGCTTGCATCCAAAGAGCACCAGGATATGTGGTTTTCGAAATTAATGGAGGATCCTAACTTCTTGTTTGCTCATGCTTTAACAGAACCAAAAGGGGCATCGGATCGTTGGCTCGGCTATAATGCACCCGAGGCCGCTATGGACACAAAAGCTAAAAAAGTTAACGGTGGATGGCTTATTAATGGTAGAAAACACTATATAAGCAATGGTTATGATGCAGGCCTTTATGTCGTTTATGCAAACACCTCTCCTGGTAAAGGTATGATGGACGGAACATCTTCTTTCATTGTGCCAAGGGGAACAGAAGGCTTCAGTATAACGCGATGTAATGAAACTATTGGTTGTAGGTATATGAATAATGGTGAACTTGAGTTTATTGACTGCTTTGTTCCAGACAATAATTTGCTTTATGAGGGGGCTGCTTTATCAAAGGCTGGTGTATATTTCAGGCCTGGAAAAATAATTCAGTCAGCAAAAAATTTGGGTGTTGGTCAGGCTGCACTAGAAAGAACAGCTGATTTTGTTCAAAATTACAGCAGAGGAGGTAGGCTTCTGATTAAGCATCAAATTGTAGCTTCTAGACTTGCTGATATGGCCACAAAGGTATCGGCGGTTAGAAGTTTGGTTATGCAAGCAGCATATGCTTGTGATATGAAGACAAGTGACGCTGATGCTTTATGTTGGCAATCGAAAGTATTTGCATCACAGCAAATACTAAATGTTTGTCAAAACGCAATGGAGCTTCATGGCGGAATGGGGGCTATGCTTGATGCAGGAGTTGAAAAGCTTATGAGAGATGCAAGTATATTTCTGCACATGGACGCAACAGTAGATATTTCACATTTCAAGATAATAAAAGCACTTTGGCCGGAAACAGCAGGAATTTATGCGGGCTCGGAGGAGTGATCCATATTCTGGTCCCTGTACGTACATTTATTAAATACCACATACTCAAATAAATTTTCTTTACACTCATAATGTGGTGGTGTAGGTAAGTTACTATTACGGGAGATATACGTGCCAATAATTAAGACCAAAAGTAAAAATAGTATTAGCCAAGATGTTTTCGTCATAGTTAATAAAGTGGTATCAATTTCATGATCAGTCAACTATTAAAGTTATTCCATGTTAATAATATCTCGAAGTTATTTTTAGTTTTTGCTGTTTTTTCTCTAAGTGGTATGCTTGCACTTTATGCGTCAGATATTCTGACAGCTTTTATTTCCAATTTCCTAACTAATGATTTTTTGATATTATTCCTGAGAGTTGTAAGTATCTTTATATTATATCAAATAATCGTTTTGGTTGTGGCAATTCCTCTAGGGCAGTTCTCCTATTTTATGTCTTATCAAGGCAGATTTTTAAAGAAAATTAAGTCAATATTTTTTGCATGATCACAATTAACTTTATCTATTGACGTTATTTTATTTAGTATCACTTGTGCAAATATCTTTTCATAAATAACACATAATATTAATATTATGATATGTTGTCAGAATTGGGTTATCTGCAATGAAACGTATCTTAATAAAAAATGCACACTTGATTTCCATGGACGCTCATATCGGTGATCCATTAGATACCGATATCCTAATAGATAATGGTATAATTGTGCAAGTGCAGCCTCATATAAGTGCAGATGCGGAAATTATAGATGCAGAGAATTATCTAATCTGTCCAGGTTTTATTAATGGCCACATACATACTTGGCAAACTGGCTTAAGGGGAATTGCAACTGATTGGACTTTATCGGATTATTTAGCTTCAATTCATGCTGGACTCGCCTCATTTTATGAACCAGACGATATGTACATTGGTAATTATATTGGCGCTCTCTATCAGATTAATACTGGATCGACAACAATTGTTGATTGGTGCCACAATAATCCAACCCCAGATCATACTGATGCTGCGATAAAAGGCTTAGTTGACTCGAATGTTAGGGCAATCTTCTTACACGGTTCACCAAAACATAAGCCAAAAGAAGGGATGCCTCATTTCAGTGAAATACCTCATCCTCGAGAAGAAATTCTCCGTCTGAGTAAAGAGTATTTTTTTGATGATGATATGTATAAACTCGGTATGGCTGTTCTTGGTCCTCAACAGTCAACACTTGAAGTTTGTAAATCTGACTTTCAGCTCGCGCGAGATCTTGATTTGATTATTAGTATGCATGTTGGTGGTAATTTCTTAACACCAGATGGATTTAATGTACTAAAAAAAGAAAATTTATTAAATAAAAAGACAAATATTGTGCATGCAAATAATATAACAAATGAAATGTTGGATGTTTTAGTTGACTCGTCTTGCACATTTTCAATAACACCTGAAGAGGAGCTCCAGATGGGATTTGGTAATCCACTCACAAAAAGATTAATCGAAAGAGGTGGTGCTTTTAATTTTGGTTCTGATATTGAGTCGGCAATGGCTGGCGATATGCTAAACGTGATAAGATTTGCTCTTCAGGCTGTAAGGCATGAATTTACACTAGAAAATTATGAGATAAACAATCTACCCCCAAACACAATGAAGGTTACAACAAGGAAAGCATTTGAATGGGCAACGATTGATGCCGCAAGGTCATTTGGGATAGATGACAAAGTTGGCTCGATCACACCTGGTAAAAAAGCCGACTTAATTATGTTCAAAAAAAACAAAATAAATTTTGTCCCAATGCATGATCCTATATCCACGATTATCTTTCACTCTAACTCGAATGATATTGATACTGTGATTGTTAACGGTATAATTTTAAAACGGTATGGGGAGTTAATTGCCAAAAATCTTGGTAGTAAGCTTGAAGCTCTTGCTGCAAGCGGAAATAGAATTATGGATCAATATAGAAAAACACAGATCGGAGAAAATAAAGAAAGATGAAGAAAAAGGTTTATGTGTATTTCTTGGGTGCATGCATTTTTCTAATATTATTATTAACTAATCCATCAAAAGATGATTTTGAGCAATACATATCCAACTATATTCGGGAGTATGCACTGCAAATCAGTGCGGATAATGATACGGCTAACCTGGCATCAGGAATTGCGTTTCTTATTTTACAATCGAATAGTGTGATTAAACATGATAATTACATTGTTCTTTCAAGATTCAGAATAGATACATCTGTCATTAGATCATTTGGCTATAATGTTGATGATATTATTGTTTTGGGTTTATTTAATAAATTCATCCCCATTGATGGCGTTCAACAAAATATTATGTAAGTCCAACTGAGCCACCCCAAAAATAGTACCCAAGACCCATAAAAAATAGAGAGTTCCCATATAAGGAATGTTCAAATGTTACAAGGGCAAGTGAATTTGTCTTTTTGTATGTATTTGCAAATATTAGTCCTCCAAAGATTGATAAAAAAGGTGCAATAAAGTTAATGAAGAGAACATGGGCATACATGAATATTATTGCACTTGTCAAGATTTGTAGCTTTTTAGGTATTATATCTGCGTATCTGCTAAAAAAGAATGTTGTAAATATAAATTCTTGCGGGAGCGCTGATAGGATGGGGTAGACAAGAAAAATTATTATTAAAAAATAGGGGTTCTGTTTTTGAATTGTGAATAATTTATCATTATAAAAATAGAAAGTTATCAAGTAGATCGCAATTGTAAGAAAAAGCCACCGCACTAATATTATGTTGATGTTTTTCATTGTGAAGGCATGGAAATTGAATATTTGTGTAAGTTTTGAGCGGTTGTGATATTTCATGTAAATAAAGCACCCATAAACAGTAATTAACCATAATATTAAAATTACATTCTCTGCTAGACGATAGACCAGAATAAGGGTTGGGGTGATTAGACCAATAAGAATTAACTCTGATATCTTATATTTTTTATTTAATATTAATTTTCCCATTTTTTTTTGCTTAATAAATGTTTTATTAAATATTGTTGTATTAAAATATGATTTATATTCAAGCAATATCTGTTAATTTCAATATTTTGTAACGCATGAAAATACCAAAAAAATTCCTTACTTTATTTTTTTATATATTTTTACTTCTTAATATTAATCCTGTCGATGCGATCTCACGCGTTTACATGGAAGATCTTGAAAAATCAATAGACTTATACTCAAAGGAACAATATGAGCAATCAATTTCAATACTAGATGATCTCATAAAGTCAGGTGGTCTGGATGATGTCACACTCACACGCGCATTCTTTTATAGAGGACTTTCTAATTATGAGTCTGAAAATTACATTTCTGCCATAACAGATATTACAAATTCTCTGTGGCTAGATCTTCTTAGTGAAGAAGAGCAAATTACCGCACTAGAAAAAAGGTCTTTGGCTCGTTCTAAAATTGGCCAAGATGATCTTGCAATTAAAGATGTTGACACAATAGAGAAGTTATCAAAGATTGATAAAATTGAAGAGAAATTAGATGCTCAAAATATTGAGAATATCGGCGTTGAGGACAAAATAAATACTATTAAAGATAGATTTTCACTCAATGTTGGTAACTTTTTTGGCAAAGAAGATATTGAATTTCGCGATAGTAAGCCAAGCGATTATGTTTTAAAGGACGCTGAACTATACAATAATATTCTAAACTTTAAATCTGATGATGGCGCAGAACTAAGTACAATGCTTATGGAGAATTCTGATGAAAAAGAGGTAAATAATCTGATTGATATAGAAGAAAAGGAAAACTTGAAAGTTGTACAAAAAGAAGAAGGTGAGATAAAGAAAAATGTTGAAAGAATATATAATGAACAGGTTAATTACATTCTCATAAGCAAAGGTCTAGACTTATCCTCTGCAAAAGTTAAAATAAATAAGGTAGTAAATGATAATTTCAGGGCATTGAGTGGGATCAGGCCCGAGATGATTGAGAATATCAATGAAGGTGGTTCAAAAACGTATAATATTATTATTGGACCTTTTGCAAATAAATCTAGGATGGATAAGATAGCTGATAGCTTAACAAAGTATAACTACTCCTTCACAATAGAAAGCGCAATGTAAACAGGGCAAAAAAATGATAAAGAAAATTCGTTCATATTTTTTAACAGGACTTGTTGTATCTGCGCCTGTTGCGATAACACTTGCTGTTGGTTGGTGGTTTATAAATAAAATTGATGCAATTTTTACACCTTTATTGCCCGATAAATTTTTACCAGAGAATATTCTGCCATTTTCGATTCCAGGGGTTGGTCTAGTTATTGGTTTCTTTCTTTTGACGCTATTTGGTTTTCTGGCTGCTAACTTTCTTGGCACAGGTTTCTTAAGGTTTGGTGAGTCGTTGTTAAATAAAACACCTGTTTTAAGGAGTATATACAAAGGTTTAAAGCAAATTTTTGAAACAGTATTTTCTGAGGATGGGAGAAATTTTTCAAAAGCGGCTGTTATAGAGTACCCAAGAAAGGGTGTCCATTCTGTATGCTTTGTTTCTACGAATACGAAAGGTGAACTCCTAAAAAAAATATCAAAAGATAATGAGGTTTATTTGTCCGTTTTTTTACCAACGACCCCAAATCCAACATCAGGTTTTCTGCTATTCCTTCCGGAAAAAGATGTTAAAATTCTTGATATGTCAGTCGAGGATGCCGCTAAATTAATAATCTCAGCCGGCCTTGTTAATCCTGATTGATAACTCAGCTGACTATATATTTAAATTCATGAGCTTCGTAGAAGTCAAATAATCTTTTATATCTTATTTTGTATTCGTTACTATTTAATATTCCATCAAGAATAAGCTTGCTATCTTTTTCAGCTTTCTTACCAATCTCACTAATCAAAGCTTCATTCAATACCTTAAAATCTCTAAACCCCGACTGCCTATATCCAAATATATCTCCATAACCGCGTATTAGCATGTCCTCCTTTGCAATCTTATATCCATCATTACTATCTCTTATAATTTTTAGCCGATTCTTTGCTATCTCATTGAGAGTATTATCATGTAATAATATGCACCATGAAGCTTGGTCATTTCGTCCAACGCGACCTCTTAATTGATGGATCTGGCTTAATCCAAAATTATTTGCATTCTCAATTACAATTATATTTGCTGCTTTAATATCTATACCAACCTCAATAACTGATGTTGCAACCAAAATATTGGTCCTGTCTTCAAGAAAATCATTCATTTGGCTATCCCTATCATTTTCTGACATTTTACCGTGAATAATTGAAATATTTTGTTTCATGTTTTGCTTTAAAAAATCATAGCGATCATTAACCGACATATTGTTATTATCGTTTGATTGTATTTGGGGACATATCCAAAATACCTTATTTTTATGATTACAAATATTGTTCAGTCTTTCTATGATAGTTGTAATCTTCGTTATAGACACAATGGTTGTTTTGACTTCTTTTCTATTCGGAAGATTTTCAAGTTCTGATACATCAATATCACCGTATTTAATTTGAATGAGTGTTCTTGGTATCGGTGTTGCAGTCATCAATAATAAATCGGCTTTGCCTGCCACAGATTTTTTCTGCAGAGATAGTCTCTGATGGACTCCAAACCTATGCTGCTCATCTATAACTACCAAACCAAGGTTTTTGTAATTAATATTTTCCTGAAATAGCGAGTGTGTTCCAATAATGGCATGTATCTCCCCATTTCTTATTTTTTCTGATATATTTTTTCTATCCTCTGCGGTCGTACTGGATGTTAATAAGCAACATTTAAATTTTGTAATAGAGGCAAATCTTTTAAAATTATTGTAATGTTGCTTGGCGAGTATTTCTGTAGGTGACATTAATGCAAACTGGTAGCCTGAAAAGATGCATTTCAATCCAGAGAAAAAAGATACCATTGTTTTACCACTACCGACATCGCCTTGCAGTAATCTTATCATTTGATTTGGCTTTGACATGTCCGCATATATTTGATTAATTGCCTTATTTTGTGACTCGGAAAGTTTGAAGGGAAGTCTCTTACTTAATTTATCAATAATTGGGTTTTCCTTGGACATTTTTATACCATTTGATTTCATGCGTAATCTTCTTATGTGCTCAATTTTAATCTGATTTATAAGAACTTCATCGTATGCAAGTCTCCTTGTTGGATTTTCATAGAGATCATTAAAGTAATCAATATCTGGTAGGTGAATATCCTTGAGTGTCTCTATAATACCTTTCCAACCGTTCTCCCTAAGGAAAGATTCAGAATGCCAGTCAATAAAAGTTTCCATCCTGTCTATGAATTTAAATATATTTTCAATAGTCTGTATTATTTGTTTATTTGATAAACCACTGGTCAATGAGTAGATTGGCTCAAATTTTCTTTGGGATGAAAATTCGTCCAAAGATAGAATTAAATCAGGGTGAGCAATTTGTTTCTTTGATCCAATTTCTTTTACTTTACCAGAAATATACTTTGTATTTCCCACCTTTAGCTTAGATTCCATATAAAACGGTAACTTGAAGTAAATAAGATTTAATATTCCAGTCCCGTCATAGATATCAAATTGGTGAGGTGCATTCCTAAAACCCTTCTTATGTTTTTCTATTTTGCCACAAATTGTTTGTATCTCGCCGTCTCTGAGATCTCTTATTTTAGAAATGTTATTCCTTTGGACTATCTTGTGTGGAAAATGCCATAATAAGTCAATTATTCGGACCTTCTCTTTTCCAACTAACCTGCAATACTTATTATAGCTCTGGTTGCCAACACCTTTGATGACTGACAAGTCTGTGAATAATCCATTAAATTCATGATTTTCCATAATAAAAATTGTAATTTCACAAATGAGACATAATTTATTAAGTACGATAATATTATTTTAATTTTTATGAAAAACGAATTTCAAAATAGACTAATCTACAGATCTTGGCATAGAGGTACGAAGGAATTGGACCTCATACTTGGTAACTATATTACTGAAAATATCAATCAAATGTCCAAAGATGATATAAATGATTATGAGGCCTTATTAAATTCAGAAGATCCTGATATATACAAATGGATTGTTAAGTTTGAAGTTCCAACTGATAATGCACTAAATGATATTGTTATTAAAATTAGAGCATATCTAAAAGCCAATCAAATTAATGTTCTCAGCTAATGAATTGCATAAAAATATTTGCATAAAAGGTGTGCCTTCTAGCTCCCAGTTGCTGGCACTCTTGCAATATTATTCCAAAAATAATGAAAATCTTATTTATATCGTCAATTCTAATGATGAGATTAATCGTTGTTACTCATCAATAAAATTCATTAATAAATCTGTAAAAATTATAAAATTATGCGAGTGGGATTGTCCCTATTATGATAATTTTGGTCCATCTAGACCCATAAAAGCATCTCGCATAAATAATATTATAAAGCTTAAAAAATATATAAGGAATAATAACAAATTTATAGTTATAACAACCATAAAGTGCTTATTACAAAGGCTCCAAGATATTGAAATTTATGAAGAAAGAAAGGTTCAGGTCAACGAAAATGTTACTTACTCAAATTTTCTAGAGTACATTGAGAGGATTGGATATGAAAAAGTTGATAATGTTATAGAAGTTGGAACTTATACAAATAGGGGAGGGATTATTGATTTATTTAGCCCAAATTATACCTACCCAATTAGATTAGATTTTTTTGGTGATAATGTAGAGTCTATCCGATACTTTGATTTTCAAAGTCAAAAAACAATAAAAAATGTTTCAAGTGTAAATATCCATCCATTTTCTGAGATATATTTATTTGAAGATAATGTTAATAATTTTCGGCGATCTTACATACATAATTTTAAAAGAAAAGATAAAGACTTCATTTATGAAAGTATTACATCAGGATGTAGGATCAATGGCCTAGAGCAATATCTCCCACTTTTTTTTGAAAAATTAGAAACAATTAATTTAGTTGTCCCAAATTCGAGAATTGTGGTATCCGAGACATCTAAATTTGAAGCCGATATTATTATTCAAAATATAAATGAAGTCTATGCTTATAAGTCAACTCTGAATGAAAATGATGAGTTTGTAAAAGATATGATCAAGCCATTAAATCCAAGTGAGCTTTTTGTAAATGCAAACGAATTAGATAAGATATTTAGAAGTAGAGTCCTGCTAATATCGGCACCACAAAAA
Organism: uncultured OCS116 cluster bacterium; assembly: GCA_902632055.1. Taxonomy (GTDB): domain Bacteria; phylum Pseudomonadota; class Alphaproteobacteria; order Rhizobiales; family TMED25; genus TMED25. The sequence continues at coordinate 10,548 of CACPAS010000014.1, read as the reverse complement.
CCAAGTATAGATAATATTGAAAATTATGATTTTTTTGATGTAGATATTCAACCAATTGATGAAAATTATCTGGAGACAAATCATGAAATTAAAAAAAGACAAGAAAAAATAATTGCCATAATAAATAAGCATTATAAAAAATATCCGATAGTAGTTAGCGCGCAAAATAGAAAAAATGCTGAGTCATATATTAAGAGTGTAGCTCCGATATCTGTACAAACAAAAATAATAGAACAGCAAGATGAAGTTAATGAAAAGAACTCCATATATATAACAAACAAAATTGATGTAGGTAATATAATTACCGAAGATTGTCTATATATATCTTATGATAAAATATTCAACATAAAGGGTAAACCTAAGAACATAAATAATAAAAAGTCGATTAATTATCTTAAAGAAATTACGTCACTTAATGTGGGAGACTTTGTTGTACATAGAGATTACGGTATTGGTAAATTTGAAAGCCTAAAAAAAATTACAACAAATAGAGTTACTTATGATTGCTTAGAGTTGAATTATAAAAACAATGATAAGGTTCATCTCCCTGTTGAGAATATAGATCTATTATCGTTATATTCGCATTCCAACAATGATAGCATCGAATTAGATAAATTGGGTGCAGCGAGTTGGCAATACAGAAAAGCAAAAGCAAAAGATAAAATAAGAGAGATAGCTTTTGAATTGATAAATATTGAAGCAAAAAGAAAAATATCAACTGCACCTATCATAATTCCAGATAACAGATATAGTGAATTTATATCTCATTTTCCATACTCTGAAACAAATGACCAAGAAAAAGCAGAAAAGGATATATTAGAAGATTTAAAAAAGGGTACTCCAATGGACAGGCTCATATGTGGTGATGTTGGTTTTGGGAAAACCGAGCTGTCACTCAGGGCTACCTTCTTATTAGTATCCAGCGGTTATCAAGTTACAATATTAGTTCCAACAACGTTACTTGCAAGACAGCATTTTGAGAGTTTTATTAAAAGGTTTGAGAAATTTTCAGTAAATATTGATTGCTTGAGTAGGTTTACACCAAAAAAGAAGCGCGATGAAATTCTAGAAAATATTCAAAATGGAAAAACAGATATAATTATTGGTACTCATGCACTCTTGAATGATAATATTACATTTAAGAATTTAGGATTAATTGTTATCGATGAAGAGCAAAGTTTTGGCGTCAAACAGAAAGAGTATCTGAAGAAGCACTCTTTAAGGACCCATATCCTATCGCTATCTGCAACTCCAATTCCAAGAAGTTTACAATTGTCTCTTAACGGAATTCGGGATATGTCACTCATTTTTAGCCCACCAGAGGGTAGGCTCCCTATTAAGACATCTGTAAATTACTTTGAGCCAACACTAATAAGGAACGCAATTTTGAAGGAAAAAGAAAGAAACGGACAGTCCTTCATAATATGCCCAAAGATAAAAGATATTGCAAAAATTGAAGACTTTGTCATAAAAAATATTCCAGAGATAAAATACGCAATCGCACACGGAAAACTGAAGAATAATGAAATAAGTAGAATTATGGATGATTTCTATGAAAATAAATATGACTTGATAATTGCAACATCAATCGTTCAATCTGGCCTTGATATACCAAATGCAAATACAATCATAATTACAAACTCACATAATTTTGGCTTATCACAAATATATCAAATAAGGGGTAGAGTAGGTCGTTCAAAAATTCAATCATCAGCATATGTAACACTTCCACGTCGCAATATGACTAAGAATGCTCTCGCTAGGCTTCAAATTTTGCAGAATTTAGATAGTTTAGGTATGGGTTTTAAACTCGCTACGCACGACTTAGATATACGTGGTGCGGGTAATTTACTAGGTAGCAAACAATCAGGGCATATAAAAGATGTTGGCATAGAGCTATTTAACTCAATGCTAGAGGATGAAATCAATGATATCAGAAATAGACCTTCAGAAGGAAAGGATTGGTCGCCTATTATAAAAACAAATAACTCTTATTACATTCCAGAGGATTATATAAATGATATAAGAGTAAGAATGAGCATTTACCGAAGGCTATCCGAGTCAAGAAAACAAGACGAACTCGAGGATATGAAAAACGAATTGATAGATAGATTCGGTATGTTACCAAGCGAAGTAAGTGAATTATTAATAATATTATCACTGAAATTAAAATGTAAAAATCTCAATATAAGTAAAGTTGAATTCGCTAGGGATGGAATTAATATATCATTCAATGAGAAATATTTTAATCTTCATGATAACCTATTTGTTTGGATTGAGGGAACCAAGGGTCAGGCTCAAATTAAGAAGAACAATTTGTTATTCGTAAAATGCTTTAATAAAGAAGTTCTCGAGTCAGAGTCAGCCATACAGATAATTGATAGTTTAGATAAAGGTATTACTCAGCATTGATGAACCAGCTATTAATTTTGTAGCCATCAAGTGATAATGTCGCTGGCTGTGAAACTTTATTACTTGTTGCAACCCACTGATGTGGCCAGTGAAAAAGGGGTATAACATAATGTCCCGAGATCAATAATCTATCAAGTGACCTAGTGGCTGCAATAAAATCTTCTTTAGTCTTACTTGCTATCATATTATCTATCATATTATCAATATTTTGGTCGTTAATACCTGAATAATTTCTGCTGCCTACCGCTTGAGCACTTTCGCTTCCCCAATAAAAGTATTGTTCGTTACCAGGTGACAGTGATGCATACCAAAAATGCTCAATCATATCAAAGTCAAAATTCTGTTTCCTTTTTTGATACTGTGTAGAATCAACCATGGTAATAATTAGCTCAATACCAATTTTCTCAAGGTTTTTTTTGTAATTAAGGGCATATTTTTCCTGTCTTTTATCTGATATTAAAAATTCAATAACAAAAGGCTCTCGTGTCTTCTCGTTAATAAGCTTTGAGTTTTCTACAATATACCCATTCGACTGAAAGATGCTCAGGGCGCTTTGCAGCCTTTCTCTCATATTTTTTTTATCAATTAATTTAGAGTTTCTTGAATTTATTATGTACGTTTCGACCGCACTCTCTCCCATGAGCTTCATCTCGAGGGACGAAATTGGTGTATCTATCGATGATAAATATGAGTTATCATAAAAACCTACTGTTCTTTTGTATAAGCCGTGATAAAGATTCTTATTAATCCATTCAAAGTCGAATAAAGCAGATAGGGCTCTTCTGACATTAATATCAGATAATATTTCTTTTCTTGTATTTAGCGCCAACCCCAGCATTCCCGCGGGTGTTCTTCTTGTGATATTCAGCAGAGATATATCACCATCTCTAACTTTTCTTTCAGACTTTAGGCTATTCCATCTTGTTGGGTCCCATACTTGATAAAAATCAAAAAGACCTGCTTTAAATGCTTCGAATCTTGAATTGTCATCTAAATAGTAATCCACCGAAATTTTTTCAAAATTATACATGCCTCTATTCACAGCAAGATCTTTTGCCCAGTAATTAGGATCTTTTTTGTATGTGATATTTTTGCCTTGATCAATTTTATGAACAATATATGGGCCCGATCCAATTGGTACCTCCAGATTTGCTTCCAGAAATTTTCCATTATCATAAACGTGCTTGGGTAGTATCGGCATCAAACCCAATATTAAGATTAATTCTCTATCATTATCGTTTTCGTCTATTGTAAATTTTATTGTATCATTGGAAGTTATATTAACTTCTTTAACTCTCGAGTAGTAATTTCGATGATTAGGTCTTCCAAATTCTCTTAATTGGTTAAAAGAGAAAAGTACATCAGATGGACTAATTTTTTTTCCATCTGAAAAATAGGCATTTTTGTTTATATGAAATTCAATCCATTTGCGATCTTCTGGGAAAGTTATTTTTTCAGCAATTAGTCCGTATAATGAGAAAGGTTCAGAATAATTTCGTGATAGCAGACTCTCAAATACATGGTTTCGTATACCATACGCTGACCTGCCCTTTACAATAAAAGGATTCATTGAGTCATATGTTCCAAGGGATGCAAGCCTTAGTATGCCTCCTTGTGTTGGATTTATTTCCGCATGTTGATAACTATCGAAATCTGAATTAAGAGCAGGTTCTCCATGCATTGATATTGACTCTCGTTCATAAATTTCAGTGGCAAATGTTTTTGTGACGGATTGGATAATCAAAAAGACTAGCAGAAGTGAGAAACTTGTTTTAATTTTTATGTTTAATGTCATATAAAATCTGTTATTATTTCTAAAGCGTTTACGCCTTTTAAAATTTTTGATCTGCATGATAATGTTACACATAAATAGATACATAATAACATTTTTTGTTTTTTTATTCGTTATGTCAACAGCATATGCTGATAATCATGATAATAAACCTTCATGGGATAAGATCTGCGAAACAGAAGATATTAATACTATCTGCCAAATAAGCTATGGACAAAATATGGATTATGGAGATCAAACAGTTTGGTTTTCACGTGTTGGGGTGGTAGAGCTAAATGGTGAACAAAAAAAATTATTTATACATGCCCCACTGGGGGTTAAGCTTCAAAGTGGCGTTTTATATCAGATAGATGATAATCAAACAAATTCAATGCCTTACAATGCATGTTACAATGTACAGGGATGCCAAGGTTTACTAGAAATTGATGACACAACCATACAGCAATTAAAGGATGGAAGTGTTATTAAGATGAGGTTCACATCTGTAAACGGTAAATCGATAGACGCTTCAGTCTCACTGATTGGTTTTACGAAAGCTTACAATAAATAGAAACTAGTGCTTAAGATTTCTTATTGATTTATAGCTGCCATCAACATATTCATCAAAAAAATTGTACAACTCATCATGGGTGATTGGTTCATCCGAGTCATCAAGTTCAAGGTTTTGTTCTGATACATAGGCAATATATTCGGTTTCACTATTTTCAGCTAATAGATGGTAGAATGGTTGGTCTTTAGTCGGTCTAATTTTTTGAGGAATTGACATTAGATATTCTTCAGTATTTGCATATTCTGGATCTATATCGAATACAACGCCCCTGAATGGGTAATATTTATGTTTTACAATTTGTCCAATATTAAATGTAGCTTTTTTACTATTCTTCATCTTTTTGTTTCCATTTTTCGTGATTCCAGAGCCACCATTCGGATGGGTTTGATGAAATCCAACTACTATAAATATTATTTATTTTAGTTGTTATATTCAAGATAGTATTATCTTTATCCTTGTTTTTTCTAATGTCAACTTTATCAATTGTAATTGAATAATTCGAATTTGTCATTCTGTCGGCTTTTATTGAATAAATATCAGCACCAGTCCTCAGGGCTAACACAGCAGGAATTGTCATTGAATTGGCTTTATGTCCTAAAAATTCAATATTAATTCCCCCGAACCATCTCATATCACAAAGTAAAGCTACATTAATATTGTTGTTTATTAATTTAACAAGGTCCATTGCAGTTACATTAAATTTTTCGTAGCATCCCCCTTCGTATATTAAAGATCTACGTTTCAGTACGAACCTATCTATGAACGGATTGCTTATGTGCCTATATACACAGGCTAATTTTTGACCTGATTGGGATATTGGAATGCCAACAATCTCCCAATTACTAAAATGAGCAGTGACATAAATATTGCCCTTATTATCTTGGTTTGGTGGTTTTGGATAATTGAGGTGATATTTTCTTTTTAGCATCGATTTCATCATTGCTAGTTCCGCCATATTCTGACCAAAATGGTAATAAATTAATTTTGCGTGTTGATGGGACTCCTCTTCGTTTAAATTCATATATTTACAAAGCTGGTTCTTCACCCTCTTTTTTCTGTTGAGGGACATGGACATGAAAATAAACATGCTTAAATATCCAGTTATCTTTGATCCTACATGTACGGGGAACAATGAAATAAATAAATAAAATAATAGGAGAAATAAATATTCAATAAATTGCCTTAACTTTTTCATATAACTGTCGCTAATTATTAACTGATAGGCCCTCTGAGAGAAGTGTTTTTTTCATTCTTTTTGATTTATTTAGTGTTAGGAAACCAATATTTCTCAGCGCTGAATATGCAGCATTATTGCTCATCATACTCTGGTATAATAGATTTACAGACTTATATCTTTTGTATATATCAAGCCAACGTAAATTATTATAACTGCTTAGGATAGTTTTTGAGCCTGGATTTTTTCTTTCATTATCAGACAAAATTTTGCAGAAAGTAATTATATCGCGCAGTCCGAGATTAAGACCTTGAGCTCCAATGGGTGGTATTACATGTGCTGACTCCCCAACTAGCATTACTCTATTTCTGAATAATTTTTCAGCATTAATTGTTTGACTAGGAAATGTTGAATATCTCTTATTCACCTTCGTTTTTCCAAGATACGGAAGTAGACTGTCTCGTATAATTTTATCAAGAGCATCCACTGTCATTTTTTCAATTATTTGGGACTGATCAATCATGACAATTGCCGATTTTTTATCACCAGTTGGAACTGATGTAAGCAAACTACCATTACGTTGAATCTCAAAACTTGTATTATTATTTTGATTACTATGCTCAATTTCTGTTACTAGAATATTTTCTTTGTACGTTTTTTTTGAAAAATTAATACCCGCTAATTGTCTTATGACTGAATTACGACCGTCGGCACCAATAACCAAGTCGTACCCGACTGAGCCATGTGAGGTATATAAAATTGTTTTATCAAGACCATCCTCCAAACCTTTAATGAATTCACTCTTGTAGGTGATGGAGTTGTTATTTTTTACCTCTTCATAAAGCCTATCAGCTAGATAATTATCTCTTATGTTGTACGCAAAGCTATTGAGATTTATTTCAGTAGCATCAAAGTCAATAATTTTCTTTTTTGGTTTAAGCTCATCTATAATTTTAAATTTTTTTAACTCGGATATTTGTGGATGTGGTACAGTGAGCCCAAGTAGTTGTTGGTATATATCGAAAGATGTTGCCAGTATGGCCGTGGTTTTAAATTCACTATATTTTGGCTTTTTGCCAAACAAAGTAATGTTTATATGGTTAATTGCGCTCAATTGTAAGGCTAATGTCATACCAATAATCCCTGAGCCAACAATTGCAATCTTGTAATTCTGCATCTATTCAATATTCTCAAATAAATTAAATAGTTCGTTTTGACCTTCAAAACCAATGCCCGGATTATCATTTAATTGGAGATACCCATCGTTTAATTGATAACTATCATCATATCCTGAAAAAACTCCAAACACATTTGGATATGCTTCACACATCGCAAGACCAAATCCACATGCAACATGAAGTGACATCTGGTTACCACCATGCGGCATAATGGAATTTACATCCCAATTAATTTTTCTTAATTCTTTTAGTACCTCATCGAAATAGCTTATCCCATAACTTTGGGGTACATCTATTTGAATTATATCGCGATTTTCACGAAAGCCACCATATCTAGCTAAATTTAAAAAATCTTGTATCGAGTATAGATTTTCACCCCCGGCAACTGGGTTACCATATATACTAATGAATTCATTATATCTAGAGAAATTTGACGGATGTGTTGGTTCTTCAAACCATTTTAACCCATATGAGGATAACTCTTTTGCGTAGGCAATGTAATTACTCTCTTTTAGACCCCCATTGGCATCTAAGGCTACTTTTTCAGCTGAGCCAGTTGCTTCAATTGCAGCCTCGACCCTTTTTATATCTTCTTTGATAGGCGCACCACCTATCTTGATTTTCATTAGTCGATAGCCATTATCAAAATTTCTTTTTATTTCATCTTTGAGATCATTAATTGTCTTACCTACGTCATAATAACCACCACCTACATAACAAAACATTTTATTTGTAGATTTATAATTAGGAAATTTAACAGATAATAATTTATAAAGTGGTAAGTTTTTTGATTTTGCAATTGCATCCCACAAGGCTGTTTCAATTGTACCAATAGCTACAGATCTCTCCATGTCCCCACCGGGCTTTTCACCAACTAGCATAACGTGAAGGGCTTTCATTGTATTTATACAACCATCGTCATCAAGAAGATCATTGTCTTTTGCAGCTAAAAGACGAGGTATGAACCTGTTGCGCATTTGAGCACCGCACGCGTACCTTCCCGTTGAATTGAATGCATAACCGTTGTGAATATTTTTTCCATCATCAACTTCCACTTTAACAATTGAGGTTGTCATTTCCTTAAAGGAAAACATCGAATTACTTAGTGAGAGATTGAGTTTTATTGGGTTTTCTCTAATACTTATAATCTTCATTCATTGTTCCTATTTTTTTTTGTCATATGTGATGCAAACGGTATACATGATAATATTAAAAAAATTCGGAGACAATGACAAGTTGCGATAAAAGCTGACTCAACCCCGATAGCTAAAGAGAGAAGAAGCATTTCCGTGAAACCACCAGGCGCCATTGATAAGTATAGAGCTCTTGGATCAATATCAACGATTTTATAACTTATAACTGCAATGGCTAGAGCCGTACTTATCATTATGGTAGCCATAACAAAGCCATGAATAACTGTATCTTTAAATTCTCTTTTTGTGATACCATGAAATCTCACACCAAGGCTTGTACCGAGTATAATTTGCGCTGAAGCAACAATGAATGAGGGGGGCTTTACATCAGTTAATGAAGTTAGATGAAAAAAAGCACTCAGTAGCAATGCCCCGAAAAGGGCGCCGCCAGGTAGCTTATATTTTAGACCCAAAACACCGCCAACAACAGCGCAGAATAGCATGATAAACCAATCGGTAAAACCAATAAGATGAAGAGGTGGATTTTTTATTATTATCCGAGCAAAATCAGTATTAAAATAGAACTTAATAATAAGAGCACTGGTAATTACCACGAGTGCGATCCGTAGAGAATGAACCAGTATCATTTTCCTCTCATCAGCGCCAGCGTCTGAGCCTATAAACACTAGTTCTGCCAAACCACCAGGTGGAGCAGAAAATATAGATGTCACCATGTCCCATTTAGCAATTTTACGGTAGTATAAATAACCCACAACAGAGACTATAAATGCATAAATAAATACGAGGGAGATCCCCTTAGGCCAATTATATATTTGTTTCAAAATTTCTGGCGTAAAGGACGAACCAATCAAAACGCCCAAAATTGGTAATGCAATTCGTCGTAATCTATTATCAATATCAAAATACCCAATTGGTATTGATAAAAAGAGAGATATCGTAAAGGAACCAAGCATCCATGGCAATGGGAAATTATATAGTGTGAAGATGTACCCACCAACAAAACCCATTAAAAGAGAGATAATATTCTTAACAATGAAATTTTGCATCAAGTATGGATTTGTTTATTTATGAGTAGTTATAAAGTAATACAATAAATTATTATTACAAGTTGTAATTAAGGCGAGAAGGCTGCGCTCTTAATTAGCTAATAATAAATATTTGAACAAGTGTAAGCATCAATAAAAAAGCCATGATATAATTGAATATTCTCAATTTATAACTGTTTGTCATAAGGCGTCGGAATTGTTGTCCTAGCAGAGCCCATAAACATTGACAAGGAAGATTTACAATCGAAAATGCAGCCGTTACAAGAATAATACTCGAGAATGCGTTTGCTGGGGAATATATGGAAATCGCGGCTAGCGCCATTGTCCATCCTTTTGGATTCACCCATTGGAATAATAAGGCTTGCAAGAAAGATAATGGTTTTGATTTTTGTTCTCCATCTTTACCAATATCAGATGAAGATACAGCAATTCTGTAAGATAAATATGTTAAATAACCACCACACAAAAATTTTAGAATTATTTGTGTGAAGGGAAATAGGCTAAATATTTCTATTAGACCAATACCAACACTAAAGATTAGTGTGCTGAATCCAATATTTATCCCAACTATATGTGGAATGGTTTTTTGGAAACCAAAGTTTGTCCCAGAGGCCATCAACATAATATTATTTGGCCCCGGTGTTATTGAGGAGACAAATGCAAAAATAAAAAGTGCAAAAATTATTTCAATGCTCATTAATCATCAACTAAATTTATTTATAATATAATCTTGCGCAGTTGATTTATGATACTTAATTTTCGGTATGCCTAAATCTATTGGCTCCGGGTCAACTATTTCAATAAATGCATTATTTTGCATTGCATATCTTAGGGCAATATTTGTTATGTTTACACTAAATGATGTTCCCATAAATATGATGTGATTTGCATTCTTCATCCAAGTTTCAGCTTCAGACATTCTGTATTGGTCTGTATAATATTCATCAAATAATAAAATAAAGGGACGTAGAGATTTGCCTAATTCAGGTTTTTTTGTTTGTTTTGAAATTTTAAATGCATCAAGGAGTCTAGATTTTATATCGTCATCTCCATCCGCTAATTCTTCAATCTCATCCCATGGTGCATCAATTAGTTCAGAGAGATGATCCATTTCATCATAAATAAGGGCTTTATCAAGTCTTCCATGAATCGCAATATAGTCTGGGTTTCCTGCTTTACCGTCTAAGCCATCGACATTTTGTGTGATCAGCCTTTTATTTGATAAAAAATGATGCACCTTAT